>DASRDY010000308.1:0-21133 GCA_035652355.1 Blastocatellia bacterium
GGACACAAAGAATTATGGATTCTCGAAGCGTCGCTATCGGATCGCCAAGGCGATGTCGCTATTGAAAAGAAAGAGCAGGTAGCTTAGAGTTGCAGTCATCGAACCGCTACCTGACCTTCTACTGAGTTCGGGGCAACTTCCGTGCCAAACCGAAATCGCACACCTTATAATGGACGCAGACAAGACATCTACGCTACATGCTGGTGTGTTTTGTGGTTTTCAGCTTATTGTTCATAAAAGTACTCTCCACCTCTATAGATGCCGAAAACAGTCTTGCCTCGAAAACTTGTGTCGTTGTCAAAAAGCATGTATTCTTTACCGCCGAAAGAATGCACCCGTAGCTCAATTGGATAGAGCACCAGACTTCGGATCTGGGGGTTATAGGTTCGAGTCCTATCGGGTGTACCAAGCTTCTTACATTACCCGGATGTAGCTTCGGCTTAAAAAATATCCACTCGAAACCGCATAATCCCCACATCATGAATTCAGGGCCTCGGGTGTCAGAGTAAATTCTATTTTACAATTGGCTACAGTTCGCTGTCGGCCTGACGAGGCAATAGATCACGCTTCAGTGAGAATAGCTTTAACTTCCAGATTTTTCCGGGAATTTCGGCTTCCATATGCCGCATATTGATCGCGGCTTTGTTTTGGTATTCACAGATCGGCGCAGATCATTGGTTAGCCGCTCAATCAATTCAAGCTTCTCCTCAGTTGGCAACTGTTCGGCGAGTTTGGCAATCTGTTCAAAAGGGTTCCGGACATTACGTTATCCATCCCACTTATTACGAACCGCTCAGGGCGACATTTTCATAAATTTCCGACAGATTGAGAGAACAATCAGTGGAACTCAACATCACGCTCGCATTAATGTCGGTAATGTCTTCGCGTGACCATTTACCGGGCGATTCTCGTTTGTAATGAATTACGCGAACAGAATTTTGTTCGATCAGCAGATACTCCATAAAGGTCGGTATGGTTTGGTAGGCCGTGAATTTCTGACCTTGATCATCTCCTGCCGTAGAAGGTGACATGACTTCCACAATCAGAATAGGGTTTGTCAGAACGTCGACCCCATGCATTTTTTCAAATTTGGGCTCTCCGCATACAACGGCAGCGTCCGGATAACGATAAGGCGGCAGGGTTGGAGTCTTTATGGCGACATTTGCTGTAAAGGCCTGACATTGTCTTCCACGAAGATTCAGACGTAGATTAAAAAAGACGTTATCACTAATTTGAAGATGCGCGCGAGTACCGCCGCTCATACAAACGATATCGCCGTTCCAATATTCGAAGCGCGCGTCGCTTGCGCCTTCCAAAGCAAAATACTCTTCCAAAGTGTAATAATGCGGTGGAACATTCTTTCGGTTCGTGGCCATTGCGAGACCTTTCAATGTCACTCTAATAAAAGGAATTATATCATACCGTTACCTGGCAATCGCAAAGGTTCCGAAACACCCGATACCCAGTCAGGACCAATAAGCGAGGAACTGGAAAACTCGTTTGCCCTCGAAAAGAATATATTATTTACCGCTGAAAGTGTTTACTCACAAATCAATTGGATAGAGCACCAGACTTCGGATCTGGGGGTTATAGGTTCGAGTCCTATCGGGCGTACCGACGCTTGCAATAGCATAGAGACACGGTAATCCTGGATTTCGACCCTTGCCTTACAACCGCTAGACTCGAGTTCCTCAATCAAACACGAAAATCTACGCGATTATTGCTGATGCACGTACTGCCGTATATCGCTTGACTTTCACTGATTGCACCGCTAATTTTGTTCTTTTCGTTTATCCGCGTAAGTGCGAACAATGCAGTTGTTTGTCTCAAACTATGCACGCGTAAATCAGTTCAGGACTTTTCCGAAGGAGTAATCGTTTGGCACGAGGAACCGTAGTTACAAAGCATCACCATCAACGCATCAAAGCCAAGGACTTGAAGCACGATGCGATGCGCGATGCTTATGACAAGGTCAGTGATTGGGTTGAGGCTAATCGCGAGCAGGTCAAAAAGATCGCCGCAATCACTCTTGGCGTTATTGTTGTAGGTGGGTTGATCTATTATCTGGTTGTCTTTCGGTCATCGAGGGCAGAAACCGCGTTTGCGAACGCTTACGAACTCTACACTGCTCCAGTCGGCGATACCAACACTACCAAGTCTCCGGTTTTCTTTACCAAAGACGAAGACAAATATAAGAAAGCCGCTGAAGCGTTTAACCAGGTTGCCAGCTCGTACTCCTGGCAGTACGGCGATGTCGCAACTTATTTTGCCGGTGTTTCTGAACTTAAGTACGACGTCAAGACCGGCAAGCAGACGCTGGAAGGGTTAAGCCATAAAGATTCGCAAACCGGCAAAATGGCTGCATTCGCCCTGGCAGAGCAGGATAAGGAAGACGGCGACTTCGACAAAGCGATTTCGATATATCAGTCTTTGATTAAAAACCCGGGAGATTTGCCGGTCACGATGGTAAAGCTCCACCTGGGAGATGCTTATCGTCTAGCCGGTCGCAAGGATGACGCTGTCAACACCTATTTCGAGATAGCAAAGAATGGCCGCAAGGCAGCAGCAGATGCAGCCGCGGCAAAGACGAAAGATCCCAATTCCAAGGCTGAAGGCGATCCGACACCGGATATTACCCGACAGGCAGTTGAACGATTGGGGCAACTGGATCCGTCCAAAGTCGATGAACTACCAGAAGAACCGCCTGCGGCTAATCAATTCGGTGGTTTCTAAAGAGAAGATCAAGCAACATTCATCAAAAAAGGCAGCCAGTTTGGCTGCCTTTT
The DNA here is from genome assembly GCA_035652355.1 of Blastocatellia bacterium. GTDB lineage: Bacteria > Acidobacteriota > Blastocatellia > DASRDY01 > DASRDY01 > DASRDY01. The sequence goes on from DASRDY010000308.1 coordinate 2,787, forward strand.
TGATGAATGTTGCTTGATAAGTTTATTCTTTCCGTTTCGCAGTCAATACTGCTCCGGGCTGCCGCAACTCGAACGCGCTGACTTTTCCCTGGTCATCTGTTACGAAACGAATCGACACCACTCGCTGTTGTTTAAGTATGAAATCGCCACTCAGGCTCGGGACAAGATCCAGTTGCGGTTGCCCAGGTATATTTAAAACCAGCGCATTGCCCTTTGAGCCAACTTTGAAAGTTTGGCCGGTCAGGAGGTACTCACCCGTGAATTTCGCCAGATACGCCGAATCGAATAACCGCCCGTCAGGCTTCTTAGCAAACACGATGTCTTTTACAGCAGGTTCGAATGCCGCGGAAATGGCGGAAACGAAGCCGCTCGAATCAGTCTGGAACGTATATTTCATCTCCTGGAAAGTAGGATCCTCGCCTTTCCCGCCGTTGAAAGTATCGTAATGCCAATGTTCCAAAGGGGTAGTGATCTTGTTGTACGTGGCTTCAAGATGATCTCCGTTTAAGGTCACCTTCAATTCGCCGTATCCGGGATGCTCGTAATCACCGACGAAATCGGCAAGCTTATGAGAAGGCTGTGTGCCGGGGATTCTTGTTACGGTCTTCTTCTGAGCGCCTTCTTTTGCCGCCTGCTCGGACAACGCGCGACGCGCGGCAGCTTGATCGATCCAATTGTTTGGTTTCAGATTCAGTAAACGATCTGCGGCAACTCTTGAGACAAGTTCCGGCAATGCAGTACCGTTCATATTGCTGAGAATAACAATTCCGAGTCCGTCTTTTGGAAAAAGCACAACATCGGCTGTGAAGCCGTCAATGTTGCCGCCGTGCTCGACGCGCTCGTGCCCGCGATAGCTATCGACAAACCAGCCCATTGCATATTGACTGCCCAAAATGTCGGCGTCCGAGCTGGGAATGCCAGTAGTCATCTGCGGTTGATGCAGGGCATCGATCGTAGCGCTCTCTGCCAGTCGCTTATCACCAAACTTTCCGCCATTAAGATGAACAGTTACCCATTTGGCCATTTCATTAACGCTGGAATTGATTGCACCTGCCGGACCGATATTGGTAATAGGACGGAAGGGGAGTCTCTTAACCTTGTCGCCAGGCTTGCCATATCCGTAAGCGAAGTCGCTGTCTTTTTGGGAATCGGCGACAGAGAAATTTGTGCGGGTCATGTCCAGTGGGTTAAGAATGCGGTCGCGGACGTTTGTTTCCCACGATTTTCCGGTGACTACTTCGGTCAAATAGCCAGCAGTCAGAAACATCAGGTTGTTGTACTGCCATTTTTCGCGCAAATCAGCGCTCGGCTCCAGATATGCCAGCTTGCGGACAAAAGATTCACGACTTGAATCATAGTTGTTGTACCACACAAGATCGTGGCGCGGCAGTCCGGACCGGTGCGTCACCAAGTCGCGAACTGTTAAGCGTTCCGACATGGATGGATCGTAGAGTTTGAACCAGGGAATATAGTTTCGCACTGGCTTGTCCCATTCGATCTTTTGTTCATCGGCCAGCGTCCCCAAAACAAAAGTGGTGAACGCCTTCGTCGAAGAGCCAATCGCGAAAAGAGTGTCGGCTGTGACAGGTGTTTGCTTTTCCAGATCACGATAGCCGAATCCCTTTGCGTAGATGACCTCTTTATTTTTCACAATAGCGATAGCCATCCCGGGTACGTCTAACTTTTTCATGCCATCGTTGACGGCTTCGTCAAAACCATTAAGTGAATCTTTTGCAGCCTGGACCGGATCGGCTTTGCGTTCAAAACTGCATGGCAGGTTTCCCCCGCCCTGCGAGAAAATTCCCTCGATCTTTTTGCCGTCGGCGGACATTTTGCCGCGGAATTTGGGATCGCCCGGTACTCCTGGTAAGTCGAATCCGAAGTCAGCGCCGTTGAGGCTCACGTTTGTCAGCGGTAAACCCTTCGCGCCCTGTTGAGGGATGGTAATTGTTGCCGATAATTTGCCATCGGCTGCGGCGTTTACGTCGATGCTGACACTCAGAGCGCCCGTCGGCAACGTGATCGCGCCCTCCCAGTGACCCGCAGCTGATGCTTGTTGCAGCGCGGCGATACCGATTCCGCATATCGCGAGGATTAACAGACTTACCCCGATAAGATAACTGCGTCGTAAGCGAAGCGGAGCTTGTTGCAGAGATTTCGTTGCGACGGGAGAGTTAGTTGAATTTCGACGTACCATTGGCGTTCTCTTTTCTCTCGGATGCTATTTGGAAATCTGGATGTTTGTAGAAATCATCGTTGACCAGTGCTGTTGCCAGCACATGATCTTAACGTAAACGAATCGTTACCAGTTCCGGAAAACGTACCGGGACTTCGCGAACCGCCTTTTGTTTTTCGGTGTGGCTCAAAGTAACATGGCTTACGACCGACGTGCCAGATAAAAAACAAAGATAAGGACGGAATGGAAAACCTCACACACTCTCTGGTAGGTGGGCTGCTGGCTCAGACACGACTTGGAAAACAGCTTCCTTACACCACGCCTGTTCTGGTAATCGCAGCAAACTTACCCGATATCGATGTTATCTGGGCATCTCGCGGGGGAACTGAGTACCTTGAAGCCCATCGCGGAATAACTCATTCGGTCGTCGGCATAATTTCACTTGCAGTCATATTCAGCGGAATTTGTTGGTTCGCTCTAAGGCGATTTCGAAAAGGACAGGAATCCGCGTTTCCTGGGTTCGGTACCGTTTTCTGGCCGATTTTTGCAGCCCTTGTTACCCATCCTATTCTGGACTGGACCAACAATTATGGGATAAGACCGTGGCTTCCATTCAGCAATCACTGGTATTACGGGGATATCGTAGTAGTCGTAGATCCATGGCTGTGGCTGATCCTTGGCGGTACGCTTTTCGTAATTGCTTCGAAGACGAGGCTCGGAATCGCAGCGTGGGCGGTTCTGACGATAATACTTTCATTTGTGATCTTCACCGGATTGGGCGGTCGTGTGCAAGTGCCGCATACCGCAAGAATTGTATGGGTCATTGGACTGGCGATAGTCGCGGCAGCGAAAGTTTTTGCAAAACCAACTCAGACTGAGCCTGTAGCAGTATTCGGGTTATCACTAATGGTCATCTATTGGGCGGCGTTGTTTGCTATCCACTTGATGGCTGTCGCCTATTCAACTGATACTGCTGAATGGATTGGACGGCCGATGAAGGTGAGCGCCTATCCGATGCCTGCCGATCCAATCCACTGGATGTGTATTGGCGAAACACCCGATGCAATCTATCAAGTTAATGCTTTTGCCTTTAGCGGAGCAGATTGGAAACAGGCAACTCGATTACCGAAAGAAGTGACGCCGGAGATGCTCTCCCAAATACAGACAACAGAAGCCGGACGGGCGTTCCTATCGTTCGCTCGGACCTATTCAAGCAAGGTGATTAGCGGAGCAGACGAGAATGTAGTTCAACTACGAGATCTGCGTTTTGGGTTGATGATATCTGCAAAGTTCGACAAAGACTTCAATCTGCTCAGCGTCAATTTCGGACTGGCCTCAGGAAGGTAGGATCGAGCGCACGTTTTCCACGTGCGCCTTAGATTACAGAATGCAAGTGAGGTTAGCCAGACGGTTGGGAATGATCATAAGCCGGCTGTGAACCTCGGGAATATTGATAGTTATTTCTTTACGTGCTTTATCGCGAATAATCATAGCCTTGAGTTTATCGCCATACTTAACGGTGTTCAATAATCGCTGGTATATGGCTGCGTTAGTGATCGCAACACCGTTCAACTCCATCAATACATCGCCCGCTTTTAGTCCGGCCTGGTCCGCCAATCCCCCTGCTTTGACGGTCTCTATCAAAATACCCTGATGGTCTGGCACTCCGAAGAAAACCCGTAACTGATCGCTCAACTCCCTGGCAGCAATGCCCAGCTGAATTTGAAGCGAGAAGTTCGGAACGACTGGTTTGGGAGGCGGAGGTGTCGTCGAAGACTGGGCGGCGGCCGCGGCGTTACTGGCCTCCAATTGCGACAATGCCGATTTTTGAATCTCGAGCAATTCTTTAATCTGGCGGAGCTTTGTTTCCATTGTCTGGCGCGCTTCCTGGTCGGTAATCAAGGCCAGCCGCTGCTGTTGGAATGCAAACTCGTTTTCGAGAATAGTGATCCGATATTTCAAATCCTGTAACTCAAGAGCGCTTCTGTTGGGATTCGCCGTTGCGGTCTGTTGGACGACAACAAAAGGACGCTGCGCAAGCTTCACGTCGACCTTAACAGTCTTGCCGTCTCGATAGGTGACCATTTCCATCGTCTGGCCAATCGGAGCAGCGTTTAAAATCTGCGAAAACTCCTGCGTGGAAGTAATATCCTGATTGTTAAAGCTAATCAGGATATCGTTTGGTTTTAGACCAGCAACTGCAGCAGGGCTGGATGGCTCGACACGGCTTACAATAATGCCTTGCGATGGGAACTGTGACGAAGAGAAAAACGCGTTTTTCTCATCCACTGATAGTTCGGTAATACTGACGCCCGATACGCCCAGCCACGCTTTTGAAATGCTTCTGCTATGGATAATTCTTTCGGCAACCAATTTAGCGTCGCCAATCGGATAGACAAAATTGGCCTGTCTGACCATTTCTCTCGTTCTGCCGGCGTCAGACTGTTCAACAAGGGTAAGCCCGACTACCTGTCCGCGGCGGTTCACAACGACGCTGTCATCAGCGATTCTTCTTGCTGAAGGCGCTGATATCGTAAACCGCCCTTCAGTAACCCTGACCGTTCCGTTGCGAGTTGCTCTTCTGGGAGTTGAAGGGACTCTGGTAATTCGCGCAGTTGTCGACAAAAGCTTCATTGTCGGGAAGAAAGAGACAGTCTGGTCGGCGGATCCATTGTCTCCTCGAGCTTTGAAATGGGTCAGCGTGCCTTCAAAGTCCGGGCTCAGAACATGGATAATATCGCCATCCGCGAGATTCGCGTCTTCAGCGAATGTTGGTGGGTCGATTTTCAGATCGGGCACTCGAAGGATCGTCAAACCTGTCGATCCATCCAAGCCAAGAATTTCGGCCGATAGAGCTCTGCCATCAACTGTCTTTATCGTGATATCGGGCGAAGGATTGTTCGGATTAACGTTGACCAGCCGGGTCATTATATGGCCATCGCGGTCCATTACTATGCCAGTCGTGAGATTATAAGTTACAGCGTTACTGCCATCGACGGTGCTCGCCTGAATACCACTGCTATTGAGCACGGGTAGGAGATTGATTTTATGTACGACTGAAACCATCCAGGGAGCTTGCGCCGCAACTCCGACGGCGGCCGCCGGATGAGCCGATCTTTGAGTCGACGCCGCAATCCCTACGCCGGCAGCGTTCACCAACATTATGCAGAGGATAATCAATCTAGTGCGCATGTTCTTACTTCAAAACCACAGGGCCATTTGCCGATTCTATCTTTTTCTGTCCCCGTCAGGTGTCGATACTTAAAAAGTGCTTGGCTCGGTTTGCAACCTGCTGGCCGATGAAGACCTGGGGACCACACGCCTTGCGCCGAAAACCACCTGCGGATATCGCATCACCTGTTCGCCGTTTAACAGTATCGGTACACCAGGAATATCGGTTGTCGATGCCGTACTCCTATCGAGACGGCTTATTGACTTGATCCCAGCACCTGCTGAGTTCCTTCTCCCGACTGGCACAGCCTGTCCGTCTATATCAGACGCGACATCAGATGCGACAATCGGATCAGCCTGTGTGTTCGCCGCTGCAGGATTGTCATTTTTGGCGATAGGAGCAGATGTTGATTCTGCAGTCGTTTGTGTTCCAGAGCCCGGAGCGGGATGCCTAAACAGTGCATAGACAATCGAAAAAGTCACCACGAAAATTGCCAGGGCGGCCAGCGCCGGAGTAGGAACAAAAGCCCAGAACGTTCGTCGTTGCTCAGACCTGTCCTGCAGACGCATTCGTAACCGAACGTCAAAATCGTCGGGAACGGTCACTCTGTGTGAATCTCGCAGAAGCCTTCGCAGACCATTCAACTTGTTCGTGTACTGGCTGCAGTTCGAACAACTGGTAATGTGCTTTGCCACAAACAGCGGCATATCATCAGCCAGCATCTCGTCGACTATGCTTTGAACTCTTATGCAATCACGATCTTTCGTACTCATATCAATTCCGTCCATCAAACGTATGCGCTGAGTTTGTCCTTCAGAAGATTACGCGCCCGGTTAATCCGTGATTTCACGGTTCCTTCTGACAAACTCAATATTTCTGTTATTCGCTCGTAACTCAACCCCTCAACATCGCGCAAAACCAGTGCCACGCGATATTTTTCCGGCAGCGATGTTATCGCCCGCTGAACTGCCCGCCGCCGCTCGTCGTCGATCATCGTCGTATCCTGAAGCGGCTTGCCGTCAGGGAAATCGATCTCGACCTGTTCGCCGTCATCGTTCGTGAAGAAGGAGAATAACGGAACTAATCGGCGTCTCTTTCGCTGCCTCAATTCAGTGATCGCAAGATTCGAGGCGATGCGATAAATATAGGTCGAGAAACTGAAATCCGCCCGGTAACGATCTGCGCTGGTGTAAACCCGGACAAAAGTCTCCTGCGCCAAATCCACCGCCTTGTCGTAATCGTCCAGCATCCGATATACAAAGTTTGTAATCGGGTTGCGATAGCGACGCACCAATTCCTGGAACGCCGTTTCGTCGCCATCACGGGTCGCCAGAAGCAATTCATGATCGCTCAACGCTTCGACTTTCGTCACCATTCGTTGGCTGACGCCCAGATTACTTCTGTAGATTAGCGTCTCCATCCTCTTGGACCGCAGTTGCCGGAGGCGGCCAAACCGCGCATGAACTCCTCTCTGCCAGTTTCTGCCCAATCAGAGTCTAAAATCGACCCGGAAGCTGCGACTGGTTTATCTCGCCTGTCTCGGAAAGTTACACGGTTCTGGACACCTAAAGTTCCCGATTTTACGGAATAAGAACCTATGGCAAAATTCTCCGGGCGAATCAGTCGAGTTTAAGCTTTCGATTCGTCGTACTTTATCACTTATCGGCGTCTTTTGGTATACTGAAGCGCTCAGGCTCGTTTGGCTGCTATCTGTAAGAAACGCAAGGAGAAATATCATGACCGATCTCATTCATCGACCCCGACGACTGAGGCGTACCGAAACGCTGCGCTCCGTGGTTCGGGAGACGAATCTTTCGCCGGACGACTTCATTATGCCGCTCTTCGTTTGCCCCGGCGAAGGCGTCAGACGTGAGATCGGTTCTATGCCTGGCAATTTTAATCTGTCTGTCGATGAACTGGTCAAAGAGGTCAAAAAAGTAAAGTCGTTAGGAATCAAGTCAATCATCCTGTTTGGCTTACCGTCGCAAAAAGATCCTGCGGGTCGTGATGCCTACGCGGAAGATGGCATTGTTCAGCAGGCGATTAGAGCGGTAAAGCGAGAGGTCTCTGACATTCTGGTAATTGCCGACAACTGCCTTTGCGAATATACGGACCATGGACATTGCGGCGTTATACGAAATAACGACGTAGATAATGATCCGACGCTGGAACTGCTGGCGAGGACAGCAATAGCGCAGGCGGAAGCTGGCGCGGATATTATCGCTCCGTCAAATATGATGGATGGCTTTGTCGGGGTAATTCGAACGGCGCTGGATAAATCCGGTTTTCAACATCTTCCGATTATGTCTTACGCAGTCAAATATGCCTCAGGCTTTTACGGGCCTTTCCGGGAGGCGGCCGATAGCGCTCCGCAGTTCGGCGACAGGCGCAGTTACCAGATGGATCCTGCTAACGCGCGCGAGGCTATGCGAGAGGCATCGCTGGACGTAGAAGAGGGGGCCGATATTCTTTTGGTTAAACCCGCGCTTCCGTACCTGGACATAATCCATGCGGTGCGTCAGAAATTTGACTTACCTATAGCCGCCTATCAAGTAAGCGGTGAATTCGCGATGATAAAGGCCGCCGGTCGACTCGGATGGATTGACGAACAGCGAGTGATGATGGAGTCGTTGATTTCGATCAAACGCGCCGGGGCCGATATGATCCTGACTTACTTCTCAATGGATGCTGTTCGGTTATTATAAACTGTTATTGGGGTTCGCTGATCTTATCTCTTCGTTCAGCAACCGACTACATCGATTAACGCGAGCCGCGGCCCTGCGTGGCCGGCCAATCCTCAGGTAATCATCAATAGAAGAGCCGGATATTGTATTCAACCCGCATGAATATTGATAAAAGTTGTTTATCTTGAACTAGAAAACGGAAAAATCTGTGTTATGATGCAAGCTGGCCCAAAAAAAATGTTCGAGGTAAATAATGAGCATCACAGAATCAAGGTTACTTGAATTAGCATTGGAGTATCTCGAAGAGAAGCGACGTACTATCGATCTGGAGATATCTGCCCTAAGATCCAGAATGGGTATCACAGACGGTCGACGTCGAGGTCGTAAACCCGCGGCGGAAGGTCTTTTCGCCTTTGACACCTTGGCTCCTCCGGGAGGTAAAAAGCGAGGTCGTAAACCTGGTCGGAAAATGAGCGAAGCTCATCGACAAGCTATATCTGAAAAGATGAAGCTGAGATGGGCAGAGCGTCGTAAAGCAAAACAGTAGTCGTGTAACAGTCGCCAGATTCGGCCGGCATAAGCATCGAGATTAAGTCCTGATTAATAAAATTCAAAGATCAGCAGAGGTTGAAGTGGCAGTGGTATTCTCGTGTTATACTCGTAGCGTTATCAAAACGATGTTTGGGAATTCTGACAGCTTACTGAATCTCGACGATCGAGCCAAAGCCGGTCGAAGAAGCTTTTAGCCGAATGCTTCCAAGATTTCAATTTCGGGAGAACTTTTTAATAACGAGTGTGGTGCGGAAGAAAAGGATTAATGCTAATCACGAGGAGGGGATTTAATGGCGACTGACCAATGGCACGAGTCATCGGAACAACTAACTGAAGCAACTAAGAACATGACCCGGGCGATCAACTCTTTGAAAGAAGAGCTTGAAGCAATCGATTGGTATCAACAGCGCATAGACGCGTCTACGGATGAAGCGTTAAAACGAATACTTACTCATAATAGAGATGAGGAAAAAGAACACGCCGCGATGGTTCTGGAGTGGATACGGCGGCACGATGAGAAGTTCAATCAGGTTCTTCGAACTTACCTCTTCACTGATGGGCAGGAGATAACGCAAATCGAAAGGGAAGAAGAAGCTGAAAGTCTTGGCGCCGATAATGACAATGCAACCAGCAGTCAATCGGAGACAGGGCGAGATCAACCGACCTTTACAGTAGGCAGCTTGCGCAAATCAGCTAACGGGTAGTAAGGCAATAAAAGGAGTAAGGGCACGCTGAATAGTTTTGGCCAGAATCAATACGGAATTCATTGAATAAGCTCTGGATTTTGGTTGGAGTTCACATTCAGCGCGGCAAAGACTTTTTCGGCCGGGTCATGTTCTTTATTTTTTAGCCGGATAGAATTTTACCCCTCAGACAATCTTACGGTTTGCTCAATTCGAGCGAGATCTTGATTGTAGCCTTCGTACGTCACTTTCGACTTATCCAATCAAATAAGATTATTCGTGTCAGATTGATGTTCCTGCACCAAATACCTTTAAAAATAAAAATACGATTTGACGAATACAAAGTAAGAAAATGATACATAATACGGCCTGCTCCCATTGTTCTCTGGCATTCCTGGTGCATCGCAAGTAATACGGATGACATCAAACTGGATTTGACGGCTCTTGAAGATTAATGGAAATCCCAAACGAGAGTGTAATATGAGAATTATTTTTTCACTGATTCTGTTGCTGTCTATGGTAGTTACAGCCCTGCCGCAGCAGGGAGAGCCAAACGCCAGGCCGCGCCGGGTTGCTCCGACAGATCAAACTCAGGAAAAGAAAGCGCCAGACAACGGAAAAAACGTCTCGCAGCAAGACGAACAGGACCAGGGCGCTGTTCAGCTGGGTGTTACTAACATCGTGCTGCCTGTGACAGTAATTGATCAGAAAGATCGTTTTGTTCCTAATCTCAAGAAAACCGATTTCCAGGTTTTTGAGGATAATCATCCCCAGCAGATAGTTGATTTCCAGATCAGCACTCACGTACCGATGGATATTTCGGTTCTGGTGGACGTCAGCAGCAGCGTAAAGACGAAGCTGGACTTTGAAAAAAGCGCTGCCCGCCAGTTTTTGCAACAGTTACTGGATCAGTCGCAAGACAGGGTATTGCTGGGTTCCTTTAACGACGAGATAAAGCTTGAGCAGGATTACACCCAAAACATGTCGCAATTGTTCAGTGCTGTTAATCGGCTGAGCGCCGGCGGCCGGACACGGCTTTATGACGCCGTCTATCAAATCACTCAGGAAAAGGCCGGCACAGAACAAGGTCGCCGAAGCGCGATCGTGTTAATTACCGATGGCGCCGACACCGCCAGCGGTAAGACATTCAAACAAACGGTTGAGCTTGCTCAAAAGAAACAGATCGTCGTTTACGGTCTGAGCACCGAATTCCTTGGCTTTGATGTAAACATGGACAAGCGCGAGAATCAGGATTACCTGAATCGCGGAGAAAAAGAATTGCGCGAACTCTGCGCGCAGACAGGTGGAAAGCTGTTCTTCCCGAAGGACGACGTGGATGTGCAACGGCTGTTTACTCAGATTCATGAGGAGTTGCGCAACCAATATATACTTGTCTACGAGCCGACAAACACGACAACCGATGGGCGATTTCGCGCGATCGAGGTAAGGCTTACCGGAAAGCTCGGCGATCGACCCTGGCAGGTGAGAACACGCCGTGGTTATGTATCGGGTCGCGAAACTCGTGGATAAAGGGGATTCGGATATTAAGAATGACTGAGCGAAGACTGCTGGCTATTTTTGCCCATCCGGATGACGAAGCATTTGCGGTCGGCGGAACAATCGCCAAATATACTCAACAAGGAGTTCGCGTCGAATTGATCTGCGCGACCAGTGGCGAAGCCGGTCGCACCGAAGGACTGGCTTCGTCGCCGGAAGAGCTCGGTAAAATTCGACGTGACGAATGCAGAGAATCGTGCAGGATATTAGGAATTAGTGACGTTCATTTCCTCGGTTATAGAGACAAGGAGCTCAACCAGGCTGATCCGAATGAGGTAAAAGGAAAAATCGTACCGATAATCCGCAGTTTCAAGCCCGACGTGATTGTAACTTTCGGTCCGGAGGGCGGCGGAAACGAGCATCCGGATCACAAAGCGATCTCTGCCCTCGCTTGGGAGTCTTTTAAAGCTTTGAGCGATCCCAATATATTTCCTGATTCTGAACCGCATCAAGTGGCGAAGTTTTACTATGTTACCGCGAAAGTGACGCCTTGGCGTGAAATGACGGCCTCGTTCTTGCCGATCACTGCAACAATCGACATCGCGCGCTTTGTTGAAACGAAGCTTAAGGCGTTTAGTGTTCAGAATTCGCAGCAATCACTACTGCCGAAATTAAAAGACTGGATTGAAGCCAACGAAAATAACGAGCATTTTTACCTGGCTTACCCGGAATTCAGTGACAGAAATCGAGTTGAGATGGATTTGTTTGAAGGGGTAACGCAGGACGAAGCTTGATGCCGACGGAAAATATTAGTCAGAAACAATTTTTGTTCAATCGAGCGTCAGGCGACTGACTTGACATCACTTATAGCAAGATGTAGATTATCCTTTCGTCTTAAGCAACGTTGAATGAGGACTTTTTCAGCCCGTGTTCCAGCAGACCTGCCATTGGCTCCCGCGAAGGATTTCGACCTGTTCTGCCGATTCTTTAGTAGCCGCAACAGAGAGATTAAAACCCAGGCAGGATGCAGTGACGGAAACACGAGATGGCTTCATGATCGTCGCATTGTCTGAAGCATCGCGTCCTCTGTTCATAGCTTGAGCAGTATTTGAAGAGTGTAGTATTCCTGGGAGGAACCGTAACCGTAATGTCAATTGACAACCTGAATCAGACCGCAGCTAGCCCTGCGGCGGATAATAGCCAAGACTCTGCGGCCGCAGAGAACAACATCCCGACCGAAGATTTCGGAGCGATGTTTGACGCATATGAAGAGCGAGTCTCTTCATTTGCACCCGGAGACGTTGTTAAAGGAACAGTCGTGGGACTTACCGATACCGACGTTATCATTGATATTGGATTCAAGAGTGAGGGCGCCGTCCCGCGCGCCGAATTCACCGATGAAGCAGGCAATGTAACTGTTAAACCCGGTGATGAAGTTGATGTAGTTATCAAGAGCCTGGACAACATGATGAACGGCGTTGTGTTGTCGCACGGCGAAGCTGTCGCAAGGCAGACGTGGGGAAACCTGGAGCATGCTTTTAACGAAAAACAGGTCGTCAAAGGCAAAGTCGTAGGACGCACCAAAGGCGGATTGCTGGTCGAGATCGAGGGAATCCAGGCATTTTTGCCAGGCAGCCAGGTCGATGTTCGCCCGATTCGAAATCTCGATTCTCTGAAAAATAAAGAAGTCGAAGCCCACGTAATTAAGTTCAACCGCAAGCGCGGAAACGTTGTTTTGTCGCGCAAATCGGTTTTGGAAGAAGAGAATTCATCGAAGAAGACCGACACGCTTTCGAATTTAGAAGAAGGATATATTGTCGAAGGTCAGATCAAGAACCTGACCGAGTATGGCGCGTTTGTCGATCTCGGCGGAATCGATGGATTGCTGCACGTGACCGATATGGCCTGGGGACGTGTTAACAATCCGGGCGATGTCTTCAAAGTCGGCGAAAATGTCCGAGTCAAGGTCCTGAAATTCGACCGGGACAAGGAAAGGATCAGCCTCGGCTACAAACAGTTGCTGCCCGATCCGTGGAGCACAGTCAACGAGCGCTATTTCCAGGGTCAGCGGGTAAAAGGCAAGATCTCCAATGTCACTGACTACGGCGCTTTTGTTGAATTGGAAGACGGCGTCGAAGGTCTGGTCCACGTTACCGAAATGTCGTGGTCGAAACGGATGAAGCATCCGAACAAGATGGTTAACGTCGGTCAGGACGTCGAGGCAGTTGTTTTGGACGTTGACGCCAACAAACGCCGCGTGAGCCTTGGCATCAAGCAGATCGAATCCAATCCGTGGGACACTCTGCCGGAGCGTTATCAGATCGGTCAGCAGGTTCACGGTAAAGTTCGCAACCTGACGGACTTCGGAGCATTTGTCGAAGTCGAGGATGGAATTGACGGACTTGTTCACGTTTCCGATATTTCCTGGACCAAGCGGATTAAACATCCGTCGGAAGCTCTGAAGAAAGGACAGGAGATCGACGCAATCATCACCAACATTGATACCGAGAATCGTCGATTGAGCCTGTCGATCAAAGACCTTGAGCCAAACGCATGGGACAAGTTTTTTGAAGATCACCGTCCCGGCGACGTCGTCAAAGGCAAAGTTACGCGCTTTATCTCCTTTGGCGTGTTTGTCGAGCTGGCTGATGAAATCGAGGGATTGTGCCATATCTCTGAGCTCTCTGATCAGCGAGTCGAAAGACCTGAAGATGCCGTTCAGATCGGTCAGGAACTGCAGTTCAAGATTCTGAAGCTGGATCCGGATCAGAAGAGAATCGGCTTGTCGGCTCGAGCCGCGACGCACACCGACGAAGAGGATGATGATCGGATCGATGTTCGAAGCTATCTGAATAACGAAGATTCCGGAATGACCCGACTGGGCGATCTGGCGAACTTCAATTTCAGCAAGAAGAGCAACTAGCAATAAAGATGTAGGGGCAGGGCTCGTCCCTGCCCGGATCGTGCGCCAGCACGATTAAGCATTTACAGAGCGTCCAACGTCCCAGAAAACGGCCAGTCTTCCGGCCTCTCAGCCAACCCTTTCCTGACGGGATTCTGCAAAATATAATTCATTGTTTCCTGGAAATCCTGTTCATTTCGAATGATATGATCGTTGAATCTGGGTTGCCATAGCTTTCCGCCATGCCATCGCCAGAAAACCTTGGTCGAACAACTCTTAAATCCACCGACAATATCACCTAAAGTCTTTTCAGATGCTCCTGCGCCTATCAGTCCATGAAAATGATTGGGCATCAAACAATAACAGTAAAGATTGAATTGATATTGAATTCGCAATTCGAAAAGGGAATCCAGGACCGCATAAGAAAGTTGATGGTTGAGGAAAAAGTTGAGTCTGTCCTTAGCGACAGTCGTTACGAAGTAGATTCTTTTAGAGGAATAATCGAAGCCTTTCAGCCTTAAGGTATTTTTCCTGACGTAATTATCCGTTTCCATCAGCATGAGGGTGGTGGATGATCTTCATTGCCTTTCGGCAATCCGGGCAGGGACAAGCCCTGCCCCTACATTATTCCCAGGTTTGCAATTACCCCTTTGGACCTGCGCTCGCGATCTCGTTCGACACCCCGGAAAACTTCGTGAAATTCTTGATGAACAAGTCAGCCAGTTCCTTCGCTTTCTGATCGTATGCCGCGCCATCCTTCCAGGTGTTCTTCGGCTGCAGCACTTCGGCTGGAACGCCTGGACAAGCACTCGGCACCAGCACTCGGAATACCGGATCCGGCGTGAACTCTGTTTTCTCCAGTTCGCCGTTAAGCGCCGCAGTCACAATCGCTCGCGTATAGCTGATCTTCATTCGACTGCCGACGCCGTACGGACCGCCAGACCAACCGGTGTTAATCAGGTAAACGCGCACATCATGTTTCTTAATCTTTTCGCCAAGCAACTCTGCATAACGTGAGGGACGAAGAGGAAGGAAGGGCTCTCCGAAACCGGTAGAGAAAGTGGCCTGCGGTTCGGTGACTCCACGCTCAGTGCCGGCCAGTTTGCTGGTATAGCCGGAAAGATAGTGATACATGGCCTGTTCTTTTGTAAGTTTGGCAACCGGAGGAAGCACGCCAAATGCATCCGCCGTCAGGAAGATAATTACGCTGGGATGGCCGCCGACGCTAGGTATGACTGCGCCGGGAATGAAATCGACCGGGTAGGCCGCCCTGGTATTTTCGGTGTATTTCGCGTTGTCAAAATCCGGCACCCGGGTTTCAGGGTCCAGCACAACATTTTCCAGCACAGTGCCGAATCTGAGCGCATTCCATATCTGCGGCTCGTCGACAGGTGACAGCTTAATGCATTTCGCATAACAGCCGCCCTCGATATTGAAGACTCCATTATCTGACCACCCATGCTCGTCATCGCCAATCAGCATACGTTGCGGGTCTGCGGACAATGTCGTTTTTCCGGTGCCTGACAATCCGAAAAAGAGCGCAACGTCGCCGGCTTCGCCAATATTTGCGGAACAGTGCATCGTCATCACGCCTTTTTGCGGCAACAGGTAATTCATGACGCTGAAGAGCGACTTCTTCATCTCTCCTGCGTAGTGTGTGCCGCCGATAAGGACAACTCGTTTTTCAAAGCTGACGAGGATGAACGCCTCCGAATGAGTGCCATCGGTAACCGGATCGGCCTTGAAACCAGGGGCGCCAATCACTGTAAATTGCGGGTTATGGGATTCCAGTTCCTGAGCAGTTGGCCGGATAAAAAGCTGTCGAACAAAGATATTATGCCAGGCAAATTCGTTGATCACTCTAATCGGAAGTCTATAATCAGGATCCGCGCCGACAAATCCATCGAATACGAACACGTCGCGATCTGCCAGATACGCGAGAACGCGGTCATATAGTTTATCGAAAGCTTCGCGTGAAATCGGCTTGTTAACTTTGCCCCAGGCAATGTTGTCGTGTGAAGAAGGTTCGTCGACGGTAAATTTATCGTTTGGGGATCGGCCGGTATATTTGCCTGTTGTGACGCACAAAGCGCCTTTCGCGGATAAAGTGCTCTCACTTCGCCTAAGGGATTCTTCAACTAATTCAGGTACTGCAAGATTGCGTTTTGCTCGATCGGAAGTCGCCAAATTGGCCAGGCGTTTATCTTCTGGCTCCAATTGCTGTTTCATGAATTCTCCTATTATGAATACAAAGCTTTATGGGAGACGGAACGACCTAATTTACCCTATAAGATTATGAGCCGCAAGCCAGTTGCAGCTTTTAAGCCGATCACCTTTGCTCACAACTTCGCTGAGATGTTTTTAAAAATCCTCGCGTTGTGATAAGGTACTCTTCCTTTGTAATCATCCCCAGTTTGGCCGTCCGTCTTTAGCACGTCGGCTTGGCTCTCCGATCGGTGCAACATCTATTCTATTCACGCTCAAAATTATGGAGCGATAAAGAATACCTTGGCGCCCGGGTCCAGAGACAATCTTGTGAGAGTAGCGGGGAAAGGTGAGCGAGGGCGGTATACCTGAGGGCGTCAAGCAGTTTCTTGCCAGAAACATAAACTCGATAGCTGAGTTAGAAGTCCTGTTATTGCTTCAGCGCGACTCCAACTTAAAACGAACTGCCGCGGAGGTAGCCAGAGAGTTATCGATCGATGAGCAGTGGGCTACTGCGCAACTATCCGAACTGGCAGCCAAGGGACTCTTGACGGCCGAAAGCGGCTCGGATATTCGATATAGCTATTCACCAAAATCATCCGACCTTCGAATATCGATTGACCAGCTGGCAAAGATTTACACTACTCAGCGTGTTGCTATCATTACGTTCATCTCTTCGAGGTCGACAAATAAAATTCGAATCCTTGCTGACGCCTTTAAGTTAAAAGGAGATACGGATGGCTGAAGCCGTATACATACTTTGCATTCTGACCAGTCTGGCTTGCGCCTGGCTGTTGCTCAGGAGCTATAGGAAGACGAGAGCGAAATTGCTTCTATGGTGTGCGCTCTGTTTCGTTGGCTTGCTCCTTAATAACCTGTTGTTATTCATCGATATTATTGTGGTACCCGATGTAGATTTATCGATTTGGCGAAGCGTGACTGGGCTGGCAGCCTTGTGCTTCCTTCTATACGGATTGATTTGGGATTCACGATAGCGGCCGTTAAAGAGTGAGGTGTAAGTGAACCAATTTCTCCAAGGGGCAACATTTTTCGCCTGTTTGGTTGCCGCTCTGTTTTTTCTAAAGTTCTGGCGAGAAAGCGGAGACCGACTTTTCGTTTTCTTCATGGTGGCTTTTGTGGTGTTGGGGTTTAACTGGCTGGGGCTGGCAGCGACCAAAGGTGATGAAGTGCGCACCTGGCTCTATGTTTTGCGTTTAGCTGGGTTCGGTTTAATTCTCATAGCCATCATTGATAAGAACCGCTCTCGGCGGATTAGATAATCCACGATTCCTCTCTCAAACTTGTGCATTCTAATTGCAAGAACCAGCCTGAATATGGCGGATAACCAGTTAATTGCAGACGTTTTCAGGCAAATCGCCGACCTGATGGAGTTCAAAGACGATAATCCGTTCAAGGTTCGTTCTTATCGTACGGCTGCTGATACGATCGAAGACTATCCGCAACAGATGGCAGACATCGTACGGAAGGAAGGGGTGTCCGGGCTCCAGGAAATCCCGGCGATTGGCAAGGCGATAAGCGCAAAGATTGTTGAGATCATCAACACCGGAACCTGCGAAACGTTTGAAATCCTGAAAAAGGAAGTGCCTGTCACCGTCCTCGACCTGATGAGAATACGCGGCATCGGCCATAAAACTGCAAGGCTGCTCTACGACGATTTTGGCATCAGCAATTTGAGAGACTTTGAAAACTTTGCAGAAGGCGGCGGCCTGAGATTTGTAAGAGGAATATCCGAAGAGAGAGTTCCGGAAATACTGGATTCCGTGAAGAGGGTCCGCCACGAGCTTCTGCGGCGTTGAGAAGCTATTCAGCAACGCCTGATTGTAGTATAAGAAACACCGGCAGCAATCATACGCAAAGGAAGTAACAGACATGACTCACTTTAAGTGGGATGAAATCCCCCTGGAGAATATCAACGACAAGTTCGTTCGCAAGCTGGCCTGGGACGGCGGTCTGATGGTGGCATGGATGGAGTGCAAAGAAGGTTGCTACGTTCCTCCACACTCACACGAAAATGAGCAACTGACGTTTGTTATCAAAGGCAAATGGCGATTTGAAATGGACGGCAAAGAGATATTCGTCGGGCCGAACGAGATGTTATACATTCCGCCTAAGGCTGTTCACTCGGCCACGGCTATGGAAGATATTATCGCTTATGATATCTTTTCGCCGCCGCGCGAAGACTGGATCAAAGGCGAGGATGCTTATCTGAGAAATCAGAAGTAAATCCTCTGAGCGCGCGGAACGCGTGCGCTCCCAGATGAGACTGCTGCCGAACTATGTTCTGGCGGCTTTGCCGCTTTGATGTGCGGTGAGTCTCTGAAGCTGTGAAACAATCATAAAAATCGCCGGTCATTTGCCAGACTCTGGAAGAAAATCTGTCTTTGACCAATAAGTGCGGATCATCGTCTTAATTCTTTGCCTCTGACTTATTGAATCGCTATTGACCTTCTAGGTT
>DASRDY010000309.1:0-12706 GCA_035652355.1 Blastocatellia bacterium
TCAGAATGTCTTCGCGTTCCTTTGCCTGCGAAGTTCCATAAGGCTGTATGTCTATACATACCAACCGCGCCTTTGGATTTCGCTGCTTGAACACGTTCCATTCCGCCATAGTCGCGGTTCCGCGGCTGGCAGGCGCATCGACCCACGATTCGTTGTCCGAAACGAAGATCACCAGATCGCCCTTCTTGCCGCTCGCGTTCAGCAATCGCAGTGGAGCGCTGCAGTTAGTTCCGCCTCCACCTATTGACGCAAGCTTTCCTGCATTGGTCATTACGCTGTCGCGAGGATTCAATTGAATCTTCACGACGTCCTGTTCGAACGGAATCACTTCCGCAGCAGGATTCTGTCGCAAGACTGAAGCTGCAACCAGCGCAACCACATCGATGCAACGCACCTTGGTGGTTGAACCTCTTCGGTAGCCAGTCGCCGGTGAGGACATCGAACCAGAAACGTCCGGGCAAACGTAAACCTTGCCTTCCAGTTTAGGCACGTTTGCAATAGCGATCTCCATTGCGTCTTGGAGCGCTTCGCGAACAATTGCTGGCACGCCGTCGTCAACCATCCTGTAAGCCGCCATCAACTGGTAAGGGAAGACTCGGGCTTTCCGAATGGCCTCGGGATCACTCAACCGACGAGCAATCAGCTCCGGCATTCCCGGCTGATCAAAAACCTTGTGCCGGGCGAAAGTGTTCAAATTCATTCGAGTCATTTGCCACGAAGCGCGTCGCGCAATCGCAGTGACTTCTTCGGTCGACAGATCCAAACCCATTAACATCTGGAATGGAACGTCCGGGACTTCGCGACGGTCACCCATCTTGAACCCTTCATACTGCTTCACGGATAGTGGCAACACATCAGCGTCACAATCCTTGCCTATGAAATATCCGTACAGCGCCTTGCGGCTTGCCGAGGCTGGCTTTGGGTGAACCATCTTTACGATGTCCGCCATTGATGGGCTTTGACCGACAGATTCTCGGAAGAGAACCTCGTCAGTTCGCGCATCCAGCCAGTTGCGAACCGCGCGTTTTGGAACAGAGCCAAGCGATTTCCGGCCGACCTGACCAGAACGCATGATCTGCACAAAGTTGCGAAGCATCTTGCCGTTGTTGATTACCCGAGCAAAAACCGCTTCGAACAAATCGCGATCCTTGACCGAAAGCACTGCTACCAGTAGCGCGGGCAGATCCTTCATGAAGCCGCGTTCGCGCGCATATACGGCGGTACGTGCTATGAAATCCGCCTCAACGCCCTGGCACAACTCCAGTACCTTTGCAAGCTGGTCCTCGGCACTGGCGTAGAACGTCGCGTTCAGACAGCCGGTGACGGCGTACTGTGCCAGGGCGTGCTTTGGGGTAAAAGCATAGGCCGGCGCGAATTCCTCATTCACGGCATCTGCGGCCGGGATTAATTTGCCGACTATTGATCGAAACAGATTCTTGTTAGCCATTGGCCTTTACCCTTTCTTTCTTAAACTCTCATTCATCTTTCGCCCTTTGTATAGGGCACATCGAATGCCACAGACAGGCGGTCAGGGCTGCGATCCCGGTGTGGCTTACAAGTAGCTGGAATTCAAGAATTTTTTGCTTCCATAACGAAAAAATGGAGATTTTGCGATTTTTGGATGGCTGATTTTCTTATCATATCGTATAAGAGATTATAAATATGGCGACGGAATTAAAAGACATTGTTGTTGTTGGCCTGCTTGGTCCGACTTTGGATAGCGGCAAAGGCCCGGCCCGGTGGGAGAAATGGCGTCCATCAGTCGCGCTGTGCCAGCACGAGAATCTATTGGTTTCGCGACTGGAGCTTTTGTATCAGAAAAAATACACAGCGCTGGCCGACAGCATCGTCGAAGACATTATTCATATTTCACCTGAGACCGAAGTCCAATTGTCCCTGATCGAATTCGACGACCCGTGGGATTTCGAGCAGGTTTATGGAGCGCTTCACGATTTTGCCCGAAACTATCAATTCAATAGTGAAGAGGAAGAGTATCTGGTCCACATCACAACCGGAACGCACGTCGCGCAGATTTGTATGTTCCTGTTGACGGAGTCGCACTACTTTCCGGCAAAGCTGATTCAGACTTCGCCTCCATCCAAGCGAAGCAAAGACGCGCAGGGAACATTCGAAATTATTGATCTTGATCTGTCAAAGTACGACCGTATTGCTTCGCGGTTCCAGCAGGAAACAAAAGAGGCAGTTTCGTTTCTAAAGTCCGGTATTGAAACTCGCAACGCTGATTTCAACCGATTGATCGCTCGAATAGAACAGGTCGCGATCAATTCTCGTGATCCACTGCTGTTGATGGGCCCGACCGGAGCAGGAAAGTCGCGTCTGGCGAAACGCATATTCGAATTGAAGCAGGCTCGTCATCAGGTCAAAGGCGATTTTGTCGAGATTAACTGCGCGACAGTGCGCGGTGACGGAGCGATGTCGACTCTGTTTGGACACGTTAAAGGCGCATTCACCGGAGCATTGCGCGACCGTCCAGGTTTGCTGCGCGCAGCGAATGGGGGTGTGTTGTTCCTTGACGAAATAGGCTGTCTCGGTTTGGATGAGCAGGCAATGCTGTTGCGAGCTTTGGAAGAGAAGACCTTTATGCCATTTGGAGGCGACAAAGAGGTCAAAAGCGATTTCCAACTTATAGCGGGCACGAACTGCGACCTTGCGCTCGAAGTCAAGGCCGGCGGCTTTCGCGAAGACCTGCTTGCGCGAATCAACCTCTGGACCTTCCGTCTGCCAGGCTTGCGCGAGCGCGTCGAAGACATCGAGCCAAATCTAAACTACGAACTTGAACAGTACGCGCGTCGAACAGGAACACGAGTGACGTTTAATAAAGAGGCACGAGACCGTTTTCTGCGATTCGCGAGATCCCACGATGCTCGCTGGCAGGGTAATTTCCGCGATTTAAATGGAGCGGTTATTCGCATGAGCACACTATCTTCTGGCGGCCGAATCTCCGTTGAAGTCGTCGATGAAGAGATCGAGCGATTGAAGTCTTCGTGGCAGCAAGAGACTGCGGACGCGGATCACGATTTCCTGGAACGGTTGATTGGAAAAGATCGATCACAGGAATTAGATTTGTTTGATCGCGCACAACTTGCGACCGTCTTAAAAGTTTGCCGAGAATCAAAGTCATTGTCAGATGCCGGTCGAGCTCTGTTTGCAGCCTCACGCGGGCAAAGGAAATCTACGAACGATGCTGACAGACTGAAAAAGTATCTATCAAGATTTGGTATCGACTGGAAGCAAATCAATGTCGATTGATCGTCGCTCTCTTGACGCTTCTGGCAACTGCTAGCTATATTTGCTTTGGCGCTTCAGGTCGCCACCGTGTCCGCGGAAAGGACTGCGTCCTCCTGAACAAGTCAAACGAACTTACAATCTTAATGAACTCTTTTCTGCCTGAGCGAGCGGACACCGGGCAATGCGGCTGACAAATAAGCAGCCAGGAAAGGAGCTTCATTGTGACTAAATCTTTACCAACTCGCCACCTGCGCGAACATCCCGATCTCGATCAGCTTAAACGCCAAGCCAAGGAATTATTGCAAGAGTTCATCTCTGGTGAACAAGACGCCATTGCCGAGGTAAAAACGCATTACCACGACTCCGATCCAGCTACATTTGCTCTCCATCATGCGCAGCTAGTGATTGCGCGGGCCTACGGTTTTGATAGCTGGCCAAAACTTAAGGCATACGTGGACGGCGTAAACATCAAACGTCTCGCTGATGCCGTTCAAGCCAATGATCTACAGCAGGTGCGGGCAATGTTAAATTCTCGTCCTGAATTGGTGAACATGCAGATGGCGTACAGGGACGAGCGGCGGCCAATACACTTTGCGATATTGGGCCGATTGCCCGAAATGACGCGATTATTGATGCAACATGGTGCAGACGCGCGCCAGGGGATTTATCCGCATCGAGATGCTACTTCTGCGCTGACATTGGCGACGGAGCGCGGTTATGACGAAATTGTCACCATAATTCGAATAGAAGAGGAAAATCGCAAACCGGACGAATCAGACAAGAACGATGCTCAACCTACTACCACAGTGGAATCGATCCCGGAGGAGACGACTGCTCGTTCAGCCGTTGTACGCGGCGATGCGGAATGGCTGCGCGCACGTCACCTCGAAGGCAAACTAGTCAATCAAATTGACTGGGGCAATGGCGGATTGCTCACGGCGGCGGTCGACAACGATCAGCCGGAGATTTTAAAAATGCTGCTGGATTTCGGATTTGATCCGAACGAAAAAGTCCGTTTGAATGAGGTTGAAAACCCTTATTATTCACAGGCTTTTCCGTTATGGCACGCGGCTGCGCAAGGCAAAACAGAGATGGCAGAGACATTGTTGAAGTACCGAGCCGATCCAAACGCGCACGTGGACTCTGCTGGTTCTTCGGTGTACAGCGCCTACAGTCACCGCCAATGGAAAATGGTCGATTTGTTAAAGGTGTATGGTGGCAAATTGACGCCGGATATTGTCGGAATCTATCGCGAAACGGAAACAGCAAGGCAGATGTTCGCGGACGCCAAAGAAGAGGACGAGCGCAAAGCGCTTGCTGAAGAAATCATTAAGTTTGCAGCGAGCGGTGGCGATCCCGAGATTGTGCGGATGGCGCTCGACAACATAGATTGGACTCTCGATTATTGGCGCTGGTTTTGGATTTTAGGAGAGCCAACTTATTTCTGGCATCACATCCCCTGGTTGTATGCGGGCAATAAGACATTCGATAGAGGAACATACATCATCTGTTTTCGGTTGGTTCTTGAACGTTGTGGTCCGAATGTCATCGGCAGGTTCAATCGAACTATGCTGCATGTAGTCGCATCAATGCGTGACCATATTACTGACGAAGAGGTTGCTGAATTCGCCAAGGCGCTGCTCGACGCAGGAGCGCAAACAGATATCCGTGACGAAATATTAAAGAGCACGCCACTTGGCTGGGCCTGCCGATGGGGACGCATTCCAGTAGTTAAATTATTACTCGAGTACCGAGCGGATCCGATTGAAGCCGATGCCGAACCCTGGGCCACGCCACGTGCCTGGGCAGAGAAGATGAGGCGCCCAGATATCCTTGATCTATTGAAATAATATTAGTGAGGGAGGCTAGCTTCTCTTCAGAAGTTTTCTTTCCATCTCTATTTTTGCGCGCTCTTCATCAAGCTCTTTCTGCAGTTCTTTTTCACTTGGCAGATAGAGCTTGTAGCGCGCGGCAAAGATACGCTTGTTTTGACCGAGCAGTGTGTATTTGACCATTGACTCGTTCTTGGCGGAGCAGAGAATCAGACCGATTGTCGGATTGTCATCCAGGCGTTTTTCTTCCTGCTCGAAATAACGTACATAGAAATCCATCTGCCCTATGTCCTGGTGTGTCAGTTTGCCGATCTTCAGATCGACAAGCACGAAACATCTCAGCAGGTAGTTATAGAAAACCAGGTCTACGTAGAAATGGTCGTTATCTACGGTTATACGTTTTTGTCTGGCGATAAAAGCGAAACCTTTTCCTAATTCCAGGAGGAAATCCTGCAGGCGGTCGATCAGATTTTGCTCCAGGTCCTTCTCGGTCAATGCGTGGTTCTCTTTGACATTGATGAATTCCAGCACGTAGGGATCTTTAATCAAATCCTGGGCGGTCTTTACTAAATGGCCGTTATTGGCCAATTGCCGCGTCTTCTTTTTGTTTTTGCTCAGAGCAAGGCGCTCATAAAGAAGAGCATCTATTTGCCTTTCAAGTTCGCGTGTGCTCCAATTGCTGTAGATCGCTTCGTTCACATAGAAACTGCGCGCCTCATCTTTTTCAACCTTCAGCAATAGCCGGTAGTGAGTCCAGGTCAATTCGGAACGCAGTGCGTTCCAATTTGGGAAAGTGAGATAAAACTGCCGCATGTGACGTAAGTTTCGCTCGTCGAAACCCTTGCCGAAATCCTGGTTAATCTGTTAGAGAGCTCAGGAAATAAAGCCGCACCATATCCTGCCCGCCTGTTGCCTTTCTGCTCATCTTCAACGATTACGCGTCCGATTTGCCAATAGGCCTGCACCATAGTGGTGTTAATTGCACGGTAAGAAATGGAACGCGCTGCGTTCAGAATCTCGGCAATATCACGATAGACGCTTTCGACTGGATCAGTCCGTCTTTTTGCTAAGGATTTGTTCTGTTTAGTTTGTCTCTTTACAGCCAGTCGGTTCTTTGCCAATTAGTCTCCTATTGTTTTCTAATTATCTGTCCGCCCTTCATAACAAAGATTACTCTCTGGAGCTCGGTTATATCCTTCAATGGATCACCATGTACAGCGATTATGTCGGCGAATTTGCCCGGTTCGATTGAGCCAACGCGATCTTGCCAGCCGATTAGTTTCGCCGCATCGATTGTTGAGGCCTGGATCGCTTGCGCCGGAGTCATTCCGTCCTTGACCATGGATTCAATCTCTTTAGCGTTACCACCGTGAAGCCCCGCAACCGCATCCGAGCCCATCACAATCCAGACGCCCGCCTTGAGAGCTTTGGCGAAATTTTCCGGCGAAGTCGATCTCAACTGCTCAAGTCCTTGTATGCTTGCATCACTGAGACTGAATTTGTCTCTGTGCGATAGGTAGTGGTTTGGCAGATACAATGTTGGCACCATCGCAGTATGGTGCTCGATCATTAACTTGATCGCTTCATCATCCAGATGGGAACAATGCTCGACCGAAGTCACACCCGCCCGAACCGCCACCTTTATGCCTTCCGTTCCGATGCAATGCGCGGCGACCGGCAGATCCGCCTTAGATGCCTCATCAACAATTGCACGGACTTCTTCTTCATTAAACAGCAATCTGTCGCCACCGCCCGCGCCGGGAGTGACGAAGACTTTGATTACGTCCGCACCTTGGGCAATTTGCTGTTTGACGAATGATCTGATCCGTTCGATCTTTGCAGACTCTTCCTGGCTGTCGCTCGGATCTCCGGGAACTCGAGTAAGCGGAACGCCTGACGCCGCGATGCGGGGACCGTAGCTTGCACCTTTATTAATAGCATTTCTTAAATCCAGATCGACACCGTCACCTGCGCCCAGATTACGAATCGTCGTAAAACCGGCATTGATAGTTTTCTGTGCATTGTCAAGCGCGTATATCGCGGTAATCGTTGGCTTTTCGTTCCTCTCTGTATCGTAGTGATAAGTGATGTGAGTATGTGTATCGATCAACCCAGGCATCACAGTGTCGTGACTGAGATCGACGATTTGCGCGCCAGCAGGAATGTTTGGCTTGCCTGCGGCCGTGATCTTGTCGCCGGAGATCAAAATCACGGCATTCTCAGTTACTCCACCCTTACCATCTATCAAACGCCCGCACCGTATAGCGACAACATTTGTTAGCTGGGTAGTTTCTCTTGCGGATGTTCTGTGATTAACAAGACTGAGACTAAGAAGACCAAAGAGCAACAAAACAGCAAAACTGAGAATATATCTTTTCATAATTCCTAACCTGAAATTCCCTTTGTTCCGGGGCGACGACGCGCCCGAATGTAAACACGAACATCATCGTTCCTGGGGTTCACGATATAAACCGAAACACGACCGTCGGGCAGAGTTTGAATAGTTGCTGGTGAACCCAAACCAGTTAAATACCAGCCTGGTGGCAGCACGACAGTATTGCGCAACCTGCCAAATGTTCTATCCCATACAAGCTCGTCGCCATCCATGTAATAGCTCTTTGGATCAGCGTAGGTTTCTTTTAACCTGATTCGATTTGTTGTGCCTGAGGCAAGCGGCCGGGCCAGATATGTGACGACAACTTCGCTGTCATCTTTTATGCTGTCTTCAATCGGAAGCTTCTTTGCGACAACTTGCTTGCCGGATAGAACTTCATAGGTGAGATGCTCACCGCTATCAAGATCGATGCTTTCAGGATCTGTAACGTGGCTGCCAGCGCGCACTACATTGAAATAATATTTTTCTCCGACATTCCTGACGGTGTAATCGTGGGTGATCCTGAAGGCGTGAGTTTCGGGCGCCTGCAATTCATAAAGAATTTCGCGGTCCTGATATGCCCGTTCAGACATTACGTTTTGCTGTGCAAGCGGTTCGACGCACAACACAGCGATTATTAGTATAAGGATTATCGAGGAGAGAAGAGTTCGACTGTTTCTCATCTTAATTCTCCTGTTTTCACTGCGACAGGCAATCGCCGGGCTCGTATTGTCACCTGCAATTCGCCGCCGCTGCCAGGGTTGACAAAGGCAAGCTTTAATCTGCCATCTGACTCAGCAATAACCTGAGTGGCAACCGAACACGAGACTATCTCATATCCGACCGGCAGCACTACGCTATCGCGCGGTATTCCTAATGGTCGTTTGTAAACGATCGTGTCGCCTTCTGTGTAATAGCTCTTGTCGTCTTTATAAGTCTTGATGATGATTATTCGATATTCGCCGAGCGCCGGAACAGGATGTTCCAGATGGACTCTGATGTATTGGCCTTCAGCGCCGAGCCGAACATTTGGATCATCAACTTTCGCCTGCGCTGCCGTCACAACTTCGAACTTCAAAGGCTTTCCGGTAGCTGCATCGATGACGGATTCATCCGAAGCCTCGCTCCCTTCGCGAATCGGATTGTAATGAAACTTTGACCCGACACGCGTTTCAGTGACCTCATAATAGATTTTAAATTGATGAGTTTCCGGCGCGAGAAGTTCATAACGGGTGTAGGTATCTGACGAGATAAACTGTCCGTATCCCATCGCCGAGAAGGAGAAGACGATTCCTGCTAATGCGATTAAGCGAAGCAATATGTGCGTTTGCATTCGTGACCTGCCTTGATCAATGGAGCTTCTGAGAAGAAAGGACCAGAATTTTAGAGAGGGATGATTATACGATATTTTTTTGGAGCGCACGAAAGAGATCCGTGTGCTCCATTTCCTAGCGTTTCATTGCGAGAGTGAGCCCGTCGCCGATAGATAGCATGCTTAGTGTTATGCGCTCGTCGTGATGAAGCTTTTGATTGAGCTCGCGTATTGCAACAGTGTCTTTGTCATTGATATTCGGATCAGCAACTCGACCAGACCAGAGAACGTTGTCGATAGCAATCAGACCTCCCTGTCGCAACAGCTTCAACGAATATTCGTAATAGGTGTCGTAGTTTTCCTTATCTGCATCGATAAATGCGAAATCAAATGTCTCTGATCGGCCATCGGCGATCAGATGTCCAAGAGTCTGTTTCGCAGGCGCCAAAATAAGGTGAATTTTGTTTTCAACCCCGGCCTCTTTCCAATAACGTTGGGCTACCGAGGTCCATTCTTCGCTGACATCACAGGCAATGATGCTGCCGTCCGGCGGAAGAGCAAGCGCGACCGAAAGCGAGCTATAACCGGTAAACACCCCGACTTCCAATGTTTTCTTCGCGCCGATCAATTGAACCAGCAATCGCATGAACTGGCCCTGATCTGGGCCAATCTGCATCTGTGACATCGGCAGGTGCGATGTTTCCTCCCTGAGCTTTTTTAATATCTCCGGCTCGCGGGACGTAACTGATAAAAGATAGGTATAGAGGTCTTCCGTAAGGTTAAGTGTTCTGTTCGACATTATTGATTCCCAATGGAGTTTGTATCAGTGACAGAGTCTGGCGGTGATTCCGCTCTGTCACTGAATCCCTATGCCCCGCCCGACAGTTAGTTACCTTTTGCTGCTGCGGCCATGTCTTTCAGTCGGTTCTCGAAGCTCTTTAACAGGTATTTGGCTCTGTCAGAATGCGCAACGATCCATTCGGCATTTTGGAATGCTGTTGGGAAGAAGTCCTTACGGAACTGTTCTAAATAGGGAACTATCTTCGCATATGTTAACAATCCTTCCGCACTGCTTTCCATAAGGTATTCCGTGTTAACGATGCTATTCTTCGCCATCCCAAAAACCATTTCCCAGTAACTGGTAACCTGACGAAAGGCGGCGTTCAGTGGATGATCAGGTTTCGCAATCGCCTTAATATCCTCATAACTTTGCGGAAAGAATTTGGAATTCAGCGCATCGCGGGATGCTCGCATTACATTTTCGCGACGCAGATCGTATAGTTTTAACACAAGTTCGGCATCGTGATGATCAGGTTGTTCTTTCGACATGATTGTTTGACTCCTCTTAATTAATTTAAATGCTGACGGTTTGTGAAGACTAAACCAATTGAAATTATAGCCATGCAGGCAAGTTCTATTTGAAAGCCTGCAACACTTCGTCTGCGTGTTGTTCGACATTCACTTTATCGAAAATCTTCTTGATATTGCCATTTTCATCGATCAGAAAAGTTTTGCGGGCCAAACCCATATAGGTTTTATCGCCCCAGCGTTGTTCGCCATAAACACCGTACTTTTCGGATACCGAATGGTCGGTGTCGCTTAGTAGCGTAAACGGAAGGTTGTATTTGGAAGCGAAGGCCTGATGCGACGCTTTATCGTCCAGGGAAACACCCAGGACGCGAATACCGGCGTCTTTTAATGCCTGATCGCCATCGCGCAAGGAGCAAGCCTGTTTTGTGCATCCCGGAGTATCGTCTTTGGGATAAAAATAGAGAGCCACTTTCTGACCGTGCAGATCTGAAAGTTTGACTGTGTTGCCGTTGCCATCGGGCAATGAAAAATCCGGAGCCTTTTCGCCTTCTTTAACCATTTGTCACCTCTATCCTTGGATTGTGTTTTTAGCCTCCCCAGAGGTCGGCGACATTCTATCCAAAGACCAATCAAATTGTATAGAGAGATTCGGCTGACATTATTCATTGCAGGGAGGCGCCATTAATATTAGGCTTATTAATAAGATGCGCTATAACGGACTCTTTAAAAGTAAGACCGAGGAGAACTTTTGAGAAAACTATCTCTTATCGTAATTATCGTTGTCGCAGCGTTCATACCGAAAGTGGCACATTCAATGAAATCATCGGGTCAATCTTCAGACGCTCAGTCATTCAAAGCAGTTGAAGACACTTATGTAAAAGGATTCCTGAGACATTATCCCGTCGTTAACACCTATCTCGGTGGGGCCGGTCTTGATCCTTCTTTAATAGAAGTCGACGGCATGCTCCGCGACCATTCGCAAGCTGCAATCGATGCCGAAGACAAATGGCTGGAATCGACATTGAAATCTTTCGAGAAGTTCGATTCAAAATCATTGTCGCCGAGCGAGAGCATCGACCGTGACGTCGCGATCGCCCAGATACGATTCCTGCTTCATCAGCATGAAGTACGGAAGTATCAGCAGAGATCACTGGATACCTATACCGATGAGCCGTTCCGCGCCATTGACTGGCAGTTGCAAGGGATGACGCAAACGGGAAATAAGACTTATGGCACAAGCGAGGAGTGGTCATTGGTGGCCAAAAGAGTTTCCGCAGTGCCAAAGTATATGAAAGTTGCAGAAGATCAACTGCTGGCGGGTGTGAAGGCTAACAACACTCCTGATTTCCGCGCGCTCAAACGAAATGGTCTGGACACAACAACCGCAAACGCCAGTTATTTCGAAAAGACATTGCCGGGCTTGGCTGAAGAACGAATCACTGGACCGGACCGCGAAAAACTGCTCTCGCAGATACGCACGGCGTGTAAGCAGGCTGCAGATGCTTACCGCGATCTGCACCACTTTATCTCAGTGACTTTCTTTGATGATCCCATTAGGGAGACTGGCGTCAAGCCACAGTTCCGCGGCGATAAATTCATGATGGGCGAAGCCGAGTATGATTGGGCACTGAAGAACAATCTTCGAGTAAATAAGACGGCAGCGCAGCTTTATGAAGAGTCTTGGCCTATTGTTCAGGCAACAAGACAGCAAATGATCGATCTGGCACGCCAGATCGGCAAGAGCCATAACTGGAAACTACCGGATGATGGACCTTCGGCAGTCAGAGCAGTCTTTGATCAATTATCGAATGACTATCCAAAATCCGATGCTGAGATGATCGAATGGTATCGTCAGACCGCGTTTCGTCTTGTTGATTACGCTAGAAAGACTGGTCTCTTTGATGTGCCCGCCGATTACAAACTGGACGTTACTGAAACGCCTCCACCGTTGCGCGCTGCAATTGATGGTGCGTCATATTATCCAGCTCCACCATTCAAGAACAGCGGCGTCGGGCGCTTCTATGTGACGCCGACGGATAATGATCCTTCGGCATTGAAAGCTAACAACAGGGCTGCGCTCGCCGATCTTGCCGCGCACGAGGGATTCCCCGGACACGATTGGCATTATAAAGTAATGACAATGTATCGGGATCAAATATCGCCCGTCCGTTGGTTAACTCCTGGTGAAGTTGAAGGTTCTTCGTCGATGTGGGAAGACTCGATGGCTGCGGAAGGTTGGGCTCTTTATGCAGAGGCGTTGATGGCAGAGCCTCAACCAGGAGCGCCAAACGGGTTCTACACTCCGGAAGAGCATCTGTATCTACTGCAGGGAAAGCTTTATCGCGATCTGCGGGTCCGCATCGACACAGGTATACATACCGGCCGAATGAAATATAACGAAGCAGTCAATCTCTTTTCCGATATCGTCGATTTCCTGCCGGGTTCTTGTCAGGATCCTGCCGCGCTTAAGAACGACGCGAAACGAGCAAGCTGCGATTCGGCAGAACGCGCTATTTTCCGTTATTCAAAATGGCCAACCCAGGCGATTACCTATAGACTGGGAAAGGACGAGATCCTGTCGCTCCGATCAGAATCAGAGAAGTTGTTAGGGGGTCGCTATTCCGAAAA
>DASRDY010000310.1:0-5313 GCA_035652355.1 Blastocatellia bacterium
TAGCAAACAATCATCTGTTCATTTATTGTTGCCATGCAGGTCGTTCTCCAGATGTATGTTTGCGGACTTCACATTTGCATTCTATACATCTTTAGAACGACCTTAAATCCAAATTTCCAACCCAAGACTGGGGTTAACTAACGCACCGCTTAGCCCTGCAGGTGAGACGGTCAGGATAACGAATGCACCGCTTAACCCTGCGGCAGAGACGGTTCCGATAACCGTCGCACCACTTACCACACCAGTAAAAAAGAGCCCGATCCTTAAGATACTGCTGATCGCTGGTGTGGTGTTGATCGTTGTCGCCGCCGGAGCAGTCGCTGCCGTTTATTTTGGTGTCAAACATCTAGCCAAATCATCCGAGGCAAATCAAACGGCCGTTAAGGCGCTTCATCGAAGCCATGTTGCGTCGGATTCACTGGGGGAAATACAGGATACAGGTTTTCCGTCAGGCGAAATTTCAGAGACTGGCGCGAGCGGCAATGCCTCTTTTGCAATGTCAGTGAAGGGAAGTAGAGCTAACGGCACATACTATGCAACATTGCAAAAGACCAACGGAATATGGTCGGTAATTTCAGCAAGGATCCTACTGGCCAACGGCCAGTCAGTTAACTTGGATATCAATAGTCCCGATCTGCCTTCCAATTTAGCCAAAAGCGAAGGTCATCAACTAAGCAGCAGTTCTGTCGACCAATCTTCATGGCGGAGCGAATATTGGCCGCAGCAGTTAATGCGATTCAGTGTTCCAGTTGATTGGATCAGAAAGAAAGCCGAGCAGCGCGAGCTCGACTACAGAAAAGGTGAGCGTTACTCGTCGACTTACCTTGCCGGAAACGGTTGGATCAATGATAACGCTCTCCCGGCGGGCAATCTGCTTCAGGTTGAAGTACAAACGGCCTCGGAACAGCTGCACAACGGAGTAATAATCGGCTACGCTGTGCGGAATGTCGGCGGAGCAACGGGACTGCTGACAATATCTGACCGAGGTGACACTCGCATCGCGACATGGAAAGGCCTGGTTCAGGCTGGAGGTAAACAACGAGAGATCGATATTTCCCTGGGAGCTACCGCTCATGACTTTGATAATTTGGAACCGACTTTCGATGCGATCTTAAACTCAATTCGTTTTGAGAACTGATACGTTTTCCGCGCTCACCAGTTCAGGACCTGACGAAGGGACTTCAGATAATTTCGACTGACGTCAACCTGTTGTCCATTACTCAAGGTGACGCGAGCTGTATTGTTATCAAAAACATTTATTTCTCGAATGTGATTCAGATTGACCATTGTTTGTCGATGAACACGGAGAAAGTTTTTTGGATCCAGCAAATTTTCCAGCTTTGAGAACGTCGTATATTTTGTCCAGTATTCGCCTTCGGCTGAATTAACGTAGACGAGACCACGGTCGATTCTCAGTGCAACAACCTGATCGATGTTCAGAACCAGGATTCTGTTTTGACTTCTAACCGGCAATCTTTGAACATACGATTTGGAATTCTGAGCCAGATCCAGTAGGCCCTCGGGAATCTGGATCTCGCGTTGTGGCGTCTGCAACTTTTGTCGGGCCTTTTCCACGGCCGTTTCCAGCCTTTCGCGGCTGACCGGTTTCAAAAGATAATCAATGGCGTTCGCTTCAAACGCATCCACCGCATATTGATCAAAGGCAGTCACGAATATAACGTAAGGTTGCTGCGTTACCTCCATCATCTTCAGAACTTCGAACCCGTTAATGTCCGGCATCAAAACGTCCAAAAACAGCAAATCGGGATTGTGATGCTCTATCTTCGCAATTGCGTCAGAGCCGTTTTCGGCTTCGTCCAGTATTTCCACATCCTGGAATGTCGAGAGCATTTTTCGCATGCGGCGCCGCGCCAGTTGTTCGTCATCGATGATGATCGTTTTCAACATAACCTGCTATGACGCCTGTAGTACATGGCTTCTGAATTCAGCCAGAGGTATCTCAAAGGAAACTTTGGTACCATGACCTGCCTGGCTTTCAATCTGCAAAGCTGAGTCCGGTCCGTACAGAGCCACCAGTCGGTCATTTACGTTCGCCAGACCGACGCCGCGTGAAAGTATGTCAGGCAGAGCGGATGGCGATATGCCAACACCTGAATCGGTAACGGTGACATTTAGCCTCCGATCTACGATTTTGGTCGTCAGGATTATCTTGCCCCCTCGATTCGATCTTCCGATTCCGTGTTTGACAGCGTTCTCGATTAACGGCTGGATGCACAGTGCAGGAACTTTCGCGTAAAGGGCGTCAGGCAGAATTTCTTTGATGAATAGAAGCTTTGAACCCAGCCTGACACGCTCCACTTTCATATAAGTGTCGATCAGCGACAGTTCCTGCTCCAGAGAGACAAACTCGCGACTCTGTTTAAACGATTGCCTGAAAAGATCGGAAATGTTCTGTAGAAGCTCTTCGGCCGCTTCGGGTGAATCGGATATCAGCGACGACACAGAATTAAGGGCATTAAAAAAGAAATGCGGATCAATCTGCGCGCGCAATGCCTTGAGCTCAGCCAGCGCAGTCAATCGCCTCAGTTCTTCTTCCGCGATCGCCTGCTGTCGGCGAGCTTCGTGCAAGCGCAGGTTTTCAAGAGTCCGTCCGATTTGTGACGACAACGATCGCAGCACGCTCAACTCTTCGCTTAAATAGCCGAGGCCGAACAATCGCGGAGCGATTAAGAAGATGGCCAGAACATCGTTTCCGGATTTTATCGCCAATACCAGCTCAGCATTTCGTATCTCTAATTCCTTATACAAAGCTTCGTCAGAAAATTCGCGACGCAACATTACCGGAGAATTGCGCTCCACTATTGCTTTGGTCAGTTTCGCGGCAAACGGCTCTGAGTCGGGCAAATGACACACCGAATCTGTTGCGAATGCTTCCTTCAGCGCTTCCGAACAGACCCTCAGCAGGGACTCTTCATCTGTTGCACTTCCGACTTGGTCGTTAAACCAGTCAAGCAGATTCGAATAATTGCGGCGCTTGAACAAATAGCGGTCAACTCCCTTGTTGATCCAGACGGTCAGGGGAGGATAAAGCAGGTAAAGCCACAGCCATATTCCCGAATAATAAATTGAGCGGACCACGTCGCTGGGCGCCTGATTGATTGTTAAGAATAACGGAATTTTAACCAATCGCGCGTACACCGACGATACCACCAGGATTGCCAGTAACCCCAGGCCGCGCTTCAGAACTATATCCATGAATGTGGCCTTATAGACCCGGTATGCCACTATCAGCGCAAACGGAATCGGCGACAGCGCGATTACGAGGAAGAGATTGTTTCTACCGAGGACGGAAAGCTGTTTAAAGACGGGATGCTGAGCAACAGATACTGTACCAACAATCACCGCTGCCAGATTCAGGGCGTTCCAGACAAGGACGGCTCCTGAGATTATCAGGGAAATGACCACCCTGCCTCGCCGTCCGCGCATATATAAGAGATCGCGTAGCAAAAGAAATGTCAGGATCAGGAAAATAACCGTTCCTATAAGAAACCCGAAAAGCGCGGTCAGGTCCCTGACATGAGTCGAAGAGGACGTGTCCTGATAATCATTGGAACTGGCCAGTCGAGCCTTCGCGGCATCAGCAAGCGCCGACCCTGGCAGGATAGTTGCCGTCTTGCGCCAGTTTGCCTCTGCGTTTGCCCGGTCATCCGTCTTGCGATAAGCGTCGCCGAGGGCCAGATAAAGCTCAGCGCGTGATTCTTCGGAACTTTGTTGGGATTCAAGCAACTTGATTGCCTGGGTGAAGTCCCCGATTGCAAGTGCATCGCGCCCGTATGCTGACGGTGTGTAGTAATAATAGAAACCCCGCATCTCGCGGACCTCTACTATGTCTGGGCCCAAGGCGACTGCTTTATCCAACTCGGTCGTGGCCTGTCTGGATGCTGCTGAGATTTGCCGTTTAGGAATGAGGTTGTTCCCGATTTCCAAACCTAGAAGAGCTCCGTGGTAGGCTAACGCTCGCGGATTGTTGGGATCGCGTTGAAGGATTTTTTCAAAAATGCGTTGAGCGTCTGCGTACGACGCACCTCTGCGGTCGACAGCGATTCCGTAATATGCGCGCCCAAGATCCATCTGCAGCGAGATGTTATCCGGATCTGCCGCTAACTCCTGTTGTAGATGTTGAATATAATCCGCCATCATTTGCCGAGACTGCTGCCGTATGGAAGGGCCTCTCGACGTATAGGAATCCTGCGCCGCAAGTGAAGAAGAAGCGGCAAGTATTATGAAACAGCAGACTGTTATTCTAACGCGCATCTCTTCGCTTATACCGCTCCGTCAAGGCATTTTGCAATCGTTTAGACGAGAGCGGTATGAAAGCGCCCGCAAGCAGTAGTTTTATGCAGTTAGTGGTAAAGCTGATACCTCACGTTTCAAAAGCAGATCTCGCAAGTCCTTTTGTCAGCCGCTCGCGCTCATACTTTGGCCGCTCCACAGATATTCAATACCGTTCCCGGTAATCAAATTGAAAGCGAGTCGCCCCGGCCGTATTTCTTCACGTGCGCCGTGATTCTGATCTTACGTTGCTGGTTGAAGGATACATTATGACTGAAAAAATAATTGTTTTGCTTATGACGATTCAAATGCTGATAACCGGAATTGCCGCAAAACAAGACCAAAAATTACAGCCCCCCACAGGCACTGAAATTAAAGGTGAGGTGAAGGACCAGCAGGGCGCGGTGATTGTCGGCGCAAAGGTCGTCCTCGAAGACTCTCAGAAAAAAACCAAAGAGACAGCCACCGATGACCACGGTCGCTTCGCATTTCACGGAGTGCCTGCTGGCAGCTGCATCATACGAACAATCGCCGACGGCTTTGCTCCGCACGAAGAGCAGATAAAGATCGACACGCCAGGTCCTCACCCGCAGGTCACGATAACGATGTTTCCGGAAATTAAGGAAACCGTTAGTGTCAATGACGACACTTCGACAGTCACTGTTGATCCGGAACATGCCTCTGGAACTCAGATCATTAAAGAGAAGGACATCAAAGAACTGCCTGACGACCCGGACGAATTTGCCAATCGACTGCAGTTGATGGCGGCAATGGGTGGCGGTATGCCGGGCGGAGCAACGGTCACAGTCGATGGTTTTATTGTTCACGGGCGCTTGCCGTCGAAAGGCTCAATCCGCGAGATTCGTATAAATCCCGATCTGTATTCCGCCGAATATGACAAGCCACCCTATAAAGGCGGCCGTATAGAGATATTTACCAAGCCGGGCGCTGAATCGTTTCACGGAAGCGGTTTCCTTAACTTCAATGATTCCGCTCTGAATGCCCGTAATGCTTTCGCCG
>DASRDY010000311.1:0-26097 GCA_035652355.1 Blastocatellia bacterium
TCAGCTGCTTTCCAAATATCAAGATATCCTAAATCCATGCCCGTTGTAACCTGCTGCATAAACCGTGCAACTTCTTCGACGATCAATCTCGCTTGCGGTGGATCAGATCCGAATTCATCAAGCGCCATCAGTATTTCCCAAACGGCGCTTGACCGTCCTTCCAATGAATCCTGCGTTATATGACATAGTGGATCGTTCAGTGCTGCTATGAGAATCTCAAGCGCCGCGTCACGATCCAGCTCCACCAACTGCATTGCAGCCCGATAGCGAACCGCCGAAGATGAATCGCGAAGCGCCAAGGTCAAAGCGTTAAGCAAAGACATCCCGATTCGTCCGTAATCTTCCAAGCGCAGATTGATCATGGCATTGACTCGAACATCGGGCGATTTGCTGTGCTTAACGACTTCGAACAGCGTTTCAGTATAAATAACCTGAACCTTGTCAGAAGGAAAAAGTTCTTCTTTCCCGCCTAACGAGGAGTAGAGTGTCGCCAATCCTTCCAGCACTCTCTCGCATTCAACTCGGGTCTCTGCGTGAGCGTATAAATTCAGCAAAGCTATTGCAACATCGTCGATTTTTTCACGCACTCGAAGATCAAGGATTGTTTGCTCAAGCGGACCTTGACTGGTTGGGCTGGCTAGGTCTTTTGCGCTCAGCAAAGGAAATAATTGATATTCAATCGGGTCTCTTGCCACTTTAGATCACTCCTTCTGCACTTCGAATGAACTGCTAACGGAACAAATCTAAATTGTGCAATCAAAATCGCATGATTATTTGCCGTGGGGAGCCGGATGCCAGAACTAATTATATCCTAATCAGACATCAATGCCGCCGATTCTTTGACCTTTTTTTCCTTCTGAACGGCGCAGAACCGCAGTTTCGCGCTCTCGTTCAGAGGCGTTTCGATTGGAATGCCATTCAGACCATTTCTCAGGCGCATCTATTGTCTGTCCGCCGTGCTTTGTAATGCGGGTCCGCACCCTGCACATAACAGGTGTATTGATCGCCACACCCGATACCACCACTTGACCTTTTGTCAGCGCGGGCAACTCGTCCAGCATCTTTCGACCGACGCCTTCGACGCTACTGGCTATTGTCTGCTGATCGATTGGATTGACGATTCGCATAATGAATTGTGTCATACACTGCGACAGTACATCCTGGTCGAGCTTTCCTGGTCGTTGTGTGATTAGTCCGATTCCGACTCCGAATTTTCTTCCTTCTGAAAGAATCTGCTTCAGGACATTTGTCGAAACGACAGTTGCACCAGCCGGGGCAAAACGATGAGCTTCTTCAATCAGAATGAAAACCGGATATGGCAGATAGCGTTCGTTCGTTGGATCGGTGATCTCTTTTCGCTCTGTGCTCATCCGAGCGGCATTCACTCGACGAAGCAGCGTTCCCACGATGACCTGTTGCTCCTGCTGGTCAATATCGTTCAACTGCAGAACCGTGACCTGGCCCGGCATGAATAACTGGTCAAGTGCATTGTGCTCGCTGTTGGAAAATATCTTGCTCTGGCGAAAACGATAATTCAGTCGCCACATCAATGCTTCGATCGTACCGACGTTTGATCCGCTGTTGTCCTTACCTTTCCCTTCGTACATTTGCTGCTGGAGCGAATCCATAAAATCATCAAGCGTGTAATGTTCGCTGGTCGCTTTCTGCGATTTCAGATTCCGAAACGCTTCCGTCAAATTGAAATTCATCTTGTCAGTCAGTTCGGGCAACAGGTAGCGAATATCGGCAAGTTCAAGCGAATCAAACCTTACTTTGACTTTGTCAGGCTGAAATATCTTTACGGCCGGACGGTACGATCCGTCGGTAAAAGCTGGATGACTTTCAATCTCACGCAAAGTGTCGTATTCGCCGTGCGGATCAACTACCAGAACGGCGGCGCGATTATTCGGCATCATCAGTTCTTCCGTCAGAACGCCGGCCACGTACGATTTGCCCGCGCCGGTGCTGGCCAGAATCGCAAGGTGAGTGCTGACAACGTCGCGCACTGACAGCACTATCGGTACTTCGCCTTCGCTGCGTGTTAGCAATGATCCAATATGAGCCGCGCCTCTGTCGTTTTTGTTTTTGGGGCTGAGCATCCGGGCCAAGTTTTCACTTGATGCCAGATAAACAGGTTGGCCCGGCGTCGGTGGAATACGCGGATTAATGAAATCACTGAGCCTCTGGTCAAAATAGCCTATTGACGAGACAGTAATTTCGTATAATTCGCCATCTTCCTCACCTAAGCCAATCAGCGCGGAAACAAGACCGGGCGGCGTGTTCGGATCGGCAAGAAAACTATCAGGCAGATTTCTTATCAATCGACGATCCGTAATGGTTCCGATGATTCGCAATTCGCTTCCGTCGTGCGATTGTTGTTCCAGCGGCACGTTATAATAGACGAACTCGCCAATTCGAGTGTGGCGATTATCCGCGGTGATAAAAAGAAACTCGTTAGGCTTTTCGCCCGGTCCTTTAACTGTGCCCGTAAGAATGTCGGTCATTTCAAATTGCCTCGTCGGTCCGCCATTGTCTGCCACGACAGTCGCTTTTTGCAAGCAGCTATATTTGGCCGACTGTCAGTAACCGGCCGCGTTTGATTTTTCATATTGACACATAAGTAATCACTTATGTATTATGAATTCAATGAGTTTTCACGCCGTAACAACTAATGTGTTTCACGCGATTTCCGATCCGACAAGACGAGCGTTGATCGACATGCTTGCCGACCGCGAGCAACCGGTTAACAGCCTTTGCGAGAAATTCGACATGACGCAGCCTGCGATATCACAGCACCTGCGGGTTTTGCGTGTTGCAGGGTTGGTTAACGAAAGACGCTCCGGACGTCAGAGGATATATAAATTAAATCCGGAGCCTCTTAAGGAAGTTTCCGATTGGGTAAGCAGATACGAGTTGTTTTGGCAGAACAAACTGACCGCGTTAAGCAAATTCCTGGAGCAAGAACAATGAAGCGTGACATCGACATCGAGATTTTCTACCCTTATCCGCCCGAGAAAGTTTGGCGGGCGCTAACTGATAGTGAAGCCTTGGCGGCGTGGCTGATGCCAAACGATTTCAAACCGGTTGTCGGTCATAAATTCAATTTCCGAACAAAGCCCAGAGCCGGTTTCGACGGGATTGTTTATTGCGAAGTGCTCGAACTGGATGAGCCAAAGCGGCTCGCTTATTCGTGGCGCGGCGGTAAGTTGAACACGACCGTAATCTTTACGTTAACTCCTGTGTCTGAGGGCACGCAGCTTCGCCTTGAACATAGCGGGTTCGAAGGACTACAGGCTCTGATGATCAGCTTCATTATGGATAAAGGCTGGAGAAAGAAGATACTACCGATCTCTCTGCCCAAAGTCCTTGCGCAGATGGATGCGAATCCAAATGTTCCCCTTGCGGCCGCTGGCTGCCAATGATAAACGTCGGGCACGGCGAGAAACGGAAACCTGATCATTGGTTTTTCCGTAGTATTGAAGGCCTGCCATCTCTGGAACAAAAGGGTTAAACACGATGAGCATATTTGGAAAGAGCATTTCTGAATACATCGCTTTTGAAAAAGTATTTCTTATTCTCACACTCGTTGTAGGAATACTGAGGCTGGGGCTTTCTCTCGGCGGAGTACCTGACTCCGGGGCAAAATGGGTGAGCATCACTGCTGTCGGATTTATTGCGATAATCTATTTCGGGATCAGAGTGCCGACGAATGGTTTTGGCACTTACCGGCATCTGTTACCACTGATCTTTATTCAGAATCTTCTGCAACAACTTATAATTTGTACAGGCATAGCAATTTCTATTTTCACCGCTAAAGACAATATCTTTAGCGCTCCTGAATACAGTCCATCGCCTGCTTTAGGAAGAACCTGGACGCATATCGCCGGACACCTGACGGCTGGATTGATTATCGGATCAATTCTGGCATGGCTCATCGCAATGCTGATTATGTTTATCACCAGTAAAGTCACTGGAACCAGCAGCAAAGCGTCGGCCGCACGGGCATAATCTCAGACGGAATTATCGCTGCCACAATTGGTAAGCGGCGTCTAACATTCCATCGAAATTGCCGTCGCTCTGCACGATCAGCTTTGGCATTTTCGATTGTTAGAAGAGACGACCGAGCTCTTTTTGCTCGTTAAGAAAATAACGGTGAATCTCTTCGTGAGTTCGGCCGAATTTCAGGGCGTATCTGTCCAGAAACTCTGTTCCTGATCTTGAAGCTATTCCTCGCGACCAGATTGTGTCTTCATTTGCCTGAACCAGAAGCAGCTTGCAATCGATTGTCGCCAGCCGCACATCAATTGTTTCCACGTCCTTCCAGCCTGCCACACCGGGCCGCACACAATGGGTAAGATGTAACGTATCCAGTATCACAAAACACCAGGGTTTTTCGTGATCATCACGAACGCTTTTCTCAAGCCACTCGAGCATTCCTACTATCCGATCCAGATGCGCAAGATTGTCGGTAATTGTGAGGGTTCCATCGTCCTCGGCGTGCGCTAAAGGCCCATAGGTATGCCCTTGTGTCAAGTGGAGGATGGTTCGAATTTTTCTCTGTTCCGCAGAATTGACATACTTGCGAACTAGAGCATCAATCAACGTCGACTTACCGACTCCGGATGTGCCTTCCACCAATAGGGCTTTGAATGACGACATCGAGTTAAGTTTTATTTTCCTATCGGCTCTGGTGAACGAAAATAGTCAAACCGGGTTTGATCAATATTGCGGCCCTCTAGATGAGGATTTTCATTACTCGCGCTCTTTTAGCTGGTGGCTGTCTGAAGCTTGCAATGTCATTCCGTAGATCTGTTTCAACTGCTCGATCTCCTTCAACGTCTGATCGGAAAACGGAACTTTTCCCTCAAACGTATGTAATACTATTCCCTCCAGCAGATCTCCAAGGGTTAGATCTTTCAGCTCTGCAAGCGCTTTAAGAACCTTGAGCATTTGCTTCTCAAGGCGAACGCCGGTCTGTACTCGCTCGACCTCAATCAATGATTTGCCCTGACGTTCGACTAACATGCGTCGATACATGTACCAAAGTACAAATATAACATCAAGCGTGTTTTTCAAAATTTCTAAATTGGTCAACTGAGGTTTGCAGTTGCGGAGTTTCAATGCCTTCCAAAATACCGGACGAAAATCCAATTTTTCGGAGACGGTGACTTTCAAAGCCGCTTCAAAGCACTGACTAACAAAAACTTATCGGCGCATCGCTTAAGGAATAAATCTTGCTGGATATCTGAAGCTTGCAACGGCGTACGCATGATTGCAGTTTAGTTCCAAGGGATCTTAACTGCACGAGTTTCTTGTCAAAACAAAATCCAGCCAGGCAGCTTTGCCGAGTAGTTGTACTGGCATTAGAAGCTAACGGAAATAAAAACTGACGAATGTATAACGTGTGCGATTCCTCGGGCTGCTCGAACAAAGCACACAAATCACGGCCTGTCTTAGATAGCTACTTGTAAATAGAGGCGCTTTTTAACGTCGAAACTTATGAAAGTGAGGAGTAAGGTGAAAAAAATAATCAATTCAACCATTCAGCTGTTGCTCGTGAGCATACTTTTTTGTGCTGCCACAGCAGTGTTTGGCCAAGGCGCGCTTGGCAGCATCAGCGGTACCATTACCGACACAAATGGCGGAGTAGTAGCTGGTGCTACCGTAGAGGTCACCAACAACAACACCGGCGAGAAGCGAACCGCTGTCACATCCGGAACGGGCACATTTACGGTGCCAGATCTTTTGGTCGGAACTTACACGGTGAAAGTCACCGCAGCCGGATTCGCGGCGGCGACCACAAAAGAAGTGAAAGTTTCCGTCGCTAACGATACTCCACTGAAAATCACTGTGAATCCGAGCGGTGCGAACGAGGTCGTTACCGTAACTGGAACTGATGTACAGACACAAGTCGATACGACGGATCACCAGATGTCGACTCTTCTGGACAACAAACAGATTCTTGACCTGCCGCTGCTGAGCCGCGATCCCAGCAATTTGGTATTGCTGGCTCCGGGAGCAGTTCGCTCGACCTCTGGACTAGGTGGTTTTTCAATCAACGGATCGAGAGAGAGAAACAACAATTTCCTGGTCGACGGTGTCGACAATAACGACGTGGACGTTCCCGGCATTCCGGGCGGTGTCTCTTCACCGAACATTGACGCAACCCAGGAATTTCGCGTAATCACTGGCAATGGAAATGCGGAATATGGTCGCAACACCGGCGGAATCATTGCGGTGTCAACCAAGTCGGGTACGAACGATTTCCACGGGAACGCTTATATATATTATCGCTCGCAGGATTTCGCGGCTCGCGGACACTTCGATCCGGCGGGACAAATCGATCCTCTGCAGCGAAAACAGTTTGGCGCTTCATTGGGTGGTCCAATCAAAAAGGACAAATTATTCTTCTTCTTCAACTATGAAGGGGACAGATTCCTACAGGGCTTCCAGGATTTTAGATCTGTTCCGTCGGTCGATGCTCGGAACGGCATATTTCACGTCACAGATGGTCAAGGAGTCGTTCATACGTTCGATGTAACTCCCACCGGTGCAAACACTCTCGTTACCAGTCCGGGTTTCTTCGGACCAGGCGCAACTTTTGATCCTGTATCGCAGGCTCTTCTGAAGCTTATTCCGCTACCGAACACTAATCTCAATGCGACATCACCGTCAAACATCGGCACCTTCCAGTTTAGCAACGCACAAGTCAGTAATGTTAATACGTACACCTCGAGAATTGATTACCACATTACAGACAAAGAAGTCTTAAGCGGCAGCTATAACATCAGTCCGGGAAATTTCAATACTCTGGTCGGTACGTTCCCAGCTTTTAACGACGGTATTAGGAGCCCTCAACAAGGACAACTTCTGGCCATCAATCTCGTATCAACAATTTCTCCGAACTTCATTAACGAAGCGCGATTTGGCTTCAACCGAGAAGTAGCTAATTTTGGCGGCGCGGGTAGTTTTGGTGTCCCGACCACATTGCCAGATGCCATTAACACCATTTTCAAAGCCAACGGAATTCCGCTTGCTGCGAATTTCGGAGGTGTAAATGGCCAGATGATTAATCTCGGCGGAATGGGAATATCTGGTTTGGCGGGTTTTGATACCCAGGACCGTACAACCGGAACAACGACGTTTGCAGATGCGATAACTTGGGTCCGTGGAAATCACAGTTGGAAGATAGGCGGTGAGTTCCGTTTAATCAGGTCAGACAGTGATACAAACTTCGGCCGCTCTGAAAGCCTGAGCTATGCTATTCCTGCTATTTTCGGCGTTGCGGCCATCAATATAGGTCCAAACTTTCTCGACGCTCACAACCACGCATTGTCAAATGGACAGTTTCTGAGCACCGCAGAGGGACAGGCCCTGAACGACTTCACCAGTTTCCTCTATGGCGGAATTGCTGATCAGGCTCAGTCCGAATTCTTTAACAAGTCCGGCGCTCGAGTAGACAACAATTTCCGTCAGTTCCGCAGCAAAGAAATTGATGTCTTCTTCCAGGATAACTTCAAGTTCCGCAATAACCTGACTTTTGATTATGGTCTGCGCTGGGAGTACAATGGTGTTCCTTACGAAGTGAACGGTCTTCTATCAAATCTGGTCGGACAGGACCCCAGCGGGCCTCAGCCTGCCGGTGGTTTCGTATTCCAGCTTGTAGGCAAGAATTCTGGAACCTCGAATCTGCTTTACAAGAATGACTATCACAATTTTGCCCCGAGATTTGGCTTTAGCTACAGTCCTGCCTTCACTAGTGGAATCCTGAACAAGTTCTTTGGAGGCCCAACCAAGAGTGCAATTCGAGGCGGCTATGGTATCTATTATGACCGAATCTTTGGCAACCTGTTCGGCAACGCTCGCGGTAATCCACCTTTTGAAGAGGATTTCTTCAGCTTTATTGGCGATACGTTGGCAGATACTCCACGACCAGTTACGCTAATATCAAGTCCGGTGGTTGACCCGCATGCGGAGATCACGCCTATACTCTTCCCGTTGCCGGGAAACAACCCATTCACAAATTCATTTAACATGCCCTACGAGCAAAAGTGGAGTATTGGCCTGCAACGAGAAATCGGCAACAATCTGTTGATAGAGGCGAACTACGTAGGGAACAAAGGAACTAACGAACTCCGTGTCGTTGACGGCCAGTTGACCAGCGTTGCGCGCGTCAATGCTATCAATGGTACTCATATACCGATCTCGACGATAAGCGCTACACAAAACGTGC
Source organism: Blastocatellia bacterium (assembly GCA_035652355.1). GTDB lineage: Bacteria > Acidobacteriota > Blastocatellia > DASRDY01 > DASRDY01 > DASRDY01. Next base: position 8,234 of record DASRDY010000311.1, read on the forward strand.
TCAACGGTAGATTAAATGATTCGTTCTTCCAGACCGATCTTATTCTGGCGGATGGATTTTCTACCTATAATTCGATGCAGATCAAGGTCACAAAACGGCTGTCCGACAGTAGCAAATTTGGTTCAGGCCAATTCCAATTCTCGTACACCTTGGCTCATGCAATTGATAATTCTGCCGATGCTTTAGTAACTCAAACGGGAGAACGCTCATTCCCGCGTGATTCATCCGGATTCGCCGGTGGACTCAACGCGGAGAGAGGTAATTCGGGTTTCATACCTCGACACAATCTGTCAGTGAACTTCACTTACAATGTACCGCTGAAATTCTCGAACCAGAGAATGGATCGGGCATTCGGAAACTGGGAACTTTCCAGCATTATGTTTATCCGCTCGGGACTGCCGTTCAGCGTTTTCAGCAGCATAGATGCCGCAGGAACCGGTTTGAGCCAGAGAGCTGATTTCGGCAACGGATCAGATAACCTGACAAATCCGACAGGCGCCGATCCCACCCTTCAAACGGGCCCTTTGGCATCCTTGTTTGCACAGCCGTGCCCTGTCGGAGATACCCAGGTTCCAGGTGGATGCACTGGATCATCTTCGATTCCACGTCAGGGTAATGTCGGCCGCAACTCGTTCTTCGGACCGGGTTTCAGTGAAGTCGATTTCTCTATCATTAAGCGAATCCCGATCACAGAGAGAATTAAACTGAGAGTCCAAGCTGACTTTTTCAATCTCTTTAATAGCACCAACTTTGACAACCCGGTGAACATTATCACCAGCCCGCAATTTGGGCAGTCAGTTAATATCGTCGGAATTCCGCGAACAATCCAGTTTGCGGCCAGAATCGACTTCTAATAGTTTCTTAGAATTCGACCATGTTTATCGGGCGCTGCTAAAGCAAGCAGCGCCCTACCTCTTTAAGTCACCCTTAAACAACCAATCGAATATCACTGCCAGAGTCTAACAGGTACTTTTTTGCCAACGGTTATTAAGCCGTACTGCCGAACCAATACCAATACGGCTATGGCTGCTTGTTTCGGCGATAAAGGGTAACAGGTGAATTCGGCTCGAACGGGTTGCGGTTAATTTTATCGCGGAAGGGGAGAACTGGCGATGAGGTTGTTCAAGCGGACGTTATATAACTAACTAATCTACCTCGTAACCTAAGGGCCTCAAGGACGCGTCATAATTTTTATCGTAGGATACTGTTTAGGTGCTCCCTTGAGGCCCTGATTATAATGATTTTAAATATGAAATATCAAGGAGGTGGCTAACCTTGCCATCAAAAAGGAAACTTTTTCATAGAATTATTAGAGCCATAGCGGTCTTGAACACTCTTTGGCTGTTGTTATTGATTGTTTCCACCAAATTTTACGCGATAAGCGGCGATTTACCATACTTGGAACGATTTGGGGACCTTTGGTTTTTCGCTTCATCCCTCTCGGTTCCAGTGCTGGTGATTTTTGGCGTAGTCTGCCTACGAAAGGATCGGATCCAGTTCAAAGAGCTCTTTCTTGACGGAGCATTCGGGGCCGTCTGGTTTTTGTTCTTCTGGGGATTTGTCTTATATGCCTTTCTTCACCCTGCTTTTTTGTAAGGTAACCCGACGCACCAGCCTCAGCTCCAAAATAAACCCTTGACTCTCCCAACACTGGAAACTGTAAACTCTCATTCCGGGAAATCCTTATGGAACAGAGACGCAGATTCAGAATCGGCGAGCTTTCCGCTCAGTCAAACATCGGTTAAGTCGTGCAATTTTTAAGGTAAGATTGATCTCAGCTTTCATTGAAACACGGAGAAGAAACCCATGGAATCAACAGTACGATTTATTAACCCCTCGACGATGTCAACTCCGCCGGGTTACACGCACGTGGTCGAAGTAACAGGCGGACGCACAATCTACATTGCTGGACAGGTCGCACTCGACAAATCAGGAACTCTGGTCGGACCTGGCGATATGCACGTGCAAACAAGACAAGTATTTGAAAATTTGAAAGTAGCATTGGCTGCCGTCAATGCCAGTTTCGATAACGTCGTCAAGCTCAACATCTACACGACTGACATTAAGCAGTTGGCCGCGCTTCGAGAAGTTCGGGACAACTACGTTAACACCAAAAACCCGCCAGCCAGCACTGCGGTAGAGGTCAAGGCGCTGGCTCGAGATGGATTTATGATTGAGATTGAGGCTATTGCTGCGATTCCGGAATAGTTCCCTGACTACTTGTTCTGTTTATTTGATTTTGCCAAAGACCGAACATAGGCAACCATGCCTTTGATCTGATCTTTGCTCAAGGTTCCGCCGAACGCTGGCATGTCGTTTTGTCCGTCAGTGATGGCGTTGATTAACTCTTCGTCTTTCACAGTAGCCTGCCATTTGGGATCGGTGAAGTCGGGAGTGTAATAGTCCTTGCCAGTTCCATCCGCCATATGGCAGCGCGCGCAACGATTCTTGAATGTGGTCTTTGCGTCTTCGTCTTGTGCGGATAAAGTCCCTGGACGTTCCGCGCCTGAAACAGTGTAAATTGACACCGCGAGGAAGATAATCAGAATTGTGAGTTTTACGGACCTGACAGCCATTGGAACGGCGCTCCATCAGAAAAAATTCGGGCTCGCCATTGAACCTGCTGGCTCACTTTAACGCGCCATTACATTTAAGCAGAGGCAAGACCTATTCTCAAAACTCTGCAAGGGCATAGCCGCTGCCCGAAACTATTCGGAACGCAACGCAATCATCGGGTCAACTTTTGTCGCTCGCTTGGCCGGAATGTAACATGCGAGCAAAGCTACTAATCCTAGCACTGCCGCTACTCCAGCAAATGTAATCGCATCTGATGGTTTCACTCCAAACAGAAAGTCGGTTAAGAGTCGGGTGACGAAGAACGAACCAACCGTTCCGATGGCAACGCCAATAACAGTCAGTAACATTCCCCATCTCATCATCATTCGAAGGATGTCGGCTTGCTGAGCCCCCATCGCCATTCGAACACCGATTTCCTTGGTGCGCTGTGTAACCGAATACGCCATAACGCCGTAGAGGCCGACTGATGCCAGCAATAAAGCGGATCCAGCAAAAACCAATACCAGAATCATATTGAAGCGACGCGGAGCGTACGATTCACCTATCACTTGTTCCATTGTTCTTATCTGAGTAACCGGCAGTTGTGAATCCAGCGACCACACCGCGGATTGCAGAGCCGATGCTGTTCCGGCGGGATCACCTGGCGTCCGTACGGCCACATTCATTAGGCTGAAAGTACCCGAGCTGATAGGAGTATACGTATGCGGCATGGTCTTTGCGTCCATTGCTCCTTGTTTTACGTCCCCTACGACTCCGACGATGGTCTGCCAGGGATCTTCTGATTGTTCCGGCCCCCATTTGAGCCTCTGGCCGATTGGATCCTGATCCGGGAAGAACTGTTTAGCAATTGATTCGCTGATAATAACTGCATGCGTATCTTTAGCGTATTCCTCTGGCGTAAATAGACGCCCGCGAACCAGCGGGATCCCCATGGCTTCAAAGTAATCGCCAATGACGGCCGAATGTGCGCTGGAGTTCATTCCAGCGCCCGGAGGCGGCTGATATCCTTCTGGTGTGTATATGTGTGTCCAGCTGAGGTTCAGCGGAAGATCCGTCGACGCGCCGACATACTGCGCTCCTGGAATCCGTTTCACTCGTTCAACGAGATCGACAAAGAATCGCTTTACCTTTTCGGGTTTGTCGTATTGGGTTGACGGTAACGAAACCGATCCAGTAACAACGTGTTCCGGGCGAAAACCCGGATTGACTTCAAGGACCCTCTGAAAGCTGCGAATCAACAATCCCGCACCGATCAACAGAATCAGTGCCAATGCAACCTGCGTGACGACGAACGTTGAACGGAGAGCTTTATGTTGTTTGCCAAAACCCCCGCTTCGACCGCCTTCTTTAAGGCTGTCGTGCATATTAGTACGTAGCGCGAATAACGCGGGCGCTGCGCCAAAAACCAGCCCGCTGAAAACCGAAACCAGCAGTGCGAACAATAGAACCTGATAATCGAGATGCGTTGCTTCCAGCCTGGGGATATTTGCAGGTACTAGAGAAACTAACACCTTCGTCCCCATAAAACCCGCGGCGACACCCAAAATCCCGCCGATAAGCGCAAGCAGTATGTTTTCGCAAAGCAGCTGGAACATAACACGTCTGCCACTGGCGCCAAGCGCCATTCGAATCGCCAGCTCTTTCTGACGACTGTTGCCGCGCGCAAGCATAAGATTGGCTACATTGGTTACCGCAATTAGCAAGACGAAAATTACTGCGGCCAACATTATCAGTAATGGTGATCGAACGTTTCCTAATGCATCGGTTTCGAGCGGCACTATCGCGCCATGTAGTTCCAGGGCTTCCTGCCATTTGGCCGGCATTTGATTAACGATGTGCCGCACCACAGACTCGGCGTCTGCTTCGGCCTGAGGAAGAGTGACGCCGGATTTAAGTCTCCCAAATGCGCCATAATCGAAATTGTCGCCAACGGCTGCTTTTTCTGTCTCTGAAAATGACATTGGCACCCAAAGGTCAGCGCTTTTGATTCGAGTGCTTTGAAGAGGAAATGCGAACTCAGGCGGCATAACTCCGACAATCTGGTATTGTCGACGGTCGAGTTCGATTTTTCGGCTGAGAATATCAGGTGACCCGCCAAATTTCTGTTGCCAGGTTCCGTAACTGAGAACTGTGACATACTGCCCAGAATTGTCTTCTTCAGCAGTGAACGCGCGCCCCAGCAACGGCGCTACACCTAATATCTGAAATCCGTTCCAGGAGATTCTGGCGGCTCCGATCCGTACCGGGGATCCAATTCCTGTCAAATCCATATTTACAGGTTGAAACCCAGATACCCCTTCGAATGCGCGGTTTTCCTGCTGGAACGTAATCACATCCGGAGCAGGAATATCAATCGGCTCGGCAGTAAACTTCGGAAGCCTTTCCTTTATTAATACAAGTCTGTTCGATTCCTTGTAGGGCAGCGGTCGGAGCAGCACACCATTGACCACGCTGAACATTGCAGTTGTCGCTCCGATTCCGAGCGCAAGAGTGATCAGCGAAACGGCAGTGAAGCCAGGAGTCTTTGTCAACATCCGTAAACCAAATCTCAGATCACGAAGTAAAGTCTCCATAGGGCTTCCTTTCTTTTTCGCTACTCTTATACAGGCAATTTCGCCACGAAGCGCAGGTCCAATTGAACGGATAACCTGCAGCCAATACCATCGTCGCGCTTTTCTAACGCCAAACGCAGGCACAACCATTTTGTTAAATTCTTCACTCAGATCGCCTCGAATACAATTGTAGGCTCGCGGCGACAGACACAGATATAGAAGAAAATCAGCAAGTGCAGGCGGGCGATGATCTAATCTTCTCATAAAAGAAGTCATTCTGAATCGCGCCAGCGATGACGGTTGCGCCTATGTCTGAGGCGTCAGGTCACCGTCGACATCGAGACCTTCCCACATACTGGTTAGCATCTCTTTTGATCTTTGTATTGCGGATGATCCAGCAGGCAACAGCTCGAAATATCGTTTGGCTCGTCCGCCACGCTCCGCTGTAGGATCGGCAAGCCACGAATCGACGTAACCTTTCTTCTCTAATCGATCCAGAGTCGCATACACAGCGCCAATCGAAACATAACGGCCGGTGCGCTTCTCGATCTCCTGACGGATTGTCATGCCATAAGCGTTATCCGCCAGTCTGATCAATGCCAGCAGCACGATTTGTTCGAACTCGCCTAAATATTCGCCTTTTGCCATAGTATCGGTCCAGGTTCTACATAATAGAGAAAATGCTTGTGACCGTCAACGCTCAAATCATGATTTCCAGATTTTTATTGACGCCTTTTTCAGGTGCTTGACCGGAAAACTGTTCTTTTGCCTTTTGTTTTTCATTGCGCTATAGTCCCGCGCATGCGTAAGAAGTATGAAAATGATTCCGGTAACAAACAAATTATACGCAGTACTACCGTTATCGCCGTGCGACATAACGGCAAGGTCGTGATGGCCGGTGATGGTCAAGTCACGATGGGCAATACAGTTATGAAAGGCGGAGCGCGAAAGGTCAGACGTTTATATAATGATAAGATTCTGGCCGGATTTGCGGGTTCAACTGCGGATGCATTTGCTCTCTTTCAGAGGTTCGAGTCAAAGTTGGAGCAGTATCACGGACAGCTTTCTCGCGCTGCTGTTGAGCTGGCTAAGGATTGGCGAACAGACAAATACCTGCGAAATCTGGAAGCGCTGCTGGTTGTTGCCGATGAGAAGAGTTCTCTGGTTATTTCAGGCACTGGCGATTTGATAGAACCCGATGACGGGATAATCGCAATCGGATCAGGCGGACCATTTGCTCTTGCCGCGGCGAGAGCATTGATAAGAAACACGGAGCTATCTGCCAAAGAGATTGCTGAACAAGCGATGCGCATTGCAGGTGAAATCTGCATCTATACAAATCAGAGCGTAGCCATTGAAGAATTATAGGGTTTAGGAACTTGGGAGAATTTGATAGATGGTAATTTATTTGTCGGGCGATGTTGATCAGACATTAAAACTGGATGAACTGACGCCTCGCCAGATTGTAAGTGAGCTTGATAAACACGTAGTAGGTCAGAATAACGCCAAACGCGCGGTGGCAATCGCGCTTCGGAATCGCGTCCGAAGACAGAAACTTCCTGCAGAACTTGCGCAGGACGTAATGCCGAAAAACATAATAATGATCGGCTCGACTGGCGTTGGAAAAACGGAAATCGCGCGAAGGCTGGCTCGATTGTCAAATTCACCTTTCATGAAAGTCGAGGCCTCAAAATTTACAGAGGTCGGTTACGTTGGCCGCGACGTCGAAGCGATGATTCGCGATTTGGCTGAGGTCGCGGTTGATATGGTCCGTGAGGAGAAAACTCAGGAAGTAGCGGACAAAGCTGAGCGTAATGCAGAAGAGCGAATTCTGGATATCCTTCTTCCACAATCAAAGGCCTCTAGTTACGAGAGCGAAGAAACAAACGAACAGTTCCAGTCCACGCGAGAAAAACTGCGACAGCAGCTTCACGAAGGCCGACTGGACGCGCGCATCATAGAACTGGAAGTTCGCGAGCGCTCGTTCCCGTCATTTGAGATTTACACAAATCAGGGCATTGAAGAAATGGATATTAACCTCAAAGATATGATGCCCGGTCTGTTTGGCGGCGGTAAAACCAAAATGCGTAAGATGCGCGTCGATGAAGCTTTCGACTATCTTACGCAGGAAGAAGAGCAGAAGTTGGTCGATATGGATCAGGTTGCGCGAATAGCTCTTGAGCGAGTTGAACAATCAGGAATTATCTTCCTGGATGAAATCGACAAGATCGCCGGTCGGGAAGGCGGCAGCGGACCTGATGTCTCTCGTGAAGGTGTTCAGCGCGACATCTTGCCTATCGTTGAAGGCACATCGGTCAATACTAAGTACGGAATGGTCCGCACGGATCATATCCTATTCATAGCGGCAGGAGCGTTCCACGTTTCCAAGCCTTCGGATTTGATACCGGAACTTCAGGGCCGATTTCCGATTCGCGTTGAGTTGGAAGCTTTGACTAAGGAAGACTTCAAACGAATTCTGACCGAGCCAAAGAACGCGCTGATCAAACAATACACTGCGCTGATGGATACCGAAGGCGTAAAGCTGGATTTCACCGATGACGCGATTACTGCGATCGCCGATTTCGCATTCAGCGTCAACGAGCAGACAGAAAATATTGGCGCGCGACGGCTGCATACTATAATGGAGAAACTGCTGGACGAAATATCTTTTGAGGGGCCAGACCTTGAACCAAAGGACCAAACTATCGATGCGGCTTACGTCAATCGCATGTTGGCCGACATCGTTAAGAATCAGGATCTCAGCAAATACATTCTGTAGGCCAGTTCGAAAATCGTCATTATTGTCCGTGACTCTTTTGTCGTTGGCCTCGGTGTGGTTTACGGCCTGTGGCGTTTCCAGTCCGCCTTTGCCTCCAGAACGACCCGGTCGCGTGAATGCGGCACAATTGACTGCCACCCAACGGGGCGCACAGATTATCGTCAAATGGTCAATTCCTCCAGCAAGACGTACTGGCGTAAAACTGCAGCGAATTGATATTTATAGATTGGCAGAACCTCGAACGCCTGGAGCAAGCACGACTACACTTGATAGTTTTCGTGAAGGTGCAAGCATTGTAGGCTTTATACCATTATCGGGAACTGCAAATGGCGACCAGACGTTTATCGACACGGTAGATTTGTCGAAGGCGACTCGGCTGAACGATACTAGATTCTTGTACTCCGTTGTTTACATTAACCAGGAAGGCCAGCCACTTGGTTTTTCAGATCTGACGGCGATCGAGCCGGTTACGGTTATTCCCGATGCGCCGACTGACCTGAGGGTGATGCCTTCGCAAGAACAATTGACGGTAACGTGGCAGGCTCCGGCCAAAAACATAGATAATACCGCGCCGACTGAAATCAGCGGATTCAACGTTTACAGATCCGACTCAACAACGAAAGGCGTTCTCCGCCCTCTAAATGCCACGCCAATTACGGGCACGGAATACAATGACCACGCCTTTGAATTCGGAACCGAATACACCTACACGGTCAGGGCGATTACTACAGTTCGCGGAAACCAACTTGAAAGCGCCGATTCCCACCCTGTCACAATCAAACCGGTGGACATTTATCCTCCAGCCGCGCCGACCTCGGTAACGATTGCTTCGGCTAATGGGACGATCAGTCTATTCTGGCCGAGCAATACTGAACCCGACGTTGTCGGTTACAATGTATATCGGGCAGAGAGCGCAAATACACCAGATGGGCAGTGGATTAAACTAAATGGTAGACTGTTACCGCATCCGCCGACCAGCTTCACTGACGACCGCGTGCAAATCGGCAAACGCTACTACTATAAGTTGACGGCTGTGGATCGATTTGGTAACGAAAGTCAACGATCTGAGGCTGTTTCAGAGCAGGTTAATCCGTAACAACACAGCTAACGTATCAATGTTTGACGTTCTTTTGGCGGCAACGGATGCGTTAGCTCTGCATTCGATTAAATTCTCTAAAATGCTGAATTTACAACCCTTCTAAACCCCACCGGCTTTTTAAGCTCCACGGCACCCTCCTTGCTTAGAGGTATTGTGGATTGATTGCATGGAAGCATGGAGGTCACAAAGTTTATGTTATTCAAAGGAATGAGATTCATAGTCCTGAGTGCAGTTATCGGCGCTATGTGTACGTTTGGAATGGCCCAGAACCGCATGGTGAGCGATACAAACATTTCACAGAAAGTGCGCAAGGAGTTGTCGACCCTGCCTTATTACGGAATATTCGATAATCTCGAATACCAGGTAAACGGCGGGACCGTAACGTTGATTGGGCAGGTAGTGCGTCCTACCACAAAGGACGATGCGGCAGGACGAGTAAAACGAATTCCGGGCGTTACGAACGTAGTTAACGACATTCAGGTATTGCCCTTATCACCGATGGATGATCGAATCCGAGCTGCTGAATACAGAGCAATCTTCAGCGAGCCAGGACTGCAGAAGTACTCGATGGGTGCCGATCCGTCGATTCATATTATTGTCGATAATGGGCATGTAACTCTCGAAGGGTATGTGCTTAACAGTGGAGATCGAAATGCCGCGAATATCCGCGCCAATCAGGTAGCTGGGGTATTTTCAGTAACAAACAATCTGAAAATCGCCAGCCAGCGCAAGTAAACTTTTAACGCGTTTTTCGCTGTTAACAATTAATCATCGCAAAGAGCGACCGTTAACAACCGGTCGCTCTTTGTTTTTTGAACACGCGTTGACTTGTAGAGATCATTCGGGCTACAACTCTATTGAGAGATTGGCTTAAACAATTTCCGGTCTGTCGGTTTGTTGCGCACGACAGCAGGGTAAAAAGGGGGAAGTATGAAATTCTTTATAGATACTGCAAGCCTTAAGGAGATTCGCGAGGCGGCAAGCATGGGTGTTTTGGACGGCGTAACCACTAACCCATCGCTGGTTGCGAAAGAAGGCAAAATTGATTTCCACGAACACGTTCGAGCAATTTGCGAAATCGTAAACGGTCCTGTCAGCGCAGAAGTGACCGAGATGGAACTGGATGCGGTGCTAAGACAGGGACGAGAATTATCCAGAATCCATCCAAACGTCGCTGTTAAAGTTCCGCTGACCAAAGACGGTTTAAAAGCATGTAAAGCTCTCCGCGAAGACGGAATCAAGGTCAACGTCACGTTGTGCTTTTCAGCAAATCAGGCGCTGCTGGCGGCGAAGGCTGGCGCCACATTCATTAGTCCATTCGTCGGAAGACTTGACGACATAGGCCAAGACGGAATGGAGCTCATCCGTGATATAGTTCAGATCTATCGCAATTATGGATTTGAGACTCAAGTGCTCACCGCCAGTGTCCGACATCCGATTCACGTTCTGCAAGCGGCAAAGCTCGGCTCACATATTGCCACTATGCCATTCAAAGTTATCGAGCAACTTGTTAATCACCCACTGACAGACATCGGCTCAGAGAAGTTCCTTGCCGACTGGAAGAAAAGCGGTCAAAAATAAGCAACTTAATTGGTGATTCTGTAGGACGGCTGAAATAATGCCGTCCTTCTTGCCCTTTATATCAGAAGGAGGTTCAGATATGACAAAAGAATCTAAAGTAGGGCTTTACGTTCAACTCGAAGCAAAACCCGGTAAAGAAGCTGAAGTGGAAAGCTTCCTTCACAGCGGATTGCCAATCGTTCAGGAAGAGCCAGACACGATAACCTGGTTCGCAATACGCCTCTCGAATTCCACGTTCGGAATCTTTGATACTTTTCCCAATGATGCCGGGCGTCAAGCTCACTTATCGGGACAGGTTGCTGCGGCATTAATGCACAAGGCCGGCGATCTTCTTTCCGAAACGCCTCATATTATGAATCTGGACATACTTGCTTCAAAGCTTCCATGAATAATCCGTATTCATACGGAAACTGCGCCTTGATACCGTGTTCGCACGGGCTATCCTGTTCGCACCGACGGTCAAATGGCTTTATTTGGAAAGAAGTTTGTGAATATTGGCCGGCCGGAATTGAAGCGCAAGGGAAAAAGCGCGAACGCAGTATCTTTGAAATACTGCCGTATCAACCCTTCGACCTTTGTAAGGTATTCCATCCGCAACAAATAAGCTCCCGAAGATAACCCGCTTCTGATTTGGCACATGCATTGAATTAGTGATGTGTGCGGGGAATCAGCCGCAATAAATCAACTCAAGGAGAATCCACAATGAAGAAGATAAGACTTATTGTAGCGTTGGCGTTTATACTAGGACTGACCAGTCTGGCATTTGCAGGCGGCCCGAACGATGTTCGTCGCGAAGATCGTCAGCAGGACAAGAATGCTCAGCAAAACGACAAAAAGAAAGATGGCAAGGACGATCCTGCCAACCACGATGCGAATGACGACAATGGCGTTGACCTGGTTCACAAGATCATGAACGCTGTCCGACACATGCTGGGTTAATAACATTCGATGAGAGAGTAAGGACTGGCCGATTTCCGAAGTTCTATCACAGCGCGACTGATGAAAATGACCGAAGCGAGCCCGGCCTGTATATTTTCCACGCCAATCATCACTGACCGTGTTCATTCACAAGGGCTCGCTTCGCCGTGCATTCCTCGCAAAGACATTGCGAGGATAGCGCGTCAAACGGATAAATGCTGTCGTGCTCGTCTTTCCACAAGACACCAAGTGCATATCTGCCCACATGCGAAAGTGATTCGACCTCGTTTCTGTTAGCCAGACCAAGAATCGGCAGTGATAATGATTTTGCGGGCTTTTCCGTCTGATGATGTTTATCAGTGCAAGTTGCACATTGGCAAATTGCGCGAAGCTTTCCCAAAGGATACAGACTGACGTGTCCATCATCCCAGATAATCTCCAGCGAGTTGCTGGCGCTGACCAGATTGATTTCTCTTGGGTATCGAAAAAAAGAATGACTCATAGGTAACTGTGATTATAGCATGCGGAGCAGAGTGTCTCGTTTATTGCTTTATCGCCGCTTCATCCGGACCCTCTACCGTCGATAGAGTTCATCGTGTAAGATATCTATCCCACATTAACCAAAGAGGAACCGATGCAATCAAAGTACGAAAAGCATGTAGATCAAAGCGAAGTTGTTCAGATCGTTTCCGATCTGGTGCGCGTCAACACTGTAAATCCGCCCGGCAATGAATATCTGGTAAAGGATATTGTCAGCGAAAAGATGCGTGCCCTGGGAATGGAAATCAGCTATTACGAAAAAGAACCCGGTCGCACAAACGTAGTCGGCAAAATCGGCGGTGGAAAACGTTCTATCGGCTTCGTCAGCCATATGGACGTCGTCCCACCGGGCGACGCCGAGTTGTGGGAAACCGATCCGTTCACTCCGACAATCAAGGACGGCAAAATCTTTGGTCGCGGAACTCTGGATGATAAAGGATCGTTTGCGTGCGCATATGGCGCCTGCAAAGCGTTCCTCGCTGAAAATCCTACCTTTGATGGAACGATCTATCTGATCGCCGCCGCTGATGAGGAGATGGGTTCAGAATTGGGCATAATCTATCTGGTCGAAGAGTGCGGTCTGCATTTTGACGTGGCAATCATTCCTGACGGCGGAAAAATGAACCTGTCGATCTACGGCGAGAAAGGAGTTCTGTGGGTCGATATCGTCAGCTATGGAATTCAGGCACACGGTTCTACACCGGAGCTTGGAAAGAATGCGATCGTTCCTCTCGCACAGCTGATTTCGGAACTTCCGTCGCTTGACCTCGGTGATGATTATGATCGAGCATTCGACGGTTGGACAATGAACATCGGTACGATCCAGGGAGGCGCCTCAACCAATATGGTGCCTGCCAGCGCGCGCATCTCCATCGATTTCCGAATCCCCACCGGCATTACCAAAGACAAAGTGATCGCTGCCCTCGAAGAAAAAGCAGCTAAAATCAAAGCGAAAGATCCAGAAGCCAAATTCAAGATCAGCGTTTCACACGAGACTCAGCCGCATTTAGCCGACAAGAGCTCTATCGTGATTCAGAGTTTTGATCGTGCGGCGAAGCGTTTAGCCATCCCGATGGATTACGGCACATTCGGCGGAAACACTGTCGCGAAGAATTTATATTTTGCCGGAATAACATCAGTTGTCCATTATCCTGGGGATGACAAGCTTGCACATGTGCCTAACGAATTCGTAAAGATCGATGAGCTGATGCTTGGAACCGTACTGTACGCCGAAACTCTGGAAGAGTATTTCAGACAATAAGTCGGATTATATTTCTCTCTTTAATGTCAATTTGACATTTATCGTTTCCGCGCCACGTCTCACGCTCAGGCTGTGTTGTCCTTCGTGTCTGAAGATGTCGTGTAGTTGATCCAATGTATATGAGGTTGCAGGTTTGCCGTCCATCGATATAAGGACGTCGCCATCGCGCAAATTTGCGGCCGACGCGGGTGTATTCTCCCGAACATCGTTAATGATGAATTCGTGGTAATTCGCTCCTTTCGCAATGAAAGCTAGACCGCTCATATCGTATTCAGTCGCTTCTGAAAATCGCGAATTTGGTTCGAGAATTATTCTATTGTGCGCGTAATCCAGGATGACCTTAAATTTGTGCATGATCTCAACGCCAATATTTCCCTGAATGCTGTCGGACGCCATCGCGCCTTTCGAATCCTGCGAAAAGACCGTCACCGGCCGCTTTATAACATAAGAGCCAATCTTCAGACTCTCGACTCTGCCGACCAATCCCTTTGAGGCACCACCTGCTCCATAGCCGACAACGGCCGAAAACGTTTTCTGATTGGGTGAAACAATGTGTTGGCTCTCAACGAAGGGTTTGCTGAGGATCAGCGACAGTCCTGAGCCAAGATCTACTACAAACGTACCTTCAATCGGGTCGCGACCTGGCTGTGCGATCTGAGCATGTATCGTCGGATGTCCGGCAGAGTTGAGAGCTTCGGGTATACTCTCGCCGGGGCCGCTATAGGAAAATTTCTCTTTATCGTAAAGCCTCATCGTTTTACTGTTGTAATCGAGTTCGACCACGAACTGTTTTATGAAATCAGCTCCAAAAATTCCGTCAAAGTCGTGCCCCAGATGTTCGGTCAATGAATTAAGCGGCAACGCCAGCAAAATAGGATGAGCGAATCCATCAAGTCCCGGAATAGCGAACGAACCACCTTTGACAAACATTCCCGACATTTTGTCCTCACCGCCGCCGCCAACTGCTACTTGCCCCTGCATGTCCAGCCCCAGGGATTTGGCCTTCGCAATGTCGATTATTCCGAACTTGTCTCCGGTATCAAAAACGAACCACAACGGCACACTGTTTACCATAACTCGAACGCAGATGTGATTTCCCGCGAGCTCGAATGGTATTGTAACTGGCTGTTGCAGTACGAATGATTGCGGGGCGGAAGCGCTTACCTGTGACATCGATTTTTCCCTTGAAAACAAAATAATCGAAACGCAAAAACAGAACAGAAGTCCCTTTCTAACATTCATTGTTAATTGTCTCCTTATCGAGATCCCCTTACGTCTTTTTTAAATTGGCAACGGGCACACGTTTTCCGGCCTGAAATGAATTCAGGTAGTCCAACCGCCTTTTTCTTGTGAACGGCTGTTATCCCTTTTCCGTCTCTGTTTTATTTGATCCTGGTGGTGACGCTTTTCTATTCTTCTTAACTGGATAGAAAGCCACGGTCAGTCCGTACGTAATGTCTCCCTGTTTGTTTGCGTATTTATGGCATTCCTTCAGAAGTTCGGCTATTTTGTCGAAAAGCTCCTGACCCTTTTCCCGCGTCGTTACTATGTGCCCCCGGGCGACCATAGCAGATTGTCCCGGTTCTTCTTTCTTTATCAGTTTTTCAGCCACGCTTTTGCGAATTTCAGATAGGGTCGCCTCAAGTGCGGTTGTCAGCGCCTTGTGCAATTCTTTTGCGTGGCCTCTTTCATCAGATGTGTCTTCGGAAAATTCGTGACTAATCGCAATTCTGCGTGCCACGCCACTATAATATTTCTCGACCGTTCCCCGATTTTGCTGAGTCTTCACGAGCTTGATAAGTCCGGCCTTTTCCAGAATCTCGACATGGTGGTAAAGCCGTGTTGGATTGACTTCTAATAATGTAGCAACCTGTTTGGTTGTCATTGGCTTATGGCAAAATGCTTCCAGCACCTGCATGCGCAAAGGATCAGCAAGAGCCTTGATCTGCGTAACGTCCTTTAAGGTGATTTCCTTTTTCATGTCGAAACCATTCTCACAGGCAAGGTGCGCCTAAGCAACCGGAATTAGAGGTTTGTCAAAGACCTTCTCTCTTCCAGAAAATATTATTCAAAATTCATTGAATAATCAAGAATATTTTAGCAAAAAGAAGGAGCAGCTTTTGGGGAGCGCCGACCTGGCAGCGTTTTGGTGACCTTTCGCAGCGGTGCGTAACCATAACTAACAACGCGAATGTTCATAAAAAGATTTCAAAAGCGCCCCCAGGTTGGCGCACCTCAAATTATTTCAACAATTGTTTGATTCCGGCGGCAATCGCGTCGACTGAATCGGTATGTTTGAACTGGTTTCGCAAAGCACCTGTTTGATCGATCAGGTAAAGATAGGTCGAATGATTGATGTGGTACCCGGCTGCAGAATCAGACTGCTCTAGTTCGTAGCTGGCTCCGTATTGATGAACTACCTTGTCGATATCTTCTTTTTTGCCGGTCAATCCAATTGCATGTATGGAAAAGAATCCTAGAAAATCCTTCAGAGCGGCCGGTGTATCGCGATCTGGATCGACGCTGATGAAAACTGTCTGCACATCCTTTTGACCGTCGCCAAGCTCGGTGTAGACTCGCTTCAATTTTGAGAGCATAGTCGGACACGCATCGGCGCACGATGTATAACCAAAGAATATCAAAACGACCTTTCCCCGCAATTGGCTTAGCTCAAACGGCCGGTTGTCGAAGTCAATCAATTTGAAATCGCCCCCGTGACCTGAGTGATTATGAGTATTCACAGTTCCGCCACTCGACGCAGAACAGGATTGCAGGCCGACAACCGCAATCAGAACCAGCAATAAACAGGCGATCTTGTGCATTTTCAGGGTCATCGCGATTACTCCTGCTAGTTCATCGATTCGCGGTTTTTGACCTGCATATGAATCGTCTTTTCGATATTGCTGGTGAATTGAAGTTTGACCTCGATATCTTCTCCCTCTTTCAGGGCGCGGTTCAGCCCTATGATCATTAAATGGTAACCACCAGGTTTGAACTCGGCTTGACCGTTAGCGGGAACAACTACCTGGTCAACTTTCTTCATTCGCATCATTTCGTTGACCGTTTCCATCTTGTGTAGCTCGACGACGTTGCAGATATCGCTCTTGGCGGAAATTAGAGCAATCTCTTTGCCGGAATGATTTTCGACGATCATAAATCCCGCAGTGTTTTTCTGCGAAGGCGGCCCTTGTTGTATCCACGCATCCTTTATGGTTATCGCGCTGCCAGTCTGCGACTGAGTGCTTAAACCGCAAAGACAGAAAATGGCAAATACAAATAAAACGAAGATTCTTTTAAGCAAAGATTTGTCTCCCGAACTAAAGATTGGCCATCACGCGGAGTGAGTGAAGTATAACACCGGCAGGTTACAGCTTTGCAAGCTTTTTTGTAGAGATTCTACAAGAGACCCTGCGATTCAAAACAAACAAGCAGCCACCGAACCCGAGAGTTCGTCAGGCTGCTTTGTTTATTCTGATTAAGGAAGCAGTGAAACTACTGCTTGTTATAGACTGCTGTGGAATGGGTCTCGCCGTTGCGTCCCTGGCCTGTGCTCTCGATCGTAAGAGTCTTTCCGTCCGCAGACAATGACCAATGCTGAGTTGAGTGTCGGGTCATTGCCTGGCCGTCCTGACCGGTAAAGGTTGTATCTTCTGCAATATCGACCGAGTTGCCATCGGCTGACCACTTGGCTGTGCGTTTGCCAGTCGGAGGTGTTCCACCGCCACCGCCGCCACGACCGCCCATCTGGGGCGTGAAGTCATAAGCTTTACCATCAAGGGTATAGCTGTTCTTCTGTTCGCCGCGCGGGGATGTACGAGTGGTGTCGATTTTGTCGCCATTCTGCACGATGGTCAGGGTTATATCACCCATCTGTCCACCACCGCCACCGCCGCCCCCACCACCGCCGGGGCCGCCGCCCATCTGGCTCTTGCTGGGGTCGAGTTTAAACGTGCCGCTAAAATTTGCCTTTGCTGATGCAATCACAAGACTTAGCGCGATTGCAGCGCAAAGAATAGCGCTGACCAGAATCATCCGTTTCATTCGAAAGTCTCCTTAGAAGTTGGGATCAGTTTAAAGTTAGGCTTAGACTAAGACGTTTTGAAACCGGCCGCGGTAACAATGAAAGTTATTTTAACGTAAGGCTTTAATTAGGTTGAACTTAACAGAGTTCGATTTACTTATCTTTTGGCGCGTAATATCCGGCTCGTGCATGAATGCTGGCATCTGGTCGCGGCAATGCTACTTCGATGCGCCGCCATTTGCCGTCCCTTTTATCGTTGGACGAATAATAACCGACCGTATATTGACTTCTCAGCTCCTCGGCGACTTTTTCTAATGCTTCACTTAGATGCGTTCCGCCCTGAGTTTGCAGATAACGACCACCCGTCTTTTCCGCGAGTTGTTTCATTATCGCATGTCCCTGTAGTTCTTCGGGTCTATTGCCGGAACCTGTTCCGATCAAATCGACCGAATAGACTGACACGTTTGCTGCCAAAGCCCGTTTTAATGAATCGTCCAGGGAATGCGAGCTGTGATTGTCCATTCCGTCAGAGATCA
>DASRDY010000312.1:0-23156 GCA_035652355.1 Blastocatellia bacterium
TGAAGGTCCTCTACCCAAACGTATTGGCGCTGGTGATCATTGCAGTGTTGCTGGTAAGCATCAGCGCCTGGCGATTCCGCAAGCAATTGGGATAAGTAACCTAGCGCAATCATCCCTGATTGCGCTACGACTGCTCCACAAAATAAAAGCCCAAATCCGTTCGGATTCGGGCCTTTGATACCACACTTACAGTGACTTCGATAAAACTAGAAGCTGCCGCTGACCCCTTTGAATCCGCGCAGAGCCTGCTTGGCCGCCCACTTGATCACGCGCACATTGTCATAGCAGTACGACAATATGTAATTGCAAGTCGACAGGCAGTGCTGGCTGCATTCCTTCTTCATTTCATCCAGTTGTTTGACGTCGAATTTGTGATTTCCAACGACGCCCCAGTCGTGCGTAGCCGAATACATCGGGAAGCACGGCGCAAGTGATCCGTCCGTTCTAATGATCAGCGAATTCTGACCGGCTCGGCATTTCCAGGGTGGAATATCGCCCTTCATCAATCTCAACATATCGTGCATATGCTGTATCGGGTTAACCATCTTGTAACCGGCAGCGCGTTTTTCGTGCAGATATTCCATTAACGCTTCGACCTTCGGAAAATCTTCCGGAGTCAAATAGGTGCTGTTCTCATCCAGATGCTTGAAGTGCGGCTGCTCTGTCATCGGAGATTCGTTGATGTGATAATCGATAGCGACGTTGTTGTCGTGTGCGATCTCTGTCAACTGCTTGATATCATCCATATTGATGCGGGTGATGTTGCAGTTCAGGGCGATCGTATATCCATACTTGTGCTGGTTTTTGACCAGGTAATCAAAGTAGGGACGAATCGGTTTCAGAGCCTTCGGCAGCGGCTTGTTATCTTCAACAGCGTCGATAGCAAGGTTCACCGTGGCAACACCTGCATCGCCGATGCGGTCGATCACTTCGGGTTTCATCAAACGACCGTTGGTCGGCAGATAGACAAAGAAATCTTTCTTGGCGGCGTAATAAACGACCTTATGGATGAAGTCGGGTCGCAGGAGCGGCTCGCCGCCCATCAACGCCAGCACGCGCGATCCAATCGAATGGAGCCAATCGATGGAGCGTTTCGCGGTGTCTTCCGTCATTCCCTTAACAGTGTTGTTATAGGACCAGCAGTAGTGGCAATCCAGGTTGCACTTCCACTCTGTAAAGAGGTAAGGGATGATCGGTCGCAACTCACCGCTATGCCATCTCGATTTGAAATATGGCGAGCCCCACCCGCGCCATGTTCTCCAGGCATTCAGCTTCTGGTATTCCTTTTTGGACATCTCGCCGACCTGGTCATAATTCTTTTGGGGGTACACGGGATCCGGTAACTTTTCCAATTGCGATCCGGGCTGCAAAGTCGGCCTTGCAGGCGCTTTGTACAGTAACTGATGAAGCTTTGTGTCGATTCTATATGGTGCCGCAGATGAAGTTTGCCCTGTCAACTCAGGCATACGTACTCCTTTCAAATTGGTTCTTCAGCGAATGCAGAGGCTCTTGGCTCACGCAGGCTTTTGATTTCAAAACCTATACACTACTCATAAACCGGTCATACTGCAAGAGAAAACTCGGTACATTCGCCAAAAATCCTATTCAGTTCAATGTATCGGGCCAAGGCAGACTTTTGCCGTTTGCATACCTGTTGGCCGCAGGTCTTTTACATCTCTGGCCGCTCATCGGATGAGTGGCTTCGCGATTAGTATAACCCGTTTCGTGCCTATATGAACAGCATTTTCGCCGAGATCACAAATAGTGATCAGGTTAACCGAGACTGTTAATTCCTGGCCCCTGCGCTCTGCAATATTTTGACTATATCCAAACGGTGGTATTCCCGGGCTTCCTTAAGCGCCGTTACCCCTTTTGAATTTTCGGCGTTGACGTTTGCCCCCAGTCGAATCAGCAATGCGATAACATCGGGGTTTCCAAGTTTAACAGCCACAATTAAGGGAGTGTCTCCGTTGGGCAACGGGGCATTCACATTCACACCTGCGGCCGACAATGCTTCGATGATTTCAGAGTTCCCATCTTGCAAAGCAAGACTCAAGGGGGTCGCGCCATCCTTGTTTGCCGAATTTACATCTACTTTACGACTGATGAGTACCTTGACATTGTCAAGTTTACGATGTCGCACGGCGTGAGACAGAGGAGGTCCAGTAAATTGATCTATATATCCGGTCACATCAATGTCGGCGCCTTTGTCTAACAACAATTTTACAGCGTCTGGTCCCGCATACGCTGCGGCCAGCATTAATGCGGTCGCATTTGCCGAAGTTCTGGCGTTGATATCGGCTCCTTTGTCAAGGAGGAGCTTTATAGTGCTAGTTTTGCCAGCCGATGCCGCTGACATAAGAGCCGTGTGTCCATCGGCCGATATCGCGTTAACGTCTAGCCCTTTATCGAGAATAAGTCTAACCGTGTCTGTAGAAAGGTCTCTCGACGCTACCATTAAAAATGTAGAGTCTCCTCTGCCCGGTCGGTCGTCATGAATGTCGGCGCCTTTCGCGATCAGCAGGCGCACAGACTCGTCCGAGTGGGCTTTTGCGGCCTCGAACAGAGCGTTGCTACCAAATGCATTGGTGAAGTTGATGTTTGCATTTCTTGCCAATAACAATCGAACAATAGTTGGTTGATTTGTACGCGCTGCCACCATCAGCGCCGAAGTGCGGTCGGAATCAATTATCTCGATGTTTGCGCCTTCTGCTAAAAGCAATTGCGCGGTTTCGGGTTGTACATTTCTAATCGCAGCCAGCAATGCAGTCTCGTATTCCTGACCCATACTTGTATAAACGTTTGGATTCATGCCGGAATCCAGAAACAGCTTCACTGCTATTGTGTCGCCCTCAGCAGCCTGTTTCACGAAACTCTCCTTGTTGTAAGGAACTCCGAGCTCTCCCAATTGTTTTCGAGCTTCCATGCGCGCAGGCGAAATCTGCGGCTCCTTATCTTGCGCTTGGAGGCAGTGGACCGACAGAAATAATGTGATAATCAGAAAGAGGACATCGACAGTAATCTTTCTCATCTATTTACCTCTGGATCGGATGTGCTATGGCATAATGCGCAACATCAGTAGCGTTCTGCTGCGTTGATTTATTCTAATATTAAAGCGTCTGAGCTAGACGGTCCAGGGGTTTTTGCAGGGAAGCGTCGCGTTTAACTTGAACTCTTTTAGGGCACGTGTTTTTACAATTAGTACGAAAAAGAAAAGAGGGGCTGAACGCCCCCTCCGGTCGGTCAATAATTATTTGTTTTGTTTTCCAAGATTGCCCTGCTGTCCGGTTTCGCCCATTTGATCCTGCTGTCCGCCTTGCTTGTTCTGCTGGCCCGATTGTCCGCTCTGTCCGCCTTGTCCGGGCTTATTCTGCTGTTGATCGATGTTGCGCTGCGGATCGTTCTGCTTCTGTCCACTCTGTCCGCCTTGGTCACCAAGATTCTGTTTGTTATCTGGCATGTTGTTTCTCCCTCATAAGCTAAATTCTAACTGCGCGGTATGCGCAAAACTAATCGTTGCAAAACCAATACCAGTCCCCCTTCTTCAGCGGGTTGAACAAACCGTTTTTGGTGGATTGTTTAATTCAAGAAAGTTTATGGCGCTGGCGGTCAATCGCGACGGCTAAAACGATGATGGTTCCAATGATGATTTCCTGATAGTAACTTGGCCATCCCATTTGCTGGCAGCCGTTTCTCAAGAAGGCCATTATCAAAGCTCCGATCATAGAGCCTAGTATCGTTCCTTCACCGCCGTTCAGACTCGCGCCTCCGATTACGACGGCCGCAATCATGTCCAGCTCAATGCCGACGGCAACTGTGGGATCACCCTGCGTCAAGCGTGACATCTGCATTACGCCGGCGAGACCGAAGAACAGACCCGCAATGCCGTAGATCCAGAGTTTCAGTCTGTCGGTATTGATGCCACACGCGCGTGCGGCCGATTCATTCGATCCAATTGCAAAGACTCGCCGCCCAAAAACTGTATTACGCAGAACGAGAGCAATCAGCACGGCCAATATCAGAGCAGTCCAAACGCCAGGCGGAACTATCAACCACGGCGGATTCGGAAACGTTACTGCCAGTCCGTTGATCCAGGTGTTGGGTGCGTTAACAGTCTGCTCTTTTCCCAGCCACTTCGCAGTACCCCTGGCAATACCCATCATTCCCAGCGTTGCGATGAACGGCACGACACGCAATCGCGTAATGATTAACGCATCTACAAGTCCAATGAAACCCCCTAATGCAACCGCGGCCAGAATGCTGAGCGATGGTGACCAACCATTGGCGACGCCCAGGGCCGTTACAACGCCGGTCAATGCCACTACTGATCCGACAGAGAGGTCAATGCCGCCGCTGATTATGATTACTGTCATTCCGATCGCGCCAATAGCGACAATCACGGTTTGCGATAAAACGATGCGAAGGTTAACTGGTGAAAGATATTGTCCCGGAGCTCTGGTCAATATAGCGAAGATTGCAATAACAAATATCAAACCAAAAAATGGCACGAGACGGCCGAGCAGAGAAGACGCGTGTCCTTTGACGCCTGTCTTCTTTGCAACAGGTGGTTCTTGCTGAATTGATGCCTCGGCCTTTGCCATTACTGATCCGAGCCTTTCTGAATGCCTCCGATTGCCATTTCCAGCACCGATTCCGGTGTCCACTCTTCAATAGGTCTCACCTGAGAAAGCACTCCGCGACACATTACAGCCAGACGGTCGCATTTGCCGAACAACTCAGGCAAGTAAGAGCTTACCAGTAGAACAGCTTTGCCTGCAGAGACGCAACGTTCGACAGCTTCGTATATCTGAACTTTGCTGCCAATATCAATTCCTTTTGTCGGCTCGTCCAGCAAAAGAATATCGATATCCTGGTGCATCAATCTTGCAAGCGCAACCTTTTGCTGATTTCCGCCCGAAAGCGAACGGACCGGTTGCAGCGCATTGTTAGTCTTTATCGCCAGTGTCCTTACCCAGTCCATCGCCTGGCTTTGTTGTTTCCCAAGATCGATCCAGCCAAACTGCGAACAGGTTGAATAACGCGTGGCCGTGATATTGTCAGCAATTGAGAGCGAAAGCCCTAAACCTTCGCCACCGCGATCTTCGCTGAGATATCCAAACCCTTGCGAGATTCTGGTTGCAGGCGAATCTTTCAACGACAGCGGTTTCCCATTCAACAGAATTGAGCCTGACTTTATTGGGCTCAGACCAAACAATGCCCGGATCATCTCTGTTCGTCCTGCGCCCATCAATCCGGCAATCCCCAATACCTCGCCTCTATGCAGATCAAAGCTCGCATTCTTCACGCCAGGGCACTGCAGGTCACGCACCTGCAACAGAACGTCGCGCGAAGTCGGATGCTGATGCGGCTGATAAAGACTCTCGACAGAGCGACCGACCATCTGCGCGACTATTTGATCGTTGGTGACGGAATCCAGTGTCCCCGTGCTGATGCTTTTGCCGTCACGAAGAACTGTGTAACGGTCAGCTATCTCTCGAATCTCTTCCAGGAAATGACTGATGTAAACGACACACAGGCCTTCGTGTTTCAGCTTGCGAATGAGAGAGAAAAGCTGGTCCACGTCGTATCGTTGCAGGCTGCTGGTCGGCTCGTCCATCAAAATGATGTTGGCCTTTGATGCGACGGCCCGGCAGATTTCGACAACCTGTCTCGCGGCGATAGAAAGATCGGAGACACGACTCTCCGGTGTAATATCGGGGTGCGGGAATGTTTTCAGGACCTCCAGCGTGCGACGCCGCATCTCGCGGTGATCGATCCATCCCGCGACTGAAGATTCCATTCCGAGCAGAATGTTCTCCGCAACGGTCAGGTGATGGCAAAGCGACAACTCCTGATGAATAAGCGCGATGCCATGACGCCTTGCGTCAGTTGGGTTAGACGGAATGTAGGGCTTACCGTCGAGACTGATTGTTCCCGAATCCGGCTTGATGTGGCCGGCCAGGATGTTCATCAATGTGCTTTTGCCGGCGCCGTTCTCACCGATCAGGGCATGAACTTCGCCTTTCTGAAGCTGGATATTAACGTGATCCAGGGCTACTGTAGCGCCGAATCGTTTGGCTATATTCGAAATTTCAACAAAGGCCATTGGAGTAAGAAATTCTACTTCAGATATTGATCCAGTGGCGGATGAAGCAGGCTTTGTGAATTTGCATCATCCAGATTTTCCGGAGTGATCATCATTACGCCCGTATCGATTCGTTTGTCAACCTGCTTGCCTTGAAGATGATCGACCATGGTTTTTACGCCAAGATAACCCATTTTGAATGGGTCCTGAACTACGATGCCGTCCAATTGTTTTTTCTTCATTGCGTCGATAAAGGCAGACTTTGCATCGAATCCGACGTGTTTGATCACACCCAATTTCTGGATGCCCGCCAATGCCAGTTGCATACCGGCCGTCGATGATTCATTTGGTGTGAAGATTCCCTGAATCTCGTTGCCATATCGGTTGAGCAGATTCTGGGAAGCCTGCAGTGCGGTGTCGATGGTTGGCCCGGCGTAAACATTGCCCGTCATGACTTCGATGCCCGGGTACTTTGATTTCATTTCGTTTGCGAAACCAGCTTCGCGATCTTCTGTGCTGGCGGAACCTTCCTGGTATCTCAGCATCAGAACTTTGCCTTTGCCCTGCAGCAGAGTTCCCAGACGATCTGCTGCCAGACTGCCGCCCTTCATGTTGTCTGTCGCGACAAAGCTGACTATCGATTGTGAAGCCAGACCGGAGTCAATGATTATCGTCGGAATATTTGCGCGTGAAGCTTCTTCTACAGGTCTGACAAGAGCTTGATTATCAAGCGGTGCAAGAACGATCCCGCTGACATTCTGGCTGATGAATCCTTCGACGACCTGTGTCTGCTGCTCGCGGTCGTCTTCTTTCAGCGGACCCTTCCAGATAACCGATACTTTGGTGCCAGCATCGTTGAGCTCGCGCTCTGCTTTTACTGCTCCGGCGTGAATGCTCTTCCAGAATTCGTGAGTTGTGCCTTTTGGAATTACCGCTATGGTATAGCC
Source organism: Blastocatellia bacterium (assembly GCA_035652355.1). Taxonomy (GTDB): domain Bacteria; phylum Acidobacteriota; class Blastocatellia; order DASRDY01; family DASRDY01; genus DASRDY01. The sequence continues at coordinate 7,033 of DASRDY010000312.1, forward strand.
ATTACTCGCAGCGCCGCCTTTCCCACAGCTAAGAGCGGAGAACGCCAGCAGAAGACAGAAAAATACAATCAATGATTTCTTCATTAATGATTTCCTTTTATCTGGTCAGGAATCGAAGGTCATTCCCGACAGAAAATAAAATTTATTTATCAGAATTTGACAACGTATCATATAACGGTTGAGCCGGTTGCACCTTCGGATTTTCGTCCGCCACCGAGACTGCCATGATGCGAATCTTGTCGTTGTTCGGCAACGTCAGAGTTTTCGCACCAGCAGGCAGATCAATCGCGTAAACGAAAATGTAAGAGTACTGGTAAGGCTCGTTCAAACCGTCAGCAGTGTGGTGATGCGAGACATACCATGCTAAATCTGCGCGTTTGATAAATCCCGGAACGAGATGATCGTAATCCTCAGGGTAACGCGGCGACCTGACTCGAGTCTCATTCCTCGCGCCCGGTGTCAGATCCCACTTCGCGTTGTGCGCCGACACCGCCCAGTCGTGCGGCGGCTGAGTCTGTTTCCAAATCCGAGTATCCCATTGACCGATAAATCCGCCCCAATCCTGAATCGTCAAGTCTACTGGTTTGTCGCCGACGCGGAATGTCGCTGGTTGATCTCCGACGGCGGAGGCAAGCACGTAGACGCGATTAAATTTTCCGGCCGGCAGGTTGACTGTTTGACCTTTGGCGACCACAGCATTCGGTGAGCCGGTTTTCGCTTGAGCAAGATTAAATCCAACACCGTTGAATTCGAGATGGGTTGGCAGCATCTCTGCTGGCATCGCGTTGCCATTACCGTCAAAGCCGCCCGCCGTTTTAGTGTCGTCGTCGCTTGCAACGGCCAGATCGTAACTTAAAGGCGCCGCTTGTGACCGTGGCGCAGTTGACCGCGTTGATGACTGGGCGAGTTTTAATGCGAAAGTACGCGGTTGATGGGGAGTAAAAGAAGTAACAAGCTCACCACCCTGCAAATTGATCGGTCCGATTGGTTGCTCTTGTCCATTTACTTCGCGCGCGCTGGCAAGCGGCTGCGCAAACTGAACATGAATATTTTGCGCAGGTTTGCCGTCCATTTCGACAAGACGAAGAACGACTTCGTCGCTCAATTCGGCCTTCTTCAGAGCCATCAAGCGGATTCGTGGATTATCGATTTTAACCAGCGAGAAGGTCTTGCCAAGCGTTCCAGCGTGCTTCGCGCTTTCGAAGGCAATCAGCGGCTCGTTCAATCTGTAAGCCTGCCAGTCGGTCTGCGACTGCTTCCAATCTCCAGCGTGTCCGGCGATTCCAAACACAAACTCGTGATGACCCCAATCCTGATTCAATTGATCGCTATAACCACGACCATTGCCCGGCCGATCATTCGGATTGTTAGGATCAGGCGTGTACAGTCCAGGAGTGCGAATCAATGTCAGTCGGATTGTATTATCACTGGGTTTGTCCGAGCCATTCTTGCAATCTGTGAGAATCGTCGCGCCGTATGCTCCGCTCTGGTCGGTCAAATCGATCCACTGATGCGAAGCGACTTCAAACTGTCGCTCGTTTTCATTCGGACGTTGAACTGTACCGATATCCCAGTTGTAGGTCGCAAGATTGTTAGCAGCTGACAGTGGGAAGACGGCTTTCACGTTAGAAGCAAGTCCTCGCCAGTCGATTGAATTGCCAAATTCTATTCTATTGCCCGCGTCACCGGCAGAGAGCCGAATTGTCTGGACAAATTTTGATCCATCAGTTTCGCGCGAAACTTCGATCGCTACGCGGACGGGTCCGTTTTCGACGATCCGAATCTTTGCCGGACCACTGACATAAGTTTTCGGCGGTCTCTGCTCGTCTTTGAAATCCATATTCCAGGCCGGCCAATCGTGCGGCGTATCCTGACTGATCGCCAGCCTGATTGGAGCCGAGAGCAATTCTTTGTTGAGCGACTTGTCGAAAATGCTGGACACATCGCCGTTCTGATCCAGCCTGACTCTATAGCGGTCATTTTCGAGCGACGAATCAGTAACCTTCAACGAAGAAGTCATAGCGGAACTAGAGGGTTGCACATCGTAAACTGCATAACCAACTGAAGGAGCTTTTGCCAGGAACAGGACTTTATTGCCTTCCAGTTGCGCGGGAACCTCTTTACCATCGGGACCGAAAACTCTCACCGCCTTTGTTCCCGCTGGGAGCGAAACGTTAGCTTCGACCAAATCCTCGCGAGCGATATTTAGCTGGTTCAAGACGACAATGGATGTTCCTTTTGTCTGCGTGTCCATTGCCGAGGCCACACCCTCGGTCGCGTCCGTCAGTACACCAGCAAACTGGTTCATCGCGATGACATCGTCGTTCCAGGCGAACTCATAAGCGCGCGGCGTCGCCGTCCCGGCAGCCGTGTCGTGGAAGTGTCCTCCCATTACTAATGTCCAGGCGTTATTCAATCGCTCTTGCGGATAAGGTCTCGCGCCCAGCCACGAGGCCATTACCGATGCTTTTTCGGCTGCGTCGGCAAGAACTTCATTCTGACGATTCCATCGTTTGTGATAAGCCTCTGATGTCAATGATCCCGCCGAATGATTGATCAACTCCAGATCGCCTTTGTAACGCGGCAACGCGTCGGTCTTGTTCGTTTTCAGGATATCCAGGAACATCTGATCCGCCGGAGCCCATTGAACGTGAACCGGTCCATCGCCGACTTTGACTGGATCAGGCGTTGGCTGAGCCGACTGCTGGTTCTGTTGCCCACCGCCTCGCCTGAATCCCGGTGGGTATACGACGCCGGTGCCTTTATTGATGATCTCTTCCATCAGTTTGACCGAATCTTCGTTGGTTGCGCCACCAGTGTCTCCGGTACCGACGTAATGATAATCAGCGAAAATACCGGTCAATTCGCCATCGATGCCGATGCGCTTAACCCAGTCTTCATACGGAGCCACTCGTCTGCCCTGCGTATCAGTCGGAGTCGGTGGTGGAGGCGGAGTTTTGCTGAGATCGTAGGTAACGTTGCTCCCATAGCTAAGCGGATTCAATGCCGCAATCACTGTCTTGCCATCGGGTCCTTCCCAGATGCCCACGTTGAACGGAATCCCTTCCGGAGTTTTCTCTGGCGAATCCGGACCACCCACGTGCGGAGCAGGTTGCCATCCGGACGAAAGCTTTTGAGTAGAAAATCCTTTGACACCTGCGTGAGCAAGAATGCTGGGCAGCGAAGCCGGAAAACCGAAACAATCCGGCAGCATGTATTCGGCGCTGGCTTTGCCGAACTCTTTTCTGAAGTAATTATTGCCGTAGAGGATCTCTCGGATGATGGCTTCAGCGTTCGGCATGTTGACGTCGCCTTCTTCCATTGATGAGCCTGCCGGGTACCATCGCCCTGCGTCGACATATGCCTTCATTTTTGCGTAATCAGCAGGGAAATACTCTTTCATCAAACGGTAACGGTTTGCTCCGGTCCAGTTGAAAATATAATGAGGATATTTGTCGATATAATCGAAATTCACCCGCATCGTTTTCAGCAGATATTCACTGATTGTCTGCGGAAATTCCCAACGCCATTGAGTGTCCAGGTGTGCGTAGCCAACAACGTAAAGCGTCGGCTCTTTTGTTATATCTGGTGGTGCGGGATTTGGAGCAGGCCTGGCGTCTTTTTTAGTTTCGGCCTTTTCGTCCGTCGACTCCGATTTAGCAGGCGGAGTTGTATTGCTGTGAGTTTTCGGTCCGGGAGTTTGCTGTCCGGCCGAAGCTTTTATTATGACAACAGTTGCCAAAAGCAAAAAGAACAAAGACCTAATGTGACGGGTCATTAGAACCTCCGGATTATGAGCTCGGATTTATAGAAGAGCCTGTATTGTAACCTGTTGCGCGGGATGAATAAACTCGAACCTTCATTATTTTGAACAATAGCAGCAAGACATTTGACATCCCATCGGTTTCTATTGCGATGACTTGAACGTTCAGGCTGTAAAAATCTGAACCATCCTTACTGTTTTGTGAACTTTACACCTGCATGTCGCTACGCTAGAATGCGCCCTGACAGTTAAGAAGATTTAGGGAACACCCCTACTCCCCATTCAGAGCTGACGTCTCGAAAGCCCGGAAGTAGCGAATAAAAAAGGTTGTTCTGCAGTTGAAGACAATCGGAGAATCCGAAGGCTATGAGCGCCGCAAAACCGATCTATCGGCTGGATGACATAGAGGTCGACCCATCACGCGGTTCACTGACACGCGGCGGCAGAGAACTCTATCTGCGCCAACAGGCCTTTCAGGTACTTCTTTATCTCCTCGATGAACGTCAGCGACTTGTAACCAAAGAAGAATTAATCCACGGCATCTGGCGTGATTCAACGATCACCGACAAAGCGTTAATGCAGTGTGTGGCCGACATCAGCAATGTGCTGGGCGACGACGTTCATCATCCTCGATTCATCAGGACGTTTCCCAAGATCGGCTATAGATTTATAGGCCCCGTCGAGGAGCGGTTTATTGGTGATACCCAGGCAGGAAACGCATCGTCTAGTGCGTCAGCAACCAAGAATCCAATTCCAAGTTCTGAATCCAGACCTTTTCTTAACAGTACGGAGTATCTGGCCTTTCTGCCCGGACAGCCGCGGCTTGCGCCGTCGCAGGGCCCCAGTACAGGAACTTCCAGCCGGTTCAGGTTTAGCAGAAAGATCGCTGTCATCGCAGGGTTATTGATTTTGCTGATCATTGGATCGGTTGCGGGCTGGCGAATAGCGCGTTCTTTCAGCCGTCCGGCCGTGATAACAATACCCCAAGTTCCAGGAAAGAAATCGATAATCGTGATGTTCCTTGCAAATCGGTCCGGAACTGATTTGAATCGCGACGAATTAACGGAATTGCTGATCAACGATCTCAGCCTATCTGATAAATTGATTGTGCTAAAGCGGCCGCAACTGTATTCCCTGTTAAGCGCAACCGGCCATAGAGCCAGCGATAATTTGGGACTGCAAGACGCACTGAGCGTTGCAAGACAAAGCAAGGCTCAGGCAGCGATTGTCGGAACGGTGAGTGGAAAACCCGATCATAATCGGCTAACGACTCAACTGTTTGATCTCGACAGCGGGAATAAAATCGCCGAAGAATCGATCACGATTCGAAATGCCAATGAATTACCAACACAGATGGGACTGCTTACATCGAAACTTTCCGGCCACCTGAATGTTCTCGTCAAGCTGGATGCGACGCCGTTCTACTCGCTCGGGAAAAGCAAAGCTCAAGCTGGCGAAAATGAAAACGCTGTCGAGCTGTTAAAACTGGCGGTGCAGCAGGATCCCGACTCCGCAATGGCGTACGCGTGGATCGGTTATGTTTACGGTGTAAACGGAATTCAACCGGATAAAGGGCAACAATACCTGGACAAAGCTCTTGACCTGGATAAGACGCGTGATTCACGCAATCGGCTTTCTCCGGAGGAACGTTTGACTGTCACCGGATGGTCGCAGATTGCCCACCAAGATTACACAGGAGCGATCAAGACATTCCGGCAAATGACCGCAGTATATCCGAGACAACCGGAAGGGTATGAGAGATTAGGATTATTATTGTTAGGGGAAGAACAGCCGGACGAAGCAATAAAGGTATTGAACCAGGGATTGTCCTTGAATCCCGAAGCTGAAAACTTGTATGGCGCGCTCGGGACCGTTTACCTCACGATCGGGAATTACGACTACGCAGTAAAAGCGGGCCGACGTGTGGTGGAGCTTGCAGCGAAAGAGCCTGGCGCTCACGAGAGTTTGGCGAGAGCTTTGCAGCGAGTCGGCCTATATGATGAAGCAGCCTCGGAATACAAGAAGGCAATTGCGCTCGATCCTGATTACAAAAAAGCAAATCTTCGTCTTGGTGACTTCTACGTTCAACAGGGGCAATACGCCAATGCGATTGTTCAATATAAAGGTTATATTGATAGCGCTGATTCTGATTTTGCTCGAGCTATTGGCTGGGGGCGAATTGCGGATGTTTACGTAAGGAAAGGCGACTTAGCGAACCTCGAAGAGGCGGCCAGCAATGAAGCGCAGTTCCACAATGGTTCAGTCTGGCATTTGTTAATTGTCGTGTTGGAAAAGGGCGATAAAGAGGGGGCAGCGAAACTGCAGCCAATTGTTTTCGACAGCCTTCCCTATCCGCAACCCGGCGCCAGGAAAGACCAGCGCAGTGCGTACTATTATCGAGGTTATACCGCACTGAAAAGTGGCCAACGCAACGAGGCAATTGCCAACTTCAAAACGGCATTGCGACATCTACCGTCTGTACTAGATGTGGATACCCACGAAGACTGTCTCGGCCGAGCATATCTGGAAATCGGCGAAGCCGATGAAGCAATAACTGAATTCAACCGCATCCTGCAACTAAATCCAAATTATCCGCTTGCTCACTATTATCTTGGACAGGCTTTTGACTTGAGGGGCGACAAAGACAGGGCAGCCAACGAATATGAGGCCTTCCTTCAATTATGGAGCGCGGCCGATCCTGATGTTCCGGAAGTTAGAACGGCCAGAGAGCAACTTAGCAAATAGTCCCCATAATTAACGTAGTCGCGCAGACGGTGTTAACAAATTGGATTTTAATGGCGTCTATAAACCTCTGATCTCCGTGATTTTGGATCCGACGGGAATTTGCGATGCGATTTACCTGTTCACGCCGCCAAATCGTGAAGGCAATATTAGTCTGCGCGGTTGCTCTGACCGTTTCCGCAGCACAGACTCCGCAAGTCAGCCGTGAGGATCAATGGAAACAGGACCTGAACTACTTCGCTGATGAATTTCCAGCTAAACACATAGACTTCGCGAAGCTCTATCCTCAGCCTGCTTTCAACAATGAACTGTCGGCATTGCGAAGTGACATTACGAAGCTCACCGACAACGAAATCGTATTGCGACTGATGCGGCTGGTTGCCAGTGCGAATGTCGGACACACGTACGTTTACTTACCGACGTTAAAGCTAGGCTTCCGCCCGATGCCGATTACGTTCGAATGGTATTCAGATGGTCTGGCAATTGTCGCCGCGACGCCGGATAACAAAGCTGCTCTCGGTGCGCGCGTCTTACGGATCGGAAACCTGACGCCTGAGCAGCTTCTTGCTGCGGTTGCGCCATACATTGCGCACGAAAATGACACCTGGCTGCGCGAGCAAAGCCCTGCCTTTTTCCAAACAGTGAAGGTCTTAAAACTAACCCGAGCGATGGGCGATGACAACCGACTTGAATTGACTCTTGTCAAACCTGGCGGTGAGCCATTCAAGCTTGTGGTCACGCCTCAGGCAGGAGAGCAGCAGGTGAGCATTTTCAAAGCTCTTGATATTCCCGTTCCACTTTATCGAAAGCATCTTGATAGATACTACTGGTACGAATATCTCTCAGACGCGCACATTCTGTATATTCAGTACAATCAATGTGCTAACGATCCGAAATTGCCATTCAAGGACTTTGCCGATGAATTGCTGGCATTCGCCGACGCTCATCAGGTGGATCGAGTCATCGTCGATCTTCGTTGGAATGGCGGCGGAAACTCCAGCATAGTTTGGCCCCTCAGTATTGGACTCAAAAAGCGACCCGCACTCAGTTCTAGGGTGTTCGTGTTGAGTGGTCCGAAGACGTTTTCATCTGCACAGGATAATGCAATCGGTTTTCAAAGTTATCTTCATGCGACACTTATCGGCTCGTCAACCGGTGAAAAGCCGAACGGATATGGTGAGGTCAGGCTGATAACACTGCCGAATTCCAAGCTCACCATCCAGTACTGCACGAAGTATTTTAAAATGGTGAAAGACAGCGATCCTTCCGCATTGGAACCGGACGTTCGCGTTCCATTTTATTTGGCTGACGAACTCGCCGGCCGTGATCCAGTGCTGGATGCCGCGATCAACTATCGCAGTAACTGAAAGAATGAACTTTTCGCTTTGAAACTTCGCCCAGAATAGAACTCTCCGAACAGCTTGTTTTGTACTTGAAGGTACATAATTTGCGTCACTATCTAGCAGAGTGAGTGTGCTGTTCCAAGTTACATCTGCTGATTTGAACAGACGTACTCCTTGTCCTGTCACCACGTAGCGACTCCACAAGGGAGCAGACGCTCCTCACAAAGATTTCTTGGAGAAAGGAGTATCAAATGGATCACGTATCTGAAAATGTCACCTATGAACAGGAGAGAACTTCGATGGAAGCAGCCGCAGGCGGTTCGGTTCTGGAAGGAATCGGCGGACTGGGCGCTATTGTTTTATCAATACTTGCTCTTATAGGTCTGTTTCCGATGGAACTGACGTCGGTTGCGGCAATTGCCCTCGGCGGAGCGCTTTTGATTGGAGGCGGCACGATTGCTGCCCGCTATACAAGATTTCTCACCAGAACTCAGGCTGATTACACACAAGAAATAGTAGCGGGAGGGATGGGAATGGAATCCGCCTGCGGCGTCGCGGGCATAGTGCTGGGAATCCTGGCGCTGCTGGGGATTAACCCAATGACTATGCTGCCGACTGCGGCTATCGTGTTTGGCGGGGCGCTGCTGATGGCAAGCGGCGCAATGGCAAAGCTCAGCTCGATGCCGGTTGTCCCGGTTGTCCATGATATGCGGTTCGGTCGAACACATCAGGTGACCAGGGAGATGTTGACCGTTGCAAGCGGTTCTGAGGTGCTGGTTGGAGCTGCTGCCGTTGTTCTGGGCATCCTTGCCTTGAGCGGCGTTGATCCTCTGGTGTTGAGCCTTGTTGCGTTCCTGGCGATCGGCGCATCGGTCGTTCTGAGCGGCACTACGCTGGCGGGCAGATTGTTCAGCGCCTTTTCTCATTGAGAAGACGTCGGCTGGCTTTCCCCTCTGAATTTTCACCGGCAACCAGCATCGTTTGCCGGTGAAAAGCAATTCGACGCTTTATTCCCGACTACTGCTTCCCAAATAAGCGGTCGGGAATTCTTTTATCGAAACTGAATCCGAGACAAATCTATTCCTTGACACTCGTCACGGCCGCACCTAATATGTAGAAGCATAATATGTAGAAGCGAAAGGTATCACTGAATGGCCGACAAATCGGATCTGCCACAGGGGACTTTGGACATGTTGATCTTAAAAGTGGTTGCGCTGGGACCGGTTCATGGCTATGCCATCGCGCAACGGCTACAGCAAGTATCCAGAGGAGTCGTACAGGTTCCACAAGGTTCTCTCTATCCCGCGTTGCATAGGCTGGAAAACAAAAAACTGCTGGCAGCCGACTGGAAAGAGACAGAGACCGGCCGCGAGGCAAAGTTCTATCGCCTGACGCGCAAAGGCCGGGCTCAACTTGAATCGGAGTCGCAGAGCTGGGAGCGCCTGTCGCAAGCTGTTGGTCTGATACTGAGGTTAAACGAGAGCACCGAATAGACGTTTTCACATATTCACTGGTTTCAGCCGCGCGAAACCCAGACATCACGCAGATCGAACTGCAAAGACTGCAATCCGTTTCCGGAGGTGCACGATGAACTGGTGGCATCGCCTATTGCGAAGAGCAAAGATGGAAGAGCAACTCGACAAAGAGATGCAATTTCATCTGGATCAACATATCTGCGATCTGATTGCAAAAGGACATGAGCCAAAGGAAGCAATCCGATTGGCCAGACTCTCGATCGGCGGTCCTGAACAAGTAAAAGAGAAATGTCGAGACGCGCGCGGCACGCGCTGGTTGGAGGGACTTGTGAGAGATTTGAAATACGCTCTTCGAATGCTGCGGCAGCGAATCGGATTCACGATTATAAGCGTCTTAACGCTTGCATTGGGAATCGGCGCAACCTCGGCGGTTTTCAGTTTGATTCAGGGCGTTTTATTGACGCCACCACCTTACGCGCATCCTGAACAACTTGTGTTGATTCCTTCTGTCAGAACTGATGGTCAGGAATCGACCCAGGGATGGTCTGCCAGTCAGTGGACTGAGTGGCAGAGACAGGCGAAATCGTTTGACAATTTTGCTGGCTATTCCTGGACCTTCAATTTTCTGGTCCAGCCTGAAGGCAGCGAGTCAATGGAAGGGCTGATCGTAACAAAAGACTATTTCAGCACCCTGGGTTTGAAACCTATGCTTGGCAGCGTCTCCGTCGAAGGTCAGGACGGCATTAAGTCGCCCTGGATCGTTCTTGGATACGAACTATGGCAACGGAGATTCAACAGCGATCCTGGCATTGTCGGAAAGACTGTCAACATCAGCCGCCAGAAAACACCTTTGACTGTAATCGGAGTAATGCCGCCGGGAATTCGATTCCTGCCTGTTCCCGGAGCATCCAAAGAACCAAATTACAACGTTAACGCGCCGGTAGATTTCTGGATGTCGTTCGTCTTGAATCAACAAATTCTTAATGATCCGTTTTGGAACGTCGTCGGACGGTTAAAGCCAGGGACCACGCCGGAGTCAGCGCAGGCAGAGTTGAGGGTTATTGTTTCTCGGGAAGCGCAAACGGACAAAAACCTGGAGGGTGTAATTCCAAAATTGCAGTCATTAACAGCGGAATCGAATCGAGACGGCCGTCGTATCTTGCTTCCATTATTTGGCGCGGCCGCGCTGGTTTTACTGATTGCATGCGGAAATGCGGCGGCGCTGCTGCTGGTTCGAGGATTACAGCGACAACAGGAGTATGCAGTGCGGTGCGCGCTGGGAGCGGGCAGAGCAACGCTATTTCGCCAGGTATCGACCGAAAGTCTGGTTCTGGCGCTGGTCGGCGGAGTGTTTGGGATCGGTCTTGCGATTGGGATCGTCAAGGTCTTCAAGGTAATAGGAGGCCATGCCATTCCGCGCCTGGATGCGGTTTCAACCGGCTGGCCGGTTCTGATGTGCGGTTTGGCTGCAGCAATACTGGCGGCAGCGCTCGCGGGGCTGTTTCCCGCATTTCGCGCTTCGCGTTTGGATCCCATGCAGACAATAAAGAGCGACGGCCCGAACACCAGCGCAGGCCGCGGCGAGCGCAGATTGTTGCGCGGCGTCGTCATTACTCAAACTGCGCTCACTCTGTCGCTGCTTGTCGGCGCAGGTTTGCTGATTCGTACTATGAACAACCTGGCGAGTGTGCAAACCGGTTACGACATCGGGCATATTCTCACATTAAGTGTTACCTCTGTGGAACCCGACAGCGAAAAGAGAACCAACTTTCACAGGTACGCTTTAGAACGCGTGTCCCGAGTGCCGGGAGTTCAAGCGGCCGCCTTTGCCTGGGGGGTGCCATTAACAGGCAATAGCTGGCCCGTTGAAGTCGACATCGAGGGCCAACCAGAGCCGGCCAAACCGAGCGACAAATTATCATTTCCTGTCCGTTCAGTGACTGAAGATTATTTCAGATTATTGAATTTGCAGATAACACAGGGCCGGGAATTCCGCTCCACCGACGATGGGAAAGAAGGCTCGCCAAATGTTGCTATCGTTAATCAGGCTTTTGTAGATCGCTATTTTCCGAACCAGAACCCAATCGGAAGGAAGCTCTGGTTTAACGGCCGGCAGAAAGCTCCTCATGAAATCACAGGTGTCGTGACGAACGGTCGCACTGATGATTTAACAAAAGCTGCTGAGCCAGAAATATATCTGTGCATGTGGCAGGCAACGCCATTCACAAAACATCTGGTTGTTCGCACGACCGCGGATCATCGTTCGATGATAGTCGCGGTTCAGCGCGAACTGCACGCCGTAGAGCCCACCGCTTCGGTTGAATTCGCAAAAACCCTGGAACAGATTCGCAGCGATTCGCTTGCGTCGCGATCATTCGCAATGCAGCTTCTGGTTGGGTTTTCAGTAGTAGCCAGCATTCTTACACTTATAGGTATTTACGGCGTGCTGTCGTTGTCGGTGACCGCTCGTCGGCGCGAGATTGCGATTCGTTCGGCCATCGGCGCGGGTCGGAGCGAAATTCTCAGTCTTGTCTTAGGCGAAGGGCTTAAGCTTATCACTGGCGGCGTGATTGCGGGACTGGCGATTGCGTTAGCGCTGTCGTGGGTTCTGAAATCCTTCCTTTATGGAATTCAGCCAACTGATCCGGTCACTTTAGTTGTTGTCGCGATCTTGTTTGCAACTGTCGCGCTGTTTGCTTGCTGGGTGCCTGCTCGACGCGCGTCGAAGGTCGATCCGATGGTGGCACTTCGGTCCGAATAGTTAAAGACTCGAACAGTAGGAGCAATTAAATGAGAATTATCAAATCCAAAGTCGTGATGCTTCTGTTGTTATTAGCAGGAGCAGTTTTCGCTGTCCAACCATTGGTAGGGCAGAATAATAATACGACCAGCGCCCACAATTATCTTAATCTGCTTTCCAGAAGACTGAATCTTAGCGCGACTCAGCAAAAGGAGATCAAGCCGATAATCAACGATGAGATGACAAGTTCACAAGCCATCAATAAGGACCGGTCTCTGTCAGCCGCCGAGAGAACGCGCAGAACTAATGTACTGCGGGAGGAAAGCGCTTCTAAAATCCGCAAACTGTTAAATGATGATCAAAAGCAGGAGTTCGATGCGATTCAGAAGGAAATGCTGGTGCACACTGGCAACGGCTATGGACATGGCGAAGGAGGCAGAGTAAGCCAGGGAAATGGCCAGGGATTTGGTCAAGGATACGGCGAGGGACACGGCTGTCAAATGCCCGACGCCGACGAGCATGTGAAATTTCTTTCATCCAGACTTGATCTGAGCCCGAGCCAGCAGGAGAAAATCACGACCATTATTAAAGACCAACTAGCGCAGCTTGAGTCAATCGGAGCCGATAAATCACTATCCGTAGACAGCAGAGCGCAGAAGGTACGCGCCTTGCGGGAGGAAACCGCCGTTAAAGTTCGCGACCAATTGAATAACAATCAAAAACGAAAATTCGACGAATCGCGTCAGGACGTAAACGAGCGTATCAAAGAGAGGCGAGAGAGAGGGGAAGACTGCTCGATGATCTGGTTGACCATTGAGTGATATCTGTAAAGCATGATGGGAATGACGAAATAGTCATCCAGATTTTCTGCCTGAACGAGGTGGGGAATGAATTGGTGGAATCGTCTGTTACGTCGAAATACAATGGAAACGCAACTCGACAAAGAATTGCAATTCCATCTCGACTTTCACACTAACGATCTGATTGAAAAAGGATATGAGCCTAAAGAGGCTCTGCGAATGGCCAAACTTACACTGGGCGGTCCCGAGCAAGTAAAGGAAAAATGCCGCGACGCGCGGGGTACTCGCTGGTTTGAAGATTTGCTCCAGGATTTTCGCTATGCCGCTCGTATCTTAAGACAACGGCCGGGTTTTACAATTGTCAGCGTATTAACCCTTGCGCTTGGGATTGGCGCCGTCACGGCAATTTTCAGCGCAGTCAATCCAATTCTCTTTGAACCTCTGCCATATCCGAACGCTAACAGGAGTCTAACAATCTCGTATGCCGGATTAGACCGCGCTCATGGCAAGCAGTCGTTCGGCAACTATGAAGAAATAGCCTCGCGGAGTCATTCCTTTGAGGCAGTCGCTGTGTTCAAGCCCTGGCAACCGACGCTGACTGGCGATATTGAACCTGAACGATTCGACGGACAACGAGTCACGGCAAATTATTTCCAGGCTTTGGGAATATCACCGGCGCTCGGTCGCGATTTCGAGCCAGCGGATGATCAATTCCGGGGCCCAAACGTGGCGATTCTGAGCAATAGGCTGTGGCAACGCCGTTTTAACAGCGATACAAAAATTGTGGGGAGACAGATTTCACTCAACGACAGCAGTTTTACTGTGATTGGAGTGATGCCTGCCGGGTTCGAAAACGTTCTATTGCCTTCCGCCGATATCTGGTCGACGTTGCAGTACAATCCAGCCCTTCCAGTTGACGGCCGCGAGTGGGGCCATCATCTGGATATGGTAGCGCGTCTGCGGCCCGGTGTTTCCGTCGATCAGGCCAGGCGAGAGCTGGACACCATCGCACATAATCCAGTGCCGGAATTTACCAGGCCGGCGTGGTCTTCTGCCAAAGATGGATTCATCGTGAATTCGCTGCAGGACGATATCACAGGCGCTATAAAGCCAACGCTTCTCGTTGTCTTGGGCGCGGTGATAGTGCTTCTGTTGATCGCCTGCGTCAACGTTGCAAATTTGCTGCTTGCTCGCAGTGCTCAGCGTCGCGGAGAATTTGCAATGCGCGTAGCGTTAGGCGCGCGTCGAACGCGGTTAGTCAGACAAATGCTGACAGAGAGTTTGCTGCTGGCAATTATCGGTGGCATTTTAGGAATGGTGGTTGCGGAAAATGGCGTTGGTGCTCTGGTAGCTCTCAGTCCGGCTGGATTGCCGCGAATCAGCGCTATTCGTATTGACGCAGTTGTCTTTGCATTTGGATTCGGCATAACCACATTGATTGGCGTTGCTATCGGTCTGATTCCGGCGCTCAGCGCATCACGGACTGATCTGTTAATCGGTCTTCGGGAGGGCTCACGTCGCACGGCCGGCGGCCATCAGTTAATGCGGCGCGCTCTGGTCGTAGCCGAGGTCGCGCTCGCACTGGTGCTTCTGGTAAGCGCTGGTTTGTTATTTCGGAGTCTGGACCGCCTCTTCGCTATCCCTCCGGGATTTAATCCTGATTATCTGGTTGCCATGCAAGTGCAGGTTGCGTCGCCAAATCGTTATCGCAAGGACAATGATTATCATCGATTCTATGACCAGGCTCTTGAAGCAGTGCGAACTGTCCCTGGCGTAACTGCGGCAGGATTTACGGCGCAATTACCGCTCAGTGGCGATGATCCTGCGTTGGAGATTTACAAGGCCGTATTGGAGCCGAATTCTGATGGTTCGCCGAACGAGGCTGCGGTTTCGCGCTACGCGGTCACACCGGGCTATTTCGAAACAATGGGTATTCCTATTTTGCAGGGACGAGTGTTCGACAAGCATGATGTTGCGGACGCACCGGTAAGGCCTGTCGTGATCAGCGAATCATTCGCCAGGAATGCATTTCCCGGTAAGAACCCAATTGGTCAGCGCATAAAGATGGGCGGATCTGCCGACAGGCCGTGGGACGAAATTGTCGGCGTGGTCGGTGATGTCAAGCAGGGATCGTTGTCAGCCAATCCTGCTGATGCGGTATACGTCAACACTGATCAATGGCTCTGGGCGGAAAGTCCGTTGTGGCTGGTCGTTCGGGCTCGCGGCGATGCTGCTTCATTTGTTCCCAATATCAAGAAAGCTGTCTGGTCCATCGATAAAGATCAGCCAATCGTACGCGTTTCAACAATGAACGATTTGGTAGCCGCATCAGAAGCGCAGCGGCATTTTGCTCTCATTGTATTCGAAGCTTTCGCTTTAGTCGCACTAACGCTGGCCGCAATTGGTATCTACGGTGTAATGTCAGGCAGCGTCACTGAGCGCATACGCGAAATCGGTGTTAGAACCGCGCTGGGAGCGACTCGGGGCAACATCCTGGCGCTGGTGTTCCGTCAGGGGATTGGTCTAACAGTTATAGGAACTATTTTTGGACTGCTCGGAGCGTTTGCGGCGAGTAAAGCCCTGGTTAGTTTACTCTATGGCGTTACACGGCTCGATCCCGCTACTTATACAGGTGTGATCGTTTTGTTGATTGTCGTATCGGTCGCTGCATGCTGGGCTCCGGCCTGGCGTGCGGCACGCGTAGATCCCGCGATTACCCTGAGAGCTGAATAGCTCTGGAGGTGGCGGGGGCTGAATGCCTGCGCCACCTCCAACTCAATAAAAAATGATGCTAATTCAACCTAACCCGCAATATAATACCTTTTCATTTTGCTGATCGTTTGTCTCTGCCGTAAATAATATTTTCTGATCAATACTCACTGCTGATTGTTTCGAGCAGAGGCTTAACAATGGTCACTTCCGTTAAATGAAACGACTGCGACACTGAGCTAAAATGAGCGAACCACGCACAGCAATGGCCCGCAGGGTGAAATCGATCTGGTTCGCGGTTGGTGTTGCGGCGTTATCCCTGTCGTTTATCGTGTCAATTGTTGAATACGCGGTGGAACCTGTTATCCGCAATGGAATGCCATCATTTTCTGACAGTCAAACTTACATAACCGCCGTCACACGCGAAGGCAAGGGACTGACTGCGTCAGATTGGGTTTTCGTGGTCGCCGATGGGAAACTGATAGTAAGCGACTTGACTCCGGCCTTGGCCAGGAATTTGGCCGATACAACGGTCGAGATAGTTCCCGCTCG
>DASRDY010000313.1:0-19008 GCA_035652355.1 Blastocatellia bacterium
TGTTTGTGGATCGGGTATTCTCCCGATCCTGGCAAGGATTGTGGAATGCGATTAGGCTGAAACTGTTGTGGCACAATTTGCGTCACGTAAACATCATTTCCGCCTAATCAACTCAAGACTGGGGTTATGTTAGCTGATTCTGTGATTGCGGCCGTCTGCCTGGTGAGCGGTGCGTCGCTATTTACTTTCAATCTCAAACATTTCAAATTCATCCCAGGATTGACCCTGATTGCTACGTAAAGCTGAGGATGGCAGGGATGGTAAAACGGCCTAAAATAAGGAAATCCGAGGAACCTGGACTCAGCGGACAAGACCCAGTTGATACCGCTCCTGGTACTGACGCTTAGCAGAGGAGTTCTACATGCAAACAATCGGCGTCCTGGCAGCAGAACATATTTCAGTCGGCCTCGTTGAAAACAATCGGCTAGTCGGCAAAATCCGCACCGTGCCCGAAAACACCAGCGATTCCAATTTCCTGCTGGAAATGCCGGCTCAAGACATTGTTGAAGCACTCCGAGAACAAATCGAGTTCGTCCGCAAAGACGATCACGTCTCGACAGTCGGCGTCGGATTTCCCGGCATCATCACCAATGGAGTAGTCGAAGAATCGCCAAACCTGCAGCAGATCAAAGGGCACGATCTGGCTACTGCGCTTTCTTTCCTTCTGTCGGAAGGCGGAACGCCGACTACTGTTCACGTGATGAATGATGCCGATGCATTTGCGGCCGGAATTGCTGCTACGAAAGGATTACTGGACCGGCTCGTTCGAGTTTGGACGCTTGGCACAGGCATCGGATTCGGTCGTTATCCGCAGGCGCCCGGAGTATGGGAAGGCGGGCACGTAGTGGTGACGCTGGATCCGAAAGAGACATATTGCAACTGTGGCGGCCGCGGCCATTTGGAAGGAGTAATGGGTCATCGCGCAATGCGGCGGCGATTTCTGGACCTTGAGCCCGACGAGGTCTTCGCTCAGGCCAGAAATGGCGACAAGCGCTGCGCCGATTTCGTGAAGTTGTGGCATCAGGCGTTAGCAGCGGCGACGGCCTCGACGATTCACATGGCGGGTCCAGGCAAGTTTTTTATCTCCGGCCACTACTCGAAATATATGGATACCGGCCTGCTGGATTTATATGTCCGCGAGATGGTGCATATGAGCCCATTGCAGGGCAGCACGTTCGAAGTCGTTTCCACCGAAGATGAAACCGGCATCATCGGGGCCGCATTAAACGCTGAGCACCTGGGAGCGCAGGCATCCTTGCCTGCATGAGTTTACCCACGCCCGCTCATATTCCCTAAGGTGCGTTTATTAAAGGTATCAAGGCAAGGATGCTGGCGCTCCGAGATTAATGAAGAATCTCTACTGCGCCAGTTTCCAGGTTATATTCTGCCCCGACGACTTTTAGTTTTCCGCTCTTTACAAGATCTGACAGAATCGGGCCGGAGCTCTTTATTTGATCGACAACGAATTGAACATTTGCCCGGACACCGTTCTCGACTGGATCGCCCGGTTGTCCTTTTATCCGTTCAACGGCAGGTCGAACTGGATCGACAAAACTGGCGACGTGTCCGGGAAGCGCGCCCGCGCTAAGTGCCGCAGTTATCGCTCCGCATTTCTGGTGACCAAGCACCATAATTAACGGGGTGTTGAAGTGCTGGACGACAAATTCCATGCTTCCCAGTTCCGGATCATTCAGAACGTTACCGCCGACACGCAGGACGCTCATAGCGCCAAGCCCCTGATCAAAAATAACCTCTGGCGGAACACGAGAATCAGAACATCCGAGAATTATTGCAAATGGATTCTGGTTCTTAGCAACGTCAATGCGATTGGCAGGCGCCTGGTCAGGATGAAGGAACGCGCCCTTCATATATCGTTTGTTGCCCTGCAGTAGTTTTTGCAAAGCCTGATCTGCCGTTAGATTTGTCGTATCTTTGGGAAGTGCGATAAAACAGATTGCGAAAAGCAGACACACTGTTATCGAGAGCCTTAACATCATTAGGTCCTCCATAGATCGATTAAAAGACAATCGTATTATAAGGAGCCTGAGTTCCCATTCGACAGAGCAGCGCAAACCACGACTCCAATCATATCAGCATCGCCGCGATTTGGAATAGAGTCGATTTGATTGGTTGGCTAGCGAGTTTACAGGGGAAGCGAGAATACAGCAGCCGCTCGTCTTGCTAGCTGTCGCTAACGCCGAGTGATTTGATAACGGTTTTAGACGACAAGCTCTTGAGATGTAACGCACTAAGCGCACCGATCGCCATTGAACTGGATGGCTCGGATTTGTTATTGATCATCAGCGAAACTGTTAGTGGATAATTTCCACCCCGCCTGTATCCAGATCGTATCTTGCCCCAACCACTTTCAATTTTCCGCTGTGAACAAGTTCTGCGAGAATCGGTTTTGAATCTTTCAATTGGTCGACAACCATTTCGACGTTGGCTCTGACTGCATTATCGACCGGATCACCTGGCTTGCCCCTGGTCTTTTCAACGGCAGGTCGAATAGCTTCTACAAGACTCCCGATGTGGCCGGGCGCTTCGCCGCCTTTTACGGCAGCATCAACGGCTCCGCATCTTTGGTGGCCCAGAACCATAACCAAGGGAACGTTGAAATGTTCAGCCGCATATTCGATGCTGCCCAGCGCATTGTCATTTAGGACGTTGCCGGCAACACGAACAACAAACAGATCGCCGAGCCCCTGATCAAAAATGATCTCTGGGGGGACGCGTGAGTCAGAGCAGCTTAAAATGATTGCAAAGGGGCTTTGACCTTTTGCAACAGCTTTGCGTCTGGCAAGCGATTGGTTAGGATGAAGAAATGCTACTCTCTTATATTGTTTGTTACCCTGAACAAGTTTCTGTAAAGCCTGGTCTCCACTGAGAGCCGAGTCTCCTTTCGGGAGAGCGACATAAGAGAGAGCAAACAAAAGACACACTGTCATCAAGAGCCGTGATTTCATGCTGTCCTCCGTCATTAATTGATAAATTATTGGAACTTGCTCAAATCCAAACAGCTAGCTACGAGATTAAGCCGTTGTCCGGCCGTGATAATAACAGTTTGGCCGAAAACAGGATAGAAGTATTAATTCAACGCTTGTCGAAAAGCCTCTATGTGCTCAGGTGTTGTGCCGCAACACCCGCCGATTATGTCGGCCCCTGCTTTGATCAAATCCTTGACCACTGATGCCATCATCTCTGGCGTTTGTCTGTAGATGATTTCGCCATTAAGTATCTCCGGCTTACCGGCGTTTGGTTGAACAATAATTGGCTGGTCAGAGCGATGGCGGATGCGTTCGACTATTCGCGGATAATCACTGGGCAGCAGGTTTGCTCCGCAGTTAGTGCCGATAACATCGGCGTCGAACATTGCTTCAACACCCTGTTCAATTGTGACGCCTTTCATGGTTTTATAGTCATCATCGATTTTATTGAATGACATTGTCGCGATGACAATCGCAGCACCAGCATCACGAGCAGCGCGTATCGCGAGTCGCATCTCTTCCACCGTCGTCATTGTCTCGATCAGGATCGCATCCACGCCACCCTTAAGCAAAATGCTGGATTGCTCAAGTAACCAGTTGTAAACGCTTTCCTCGGAAGTATCACCGAATGGCGATATAAATCCGCCGAATGGCCCGACACTTCCCATCACCCACGCATTCTCGCCGGCCGCTTCTCGCGCTAGTTGTACGGCTGCAAGGTTGAACTCTCTAACTCTGGAGCCATATCCAAAATAATCCAGAGCGTACCGGTTGCCTCTAAAAGTATTCGTGGTGATTAACTGCGCACCGGCGCGAAGATACGACTCGTGAATCGAACGCACTCTATCGGGGTGTTCGATGTTCCAGAGCTCGCAGCATTCGCCTGGCTTCAGTCCCAATCTCTGTAGTTCGGTGCCTATGGCGCCATCCGCAAGAAGGGGACCATTTCTCAATGATTCCAGCAGACTATTGATGTCTTTTCTCTGCGCGCCTTCTGTCTTCTGTGGTGAATCCATCTTAAGTATGGGATTCAGGCCGCATATGCGGGAACAAAATCACATCGCGTATCGAGCGTTGGTTCGTCAGAATCATCACCAGTCGGTCGATTCCGATTCCTTCGCCTGCGGTCGGCGGCAAGCCAAACGACAATGCCCGAATGTAGTCTTCATCCAGCACCATAGCTTCTTCATTGCCGCCTTCGCGTTGGATCATTTGCTCTTCGAATCGACGCCGCTGCTCAGCCGGGTCGTTCAACTCACTGAATGCATTCGCGCATTCCATTCCGGCAATGTAAAGCTCGAACCGATCGACGTAACGCGGATCAGATGAATTCTGTTTCGACAGCGGAGAAAGCTCTGTAGGGAACTGAGTAATAAATGTAGGGTTAATTAAATGAGCTTCAGCCACGTTCTCGAACAATTCTCCGAGTCGCTGCCCCCAGTTCAGTTTCGGATCAAAGCTGACATTCAACTCTTCAAGTCGGGCCGTAACGCCGTCCTTAGTGTCAAGCTCTTCTTCCGTCGGTCGATTTTCATTTGGCCAGTATTTTATAACGGCTTGCTTCATCGTCAATCTGGTCCACGGACATGTGAAATCTATTTGATCTTCAAGATAGATAACTTTCTCCGCACAACAAACCTCTCTGACAACGCGGTTGATCAGCTCTTCGGTCAACTCCATCAGGTCGTTGTAATCACTGTACGCTTGATAGAATTCCAGCATCGTGAACTCCGGATTATGGCGGATCGACAATCCTTCGTTTCTGAAGTTCCTATTCAGCTCGTAGACCTTTTCAAAACCGCCGACGGTTAATCTTTTTAAGTAAAGCTCCGGTGCGATCCGCGCATAAAGATCAATGTCGAGCGCATTGTGATGCGTCTTGAACGGTCTGGCTGCAGCGCCCGTTGCCAACGGCGAAAGCATCGGCGTTTCGACTTCAATATATCCGTGCTCGTCAAAATAGGCGCGTATTTCGCGAATTATCGCCGCGCGTTTTTCGAAGACTTCACGTGTCTGCGAGTTGGCGATCAGATCGGCATACCGCATCCGATGTCTGAGCTCGGGATCGTGCAGACCGTGAAATTTGTCCGGCATTGGAACCAAGGCCTTTGTCAAAAACCACAGCTTTTCGACGTGTATCGATAATTCTCCGGTCTTCGTAATAAAAAGGTATCCTTCAACCCCGATGATGTCGCCAAGATCCAACAGCTCATAAAGTCGCCAGGCATTCTCGCCGACATCGCTCTTCCGGATATAGACCTGGACTTGACTCCGACCGTCAGATATGTGCGCAAAAGCCGCTTTGCCCATCAGGCGAGTTGTTTTCATTCGTCCCCCGACCTGAACTCTGACGGGGTTTAATTCTCGATTTGTCTTCTCTAATTCTTCGCCTTCCTTCTTACCTGCCTGCGAGCCATAAAGGTGCACAAGCTGGCTAACGGTGTGCGTACGTTCGAATTTTGCGGGATACGGCGCAAGACCTAACTCGTTTATTATTTGCTCCAGGTGCAATCGCCGCTGTTGGATTTGCTCGTTGTCCTGATCTAACAATATTCACTGCTCCGTCATGTCAAAATCTTCATTGATACAGAAAAACCCGATTATAGAGTGGGGGCCAGAGTGTCTCAAGTCATTTGTGCGATTTGAGTCTGTTTACGCTTTTTTGATTCGACAGCTGGTCAATTAAGTGATAGGTTGATGATCTCCCGGTACGTAGTGCTCGGGACTCCCCTCTTTTCTGGAATTAGCCATAATCAGCAATGTCGTCAGAGTTGTTGTTAGTTTAATCTAACCGAGCTCTTTTATTGGGTTGGGCGTTACAGATGCTTTACATGTTTTATTAGACGGTTCAGCGGGGCGATAAAACATTCCAATGAGTGACAGAAAGCCAAAGGTGGTAACTTGCCCTCGCTGCGGTAAGTGCGAATCGCGGCGTTCAAAGCGTCGCGGCGGCCTGGAGTTTCTGCTGTCTGTGGTCTCGTTCCTTCCCTATCGGTGCGACGTTTGTAATCACCGATTTATCGCATTCGGATCGAGATATAAAGTTATTTAATTTACAAGCGTTAGGGAGTAAGGGTTAGTTAGAGCCGTCGCGAAGCTCCTCTGCAATCTCAACTGCAACACTTCTGGCTTTTTCAATCTCGTCCCGTCGATACGAAATTGCCCCGACGACGGGATGACCGCCGCCACCGTAACGTTCACAGATTGTGGCGATATTGTGACGCCGTTGTTTCGGACTCCAGGGATTAAGTCCTACAGAGATCTTTGATCGGAATCGCGACAAACTTACGCTTACTGAATACAGGGAAGTCGGAAACAAATAATAGGGAATGAATTTGTTATAACCTTCTATTTGATAATTGCTGACGTCGAAAAAGATGACGTCTCGTTCAAACGCAGCAGCTTTTCGAATTATTTCGATGGACTCGAGATGCTTTTGAAACAATGGTTCAATCTGTTCGGCTATGTATGGCATCGCAATCAAATCCGGAAGATTCGAGTATTGAAGATCGCGGATTATTCGGTGAAGGATTTCCGGATCACGTCCGGCCTCGATCACCAGCGTAAGTTTCATCGCCGGAGATTCCAGCTCAACGGCGGTCTTCGCGTCTTTGTATTGCGCACCATCAATGATATCGGCCCATTTGATTAAGTCGCCAAGTGACGACTGATCAAATCCGAACTTACCGGATGCAACGTCCGCAATGAATTTCGTGCAGGATTTGTATTCCGGATTATGGAATTTGCGACCCGAATTATCGTGTCGAAAATGGGTTTCGTCTTCCGATGACAGAAAAGCGCTCTGGTGATGATCGAACCACCAGGTGATGGCGTCAGAGCTATTGTATTTAAAATCGACAATGGCGTTTTCATCGCCATCAAACTCTACATCACCGAAAATCGAATCTGGCCGATGGGCGAGACCACTGTAAAAAATCTCAGCTTCTGGTCGAATGCGCTCGTGATAAAACCGGCTGAAAACCGCGGCTGACGCAACGCCGTCGAAACAATTATCGTGATAGAGCACCTTCATCTTCATCGTTATATAGAGAACGCCTCCCGTGGCGTAAGCGGAATATGCTACTAGGTAGATTGATACCTTGCAAGGAATTGCTGCTAAAGTTCCGCAAGAATTGTCGGCGCAATATCGCACAGCGACCTGATCTTCGACGCCATTTCGGCCGCGCGTGACCCCCATACCATTGTTGCGACCTTATTATCGGTGTGCGATTTGGTGGTCATATCTTCGATGTTGCCGTGGTCGCTGGTTAATATGACAACGTGTTTCGACAGGTCAATTTGGGCCAAAACAGAGAGGAGAAACTGGTCAAGAACCTCAATCGTGCTTCGAGCGAAATCAAAATCCCGACTGTGTCCGGCGAAATCCGTCATGAAGTATTCGTAGAAGCAAAAATCAGATTCAGATGCTATGCGCGCCAAAATCTTTCCAGCGTCTTCAGGTGATCTATAATGAATCGGCACACCTGATCCCTTCAGAACGGAATGCGTGAAATCGTGATAAACAGCGCGTTCGGTCTTTAAATCCTCTACAGAGCGAAACGGCATTTCGGCCGCTTCGTTAGCGATTGTGGAGGCGGATACAAACCTGGGACGTTTCTCGAAAAACCGGGGGGCATACGCGTTAGCAAAAACAACACGGCGACCACGATTCTTTAATTCTTTCATTATCGAGTGCTCCTGGATAACAGAGCGCAAGCTTCCGCCAGGAAAGCCGCTTAAGTGCTGCCCAAGAAATGCAGGCGCATTAATGCCAGTCAATATAGTTGTTTGCCCTGTTGCGCTTTGGGGTTTCCCGTCTACACCAAGATGGGCATCTGTAACGGCCAAAACTCCGTCGAATGGAATCCGGAATTCTTCGTTCTGGAAGACCTGAATGATTTGAGCACTGCTGCCGTCAATTGGATTGTGGTTCCCGCGAGTGCCGATACCGACACCATCGATGAATATTAACAGGATCGACATTAAGTTACCGTCTGAGGAGCGCCGCGACCGCCATCAGTAGTGTGCCGAACCCGAGCCACCACAAACTTCGAATCTCCTGAGCGATCGTGGCCATTTCCGGTTTGTCGGGAACAAAAAAAGGAAAGACAAAAAAGCTGTAAAGAAAACAAAGAACCGCCAATGCAACGCAAATAATCGATGCGATTAACAGACCGTCTTTTGCCTGAGGATGCTCGCGAACGTTGCCGATCATTCGCTTGACTGCGGCGGCGGCACGACCGCGAGCGCTGCGTGTCGCGTCAATCGTTCGCTCGAACGGAGTTGGTTCCGTCGCTCTGCCACATACCGAGCAAAACTTGGCCGCAGGATTCAAAACACTGTTGCACCGCAGGCAGGTTTGAACAGCAATCGGCTCTCCGTTAGATCTGGCAAAGCTCGCGCTGGACAAGCTTGTGGTCGGCGGAAGCGCTGGCTCTTCAACCACGACCGACGGAGCATCGAATGGTGACTCAAGAGATGTCGTCCGTTTCCCTTCAAATGCAAGACTGCCGGTAAGACTGCTGGTAATCGCCTCTCCGCAGGCCGAGCAATGCGTGGCCCCTTTTTTCACTGGCATTCCACACGACGGACATTCAATCACTGCTTTCTCCTAAATGTATCCGTAGAAACGCGAACTGCCTCGCTGGGAAATCTGGCACAACGGATAACAACCAAGTGGCGGCGGCCTGCCATCCGCCGCATAAGCTTATTTTAGCACCACACAGGATAATCAGTCATATTCAGATGCTCAAGTGCGCCAATAAGTAAACTGGGCTGGAATAATTAATGAGAAAGGTGTATTTTGGGTCGACATAGCAAGCAAGTTTCTGCATACGCCTTGCTTCAATAGTCCTGTTTCAAGTCTGCATGAAACTAATCAAAACGTACCGAGGTGTTACCATGTTCAAACCTCTGTTGTTTGTTGGTTGTTCAATTGTACTTGCAGTCTCTTCGTCAGTCGTTTCAGCGCAGAAGACGGGGCCGTCGAGCTCTGGTTCTTCGTCCAGTTCGTCCAGCAGCTCGTCCGGTGGCGGCGGCTCACACTCAGGTGGATCATCAGGCGGTGGAAGCAGTTCTGCCGGCAGTTCAGGTTCGCACGGTTCAAGCTCGTCGGGTTATTCAGGCGGTTCGTCGCGGTCGAGCGGTTCTTCGAGTAGTTCTTCAGGAGGATCTTCGTCTCGTGGTTCGAGTTCGTCAAGCAACTCTTCAGGAAACCATTCGAGCGGATCGCGAGTCGATTCGTCCGGCAGCAGAACGAGCGGTCGGTCCAGTGGGTCGAGTGATCGCCCGATGCCATCGTCGAATGGTTCGACCTCTAGGACATCTGAAACCCGAAGTTCAAACGGTTCGCGAACGGCGACAGTAACAAGCGGCGGCACGGAGAGCAGTTCATCAAGAGGCTCTGGAAACGGATCGAAAAAAGGTGATGGCGACGGCGACGACCATCACCACGGTGGGCACCATCCTGGCGGTGGTAAACACCACGATGGCGATGGTGACCGCGACGATCACAAAGGTCATCACAATAACAATGAACATCATCACCGATTCCTGTTCTTTGGTCATCGCTACGACACTGACTATAACAATGGATACAACAATCAGTCTCTTGGTCTGACGTGCGAATGTCAGGACGGGAAGCGGGTTCCAAAAAATAAGGCTCAAAAGGCCTGCGCTAAACACGGCGGCATTAAAAAATGTGATTAGTACGAAAGCACGAGCTTGAGCTAAGGTTAATAGCGACAAAATCAGTTGGAGCACCAAAGCGGTGCTCCAACTATTTGCTCAAAACAGCAAATCTTAATTTGCACCTGCCCTTTTTTGTCGGACTCGCGGCTGCTATCCTTCTATTGGTACCTTTCATCCGCGCTAACTCCCCAATCAGTTTGATAATCCATGGCCTTTTTGAGTATGGGGCGACTTAAAGCACATAAACACATTCTGTTGGCGTTCTTATTATTTGCAGGTTTTGTGGGCCAAACTGCACTAAGCGCAAATGGCCAGACTCCGCCGGATAAACAGCCAGACAAATTAAAATCGGGCGAAACAGAAACAAAGAATCCCGATTCGGAAAGTCCGATTTCGCTGGGAACGCGCCTGGTCGAGCTAAACGTCAAAGTGGCCGATATTTCCGGCAAAGGCATTGCTGACCTGCACAGGGAAGATTTCTCCGTTTTTGAAGATGGCGTAAAGCAATCCATTTCATATTTTGAACCCGAAAGCGCCCCATTCGATCTGGTCTTGATGCTGGATTTCAGTTCGAGCACAGAAGACAAATCAAAACTGATCAAAGATGCCGCCGCTCATTTTGTCGACACGTTGAAAGCTAATGACCGAATAGCCGTAATCGCTTTTACTGACAAATTCAAACTCGTTTCGGATTTCAGCAATAATCATGAGGAGTTGAAAAAACATATCAATAAGATAAAAGCTCATGGCGGAACGGCTCTTTACGATTCGCTATGGCGAGTCTATGACATGTTGAAAACGGATAAACAAGAGCGGAAAGCGATCGTTCTGATGACCGACGGGGTCGATGAATCACTGGACGCTCCTGACGAATATCCCGCGGAGCACCCTTACGAAGAACTGCTCAGCCGAGTGACCGAAGAGGGCGCAAGCATTTATCCAATCTATTTGGATACTGAGCACGAAGAAGTAGACGTCGAGCGAAACAGCACTCACCGTACATTTGAAATCGCGCGATTTCGACTGGCGCAACTTGCCGAAGAAACGGGTGGCCTGGCGTTCAAGGCCGCGCAACTGGAAGATCTGGACAAAGTTTATCCACTGGTCGCTGGCGAACTGAGGACCGTATACAGCATTGGGTATAACCCGTCCAATACAGTTGCCGACGGGAAAATGCGCAAAATACGTGTTGAGATTGATCGGCCTAACGCAGTGGCGAGAACACGCAAAGGGTACGTTGCAAAGTAGGCTGTTATACCTCAGGGTCGTTGATTACCGATCAACTCACTAGTTGAGTGAAGATGGGCTCGAGCTTTTGCCATTCGCATCAGATATTCCAATTGCAGATAATGCTCCAACTCTGATTTTTCATCGGCTGCCAGGGACTCTGATTTTTCGCGATCAATCAGACCGGCAATCCGCTCTTTCACTTCCGCAGATGGTTGAAAGGCAATAAGCTGATCCGGGGTTAGACCTGCAGCTATGAATTCTATAACTTCATCGTACGCTTTCATATGTGGTCATTTTAGCGCTTAAAGACCGCCAGTGCTATTCAATTTGATTATCTTGAATCGCCATTGACCGCTTCGCTACAATAATGGTTTCGGGTAATTGACAAATTCGCGACTATAGCAGCGGGCTAATGGCAATTGAGAAGATAACGGTGCGCGGAGCGCGCCAGCATAACCTCAAAAACGTAAGTCTAGAGATTCCACGCAACAAACTCACTGTCATCACTGGTTTGAGCGGTTCGGGAAAGTCTTCGCTTGCGTTCGATACGATTTACGCCGAAGGACAGCGTCGCTATGTGGAATCGCTTTCGGCTTACGCCCGGCAATTCCTGGATCAACTGGAAAAACCTGATGTCGATGCCGTCGAAGGTCTTTCCCCTGCCATCTCAATCGAGCAGAAGACCACCAATCGCAGCCCGCGCTCCACTGTAGGCACGGTAACCGAGATTTACGATTACTTGCGCTTGCTGTTTTCGTCGATTGGACAGCCGCACTGCCATCAATGTGGCAGACCAATTTCGCGCCAATCGACTGATCAAATAGTTCAGAGCATCCTGGCGCTTCCTGAAGGGGAGCGGGTGATGATCCTTGCGCCGATTGTCCGCAGTCGTAAGGGCGAGTTTCGCAAGGAACTGGAAAAGCTGGTCAAAGATGGCTTCGTTCGTGCGCGAATTGACGGCGAGCTGCGTGGGCTGGATGAAGAGATCAAACTGGACAAACGCCGCAATCATACAATCGAAGTCGTTGTTGACCGGATGCTGATAAAATCCGGCATTCAAAAACGCCTGGAAGAATCTGTTCACACCGCCAGCCGTTTAACGGACGGATTAGTTCTTCTTTCAGTTGTTGATGGCGAAGAAAAGCTCTTTTCCGAAAAAATGGCCTGTCCGGAATGTGGAATCAGCATTCCAACGCTCGAGCCGCGCTCTTTCTCATTTAATAGTCCTTACGGCGCCTGCCCTGAATGCCACGGATTAGGCACGATGCTGGAAGTCGATCCGGCAAAACTGGTTCTGGATCCCGGTCTGCCGTTAAAAGAGATCGATGTAACACCGTTCGAATCGCAAACCAGCGACTATTTGCGTGAAGCGCTGTTTGCAGTCGCGCGAAATGTCGGCGCGTCGCCTGATACGCCGTTTGAAGAGCTTCCGGAAAAGGCGCGCGACGCGTTTTTTTATGGATCGTCAGAAAAGATCAGCTTCAAGTACGGCAATTACGAGTACAAGACGACCTGGAAGGGCGCGACTAAATTTTTAAAGCAGCGTTACGAAGAGTCGAGCAGCGAAAATTTGAGACAGGCTCTTGAAGACCTGATATCGCCTGTATCCTGCCACACCTGCAACGGCAAGCGGCTGCAACCTGAGAGTTTGGCAGTTAAGGTTGCTAATAACTCGATTTCGGATCTGACTTCGCTCTCCATAGATAATGCACACAAAGTATTCGAGCAGGTAAAGCTCAATCCGCGTGAAGAGAAGATTGCCGGACTCATTCTGCGAGAGATTCGCAGTCGATTACACTTTCTGTCAATCGTCGGTGTGGGTTACATATCTCTTGATCGTCCTGCGGCAACACTGTCTGGAGGTGAAAGTCAGCGTATTCGACTGGCAACTCAGATCGGATCGCAATTGCGCGGAGTTTTATACGTGC
Organism: Blastocatellia bacterium; assembly: GCA_035652355.1. Lineage (GTDB taxonomy): Bacteria > Acidobacteriota > Blastocatellia > DASRDY01 > DASRDY01 > DASRDY01. The sequence continues at coordinate 12,836 of DASRDY010000313.1, forward strand.
TGGACGAGCCGTCGATAGGTCTTCATCCGCGCGATAACCTGAGGTTGCTGGAAACGTTGGAGCACCTGCGCGACCTCGGGAATACCGTGCTGGTTGTAGAGCACGACGAAGAGACCATTCGGCGAGCGGATTACGTTGTCGATTTAGGCCCCGGCGCAGGCTCGCACGGCGGAGAAGTAGTTGCCTTTGGCAGCCCTGAAGGCATATCAAAATCGAAAACGTCGTTAACCGGCAGATACATGTCCGGCGATCTGGAGATTGCCCTTCCGGAAGAGCGTCGATCTCCGAACGGGAAAGCGATTACGATTAGCGGAGCTTCAGAAAATAATCTTAAAGACATAACCGTTTCGTTTCCGCTTGGTCTGCTGACCGTCGTTACTGGTGTATCGGGATCTGGGAAATCCACATTAGTTGAAGATATTCTTTACCGCAGCCTGGCCAGAAAGATCTATCGAAGTCTTGCCGAGCCGGGAGCGCACGTCGGAATCGAAGGCCTCGAACACATAGATAAGGTTATCGAGATTGACCAATCTCCGATCGGTCGAACGCCGCGTTCCAACCCAGCAACCTATACTGGGCTGTTCACTCCTATTCGAGAGCTTTATGCGATGCTGCCCGAGTCGAAAGAGCGAGGCTATAAACCTGGCCGATTCAGTTTCAACGTCGAAGGCGGCCGATGCGAAGCCTGCAGCGGCGATGGGCTGAAACGAATAGAGATGAATTTTCTGCCCGATGTATATGTTCTGTGTGATGTCTGTCGCGGCGCGCGTTACAATCGGGAAACCCTTTCGGTTCATTACAAAGGCAAGTCTATCGCTCAGCTTTTGGATATGACGGTCGAGGAAGCGCTACCGGTATTGGAGAATGTTCCTCAGATAAAGCAGAAACTGCAAACGCTGCTGGATGTCGGTCTCGGGTATATCAAGCTGGGACAATCAGCGACCACTTTATCGGGTGGAGAAGCGCAGCGCATAAAGCTGGCAAAAGAATTATCCAAACGAGCCACGGGGCGAACCGTTTATCTGCTGGACGAACCGACTACAGGATTACACTTTGAAGACGTACGAAAGCTGTTGCAGGTTCTTCAGCAACTGGTGAGCCTTGGCAACACCGTAATCATCATTGAACACAATCTTGATGTAATTAAGAGCGCGGATTGGATAATCGATCTTGGTCCAGATGGCGGCGATGCTGGCGGTCGAATAGTCGCTGAAGGAACACCTGAAGACATTGCCAAAACGAAGAAATCTTACACCGGACAGGCGTTAAAGGCTGTTCTTAATGGAAACGGACATAAGCGGTAACTCGTATTACAATATGGATTGATAGAGTAGGCTAAGGATATTCGATGGAAAAGAGAATCCAGCAGGTTGTCGAAGAGAATATCGAAACTACAAAACGCTTTTTTGAACAGTCCACTCCCCAAATCGTCCAGGCGGCCCATTTAATAATCGATTCCCTCAGCAACGGCGGAAAAGTTCTGCTATTTGGAAACGGCGGCAGCGCGGCGGATGCCCAGCATATTGCCAGCGAGCTTATTAACAGATTTGCTTTTGATCGCCCCGGCCTGGTTGCCCTGGCGCTGACGGCAGATAGCGCGACGATCACTGCAATCGGAATCGAAACCGGGTTTGATTACGTCTATAGTCGTCAGGTTGAAACTTTGGGCAGACCTAACGATGTTGTGATTGGACTCAGCACCAGCGGTAACTCTTCAAATGTGGTCGAGGGTGTAAAGGCCGCAAATGCTGCGGGGATGAAGTCGATTGGACTGCTGGGACGCGACGGCGGTCGACTGGCGCAGCTTGTAACGGTTCCGTTGATTGTCAGGAGCTCTGACTTCGCTCGGATTCAAGAAGTGCACCTTACCATTGGACATATCCTGTGTGATTTGGTTGAGAGAGAGTTGTTCGGGCACAGGTAAGCGCAGTCTCTATATCAAAAAATCTTCTTTGTCTGCTTTCCAACCGAAAAGATTAGATCGGACAGCGTGTGACTGGCTGCCCCCCACCACGCTCCGGCAAATGCCGCGATCAGGTAATTTCGATCGATGCCGCTGACAAATAGCCAAAATCCTGAAGCAGCGCGTTCTACTTCTCTTGCAGCATTGTTATGAACGCCGAGCAGGTAACTGTCACGCAAATAGATTATCGTTGCGCTCAGCAAAATCAGAACAATTGAAAAATAGATGACACGAATCGCCGTTCCGAAGATCAATCCATGGCTGAACCGCGACCTGTGCTTGAAACAAACCTGATATGGCCACCATAAAAGCCTGAAAGGACCCCATCTGGAATACTGGACGCTGTGCAGGTCCAGATCCGGCCCGAACATCAATCCGCCAAACAGCATTGCTATCGTGGCAATCAGCATCACTCCGATGCTTCCGCTTACAGCCCAGGCAGCGACAGCAGTAGGCAGAGCAAGAACAAAGGTAATCAGATCGTGCGTTTTTCCAGACGGCATTTCAAAAGCGCTCGTTCTAGTTTGAATTCTTTATCGGCAATTTAATTTGGATGATCACGAGTCAATCGGTGGTTGTTAGGCTAAGAGCGCTGATAGTCATCTTGATAGCGAACGATATCGTCTTCGCCAAGATAATCGCCGCACTGAACCTCAATAAACACCAGCGGCTCTGACCCTGGGTTCTCTACCCGATGGCGCGCGCCCGATGGGACATGAATATATTGGTTGGGGGCGAGCCTGTGCTGCCCATCATTGAGGGTTACCAAAGCTTCGCCGCTCGTGATTACCCAGTGCTCGCTGCGGCGCTTGTGAGATTGAAGGCTCAGTCGGTGACCTGGATTGACGATGATCTTTTTGACTTTGAAACCATCCAGGTCTTCCAGCACCTCATAACTACCCCAGGGCCGTTGATCGAATTCTCCGCGCATGAATGCCAACTCCTCGTGTACAGATCAAGGTTACCATTATACGGTGGGGAATCACATCGGCAAGGACAGGAAAGTTACGTAAGGAAATAAAAAGGGGATGGTCGCCCATCCCCCGTTTTTCTCGCTAGAGAAACCCCGTTCATTTTTTATGAACTACTTCTTCTTGGAGCCGCCTTTGGCTGCCTTCTTCGCGGGCTTGGCCGCGGGCTTCTTAGCTGCTGCTTTTTTTGCACCACCTGCTTTAGCCATCGTGTTAGTCTCCTTTCATCAGATTTTCGTCTCGACCACAAGATGCTGTGCTTAACAGCTTCATTGTGTACAAGACCACAAGGCACACAATATGTTGTTGTTTATAGTGAGTTGATTTTTGCTTGTCAACTTTTTTTACAGATTGAGAAAATTTTTTTTGCGCGAATCAGCGACTTCTTTGAAAGCGACGACTGGCGCGGCTTTCATGAGATGTCGATTCGCAACTGGCCGCGTGGCGGCCAGTTGCGGCCAGATTCACATGCAAACCATCGGCGCATTTTTTAATATCATTATCGCGTGAAAAGCCGCGCCAGTACTGGGTTTCCAGGTAGGCAACTGGAAACCCTTGATGGGCAAGGCTTCCGGCGTGGGGTCTGGAAAGTCGCGCTCACGGCTAGTTTCCGGCTGTCTGCATGCGCGAATTTCAGTTATCAGAAATACTGGCGTTGCGATTGAAATCGCGCTGATTGATCCAGCCAAGGCGCGCGATCATTGTATTTGACTTGGTATGACTCAGCCGCTATGGTTTTTTGATAGCTCCTGAAAGTCGAAACAACAGATGAATCAAGCTGAATACGAAACTATGTATCGGTTGGAAACCCATTACTGGTGGTTCGTTGCCAGGCGGCAATTAGTGACCAGCCTGGTAAACCAGCAAATCGCCGATACCAAAGGTGCAAGGATCCTGGACGTCGGATGCGGAACCGGCGCTACGAGAGATGCTCTGACCATTTACGGTGAGGTTTTTGGCGCCGATATGTCGGAGGAAGCTCTTTCATTCAGTCGAAGCCGCGGCGGTGGACCGCTGACCCGTTCACGAATAGAGCGACTTTCGTTTATTGACGGCTGTTTTGATTTGATCACAGCGCTGGACGTGCTGGAACACGCTGATGACGATTTGGCCTCGATGGACGAGCTCTATCGAGCTTTGCGACCGGGCGGATTGCTGATCGTAACGGTTCCGGCTTACGGTTTTTTGTGGAGCGAGCACGATGAGGCTCTTCATCATCGCCGACGCTACGCTGCCTACGAGCTTCGCAACAAACTGACGCGCGTCGGATTTGAAATAGAGCGATTGAGCTTCTTTATCACTTTCCTGTTCTTTCCAATCCTTGCAATGCGGTTCGTTCAGAATATTTTCAAGAAATCGGTCGAGCCAAAGACTTCGCATATCATTTTGCCGGACTGGCTCAACAATGCGCTGATCGGTTTGCTGGCGATTGAGCGGTGGCTGCTGCGGTATATCAACCTTCCATTCGGCGTAACGATAGTTTGCCTGGCGCGAAAACCCGAATTGTCCGCGCCAGACCTTATATTTTGATTTAAATAATCGTTCCGTCTGGAATGAGAGCATCCTTGGGAACGATTACAATTCCATCGCGGATGTAATAGTTCTCATTGTCGGCGTTCTGACCATTGTCTTCGTTCAGAATTCTAACGTTCGCGCCTATGCGGGCATTCTTATCTATTATCGCGTTGCGGATAATGGTGTTTGGTCCTATGCCGACAATCGGAACTCCTTTTGACTGGTCCTGCTGCATGTCTTCAATGCTCTGATAGTAATCCGAACCCATAATCATCGAGTGCTCCACAATCGCGCCGTAACCAACACGCGATCTATTGCCGATGATCGAGCGTCTGAGTATCGCTCCGTCCAGAATACATCCCTCGCAGACAATAGATTCGTTCACCTGGCAATCGCGGAGCTTCGAGCCAGGCAAAAAACGTGGTCGAGTATAAATCGGAGCGTTTGGATCATAAAAATTGAACTGCGGTATCACCGCTGTCATATCGATATTGGCGTGATAGAAAGCCTTGATCGTTCCAATGTCTTCCCAATAACCATTGAACAAATACGCCTGCACGTTACAGCACGAAAGCGCTGCCGGAATAATCTCTTTTCCAAAATCGACGTGCTTCATATTCTGGAAGAGCAGGTCGCCCAGCATCTCTTTTTTGAAGACGTATATCCCCATTGAAGCGATAAATGGCTTACGCTTCGCCTCATCTGCATTAAGCCCCAGCGACTCGGTGTTTACCCGCATGGTGTCGAGCTCAGCGCCTTTGGGCTTTTCTTTAAATTCAAGAATTCGGCCCTCTTCGTTTGTTTTCAAGAGGCCGAAGCTGGAAGCGTTCTCTGGATCCATCGGAACGACTGAAATCGTCAGGTCAGCCCCGGTTTCGTAGTGGTGTTTTATGAACTTTTTGTAATCCATCCGATATAGATGGTCGCCCGACAGAATCAGGAAAGTCTTGATGCTGGGATCGTTGAAATGTTTGTATGCCTGCCGCACGGCGTCCGCTGTTCCTTGAAACCAGTTTTTGTCTTCGGGAGTTTGTTCTGCGGCCAGAATTTCCACGAAACCATCAGTAAAACGGCTGAACCTGTAGGTACGAAAAATGTGGCGATTCAGCGAAGCAGAGTTGAACTGTGTCAGTATGTATATCTTTGATATATCGGAATTAATGCAATTGCTGATCGTGATGTCGATCAATCGGTATTTGCCGCCCAGTGGAACGGCCGGCTTTGCGCGTTGAGCCGTCAGCGGGAACAACCGTTGTCCCTGCCCTCCGCCCAGAATCACCGTCATTACTTCTCGCATATCGTTCTCCTTGTTCTCCATCAGGGGAGTTGGAGACCAGCAGTGAGTTAGTTTTTTGGTGCCCGATTTGTTATATTTCCACGCTGCACTTATTGCAGACTGTTGATGAGAATATGGAATGCTTGATTCTATTTCAAGCCGCGCGCGCGTTTTTTCTGAGTGTAAGGAAAGGAATAAGATGCCGACGACTGCTGCTAACCTTCATCTATCGAAAAGATTTGACGGTGTGGGCTTTTCGGAAATAGTTCAGATTCGAAATAAAGTAATGGCTCTGCCGCCAGATAAGAAGGTCTTTCCGTTTCATGGAGGCGAGCCCGTTCCGAATACGCCGCAATATATAAAGGATGCGATGGTGAAGGCTCTCTCCGAAAACAGAACGCGTTATGCCGCGTCCAGCGGTGAACCGGGATTGCTGAAGGCCATATTA
>DASRDY010000314.1:0-1260 GCA_035652355.1 Blastocatellia bacterium
TGATAATTCTACAAAGGAACAATCATACACGCCAAGAGAGAAAGGCGCGTCAGTTTTTACTGATACTTGCTGCGCTCGGCGCACCTGGACTGTTGTTCACACAGACCAGTGCCGCATTCGATCGATCACCAGCGAGTTCAGCTTCTACTGACGCGTCCATCTTCATGGCAGATAACCCGGCGAAAAATGAGCCCGATCGCGACCCCTTTTCTCAGTCCAACAATGATTGTGCCGTCGAAATCACAAGAAGAATCCGGCGCGCATTGCTGCCATCACGATAATTGACGTTCTCGCATGAATCAGGATCGCGGCGACGACTCTAACGGAATATTAACTAACGGCACCGCGGTGCAGTTCGCGAGTTCATGCTGCCTTTCGCGCGTCTGTTCATCGCAATGGCTCGAATAATAACTTTTCGTTTCTTGATAAGGTTGCGGGCCGAGCAAAGCGATCTTATTGTTTGGTTGACGGTCAGCACAACCAGATCCGACGCATGCGATTACCGCGGGGCGACCATTCTGCTCGACGCTAGCGCAACCGCCGGCCCAGAGTAAAAATGTGGCAATAAATAGCAATCGCGGAATTGCAAATAATCTTTTCGCTTCCACGAATGCACCTCCCGGTAGTCAGCTACATCACTGCGCTGATTAATCCATTACCAAGACAGTTATGCAGCAACTATGCCGACGGATTGTAGAAGGAGCCGGTGCTCGTGTGTCAACACTGTCTTGCATTTCCTCTCCTGTGTTGAACTTTGACTTGCTGCCATTCATTATCTGTTCGATTGGCTGGTCATCGGCTAAATCGTTCCGGTCAAACCCTTCTGTATTTCCATCATATCGCCAGTAGTGGTTAGCTATTGACGCGGCCTGGTTGTGAGGCACGTCAAAGATCACGGCGAGTCTTTTGGAATGGGCCGCATCGATAAGCTGGATGAGCTCGGTGACCGCATGCTTGGGATCAAAGCGTACCCAAGCGGCAAATCAAGAAGCTCGAGAATTCGAATTCAGAACGTCAGATCGATTATGGGACCATCGATACCGTCAGGTAGGTGTCGAGCTGGAACGTGCAGCGTGGCGCCGCGAATTGGGCAGGGTAGGTCGAACCCACCGGCTGCGGCCAGCATATCAGCCTTATCGATAAACCTTCGGCCTGAGCGTGCGCAGACTCCAGAAAAAGATCGCGCGGCCTCGATAGATGGCCTTATCCCTTGATTGCCCAGGGTTTATTTTGGCACAGAAGGTTTTCACATGTCGCCAA
>DASRDY010000315.1:0-18280 GCA_035652355.1 Blastocatellia bacterium
ACTTCCTGATCGTCTGGGATTTCATCAAATATGCAAAAGAACAGGGAATCCCGGTTGGCCCCGGTCGTGGATCCGCGGCCGGGTCTCTTGTCGCGTATTCGATGGCAATCACGGATGTAGATCCGCTGGAATACGAGCTACTCTTCGAGCGCTTCCTGAATCCTGAACGAGTCTCAATGCCCGACATCGACATCGATTTCTGCGTGCGAGGTCGCGGTAAAGTCATTGATTACGTATCTGAGTTCTATGGCCGCGAGTCTGTCTCGCAGATCATTACGTTCGGTACAATGGCTTCCAGAGCAGCGATCAAAGACGTAGGTCGCGCGCTCGAGATGCCATATGCAGACGTAGAAAAGATTGCCAAGCTGATCCCTCCACCCGTCCGTGGTCGTAACGTTTCTATTGACCAGGCGATAGAACAAGTGCCGGAGCTTAAAAAAGCGATCCAGGAAAATTCAGATGTTGCCGAATTGATCACGATTGCAAAGAAGCTGGAAGGATGCGCTCGCCACTCATCCGTGCACGCGGCTGGAGTAGTGATTTCGCCGAAGCCACTGGACGAACTGGTTCCGGTTTACAAATCGAATAAGGATGAATTGACGACTCAGTATCCAATGTCGGACCTGGAAAAGACCGGGATGCTGAAGATGGATTTCCTCGCTCTAACCACTCTAACGATTATCGAGGACGCGTTAAAAACGATAGAGCAGGAGCAGGGTTATCCCCTGGATATCAATGACATTCCGCTTCAGGATGAAAAGACGATGCGATTGTTCGCCGAAGGAAAATGCGATGGCATATTCCAGTTTGAAAGCGGCGGCATGGTCGAAATATGCAGAAAGTTGCGACCCGAAGGAATTGAAGATCTGGCGGCGCTGAACGCGCTTTATCGTCCAGGCCCACTGGACAGCGGAATGATCGACGAATTCGTCGAGCGGCGTCACGGAAGAAGGAAAGTCAAATACGATTTTCCGGAATTAAAAGAAGTTCTTGGCAACACTCTCGGCGTAATCGTGTATCAGGAACAGATCATGGCGATGTTCCAGAAGCTCGCCGATTATTCGCTTGGCGAAGCCGACCTCGTGCGGCGCGCGATGGGTAAGAAAAAGCGCGAGGAACTGGACAAGCACAAAGAACGGTTCCTGGAACGCGCTGTCGCAAAGGGCCATGATCCCGGCAAATTGGAAAAGCTATGGCACAGTATTGAAGGATTTGCGGATTACGCTTTCAATAGATCTCACTCGGTCGCTTACGCGTGGGTTGCGTACCAAACAGCGTATTTAAAGGCGAACTATCCCACCCATTTCTGGGCGGCCGTAATGTCGAACGAAATCGACAATACAACCAAGATCGCGAAATATATTACTGAGGCGCACGGAACGGGTATAGAGATACTTTCGCCCGACGTTAATATCAGCCAGTACAATTTCACTCCGACCAGAAGCGCCATACGATTCGGACTTGGCGCAATTAAAGGAATCGGTCAGTCCGCTGTATCAAGCGTTATCGCTGCGCGAGAGCAGGGCGGACCCTTTAAATCGATATTCGATTTTGCTGAGCGGGTGGACTCAAAGGCCGTGAACAAACGCGTAATGGAATCGATGATCAAATCCGGCGCTTTCGATGGTTTTGGAGCGAAGCGATCACAGTTGTTCTTGTCGATCGACAAAGCAATCGATGGGGGCGCGCGGGCGCAACGAGACCGCGAGTCCGGTCAGGTCGGATTGTTCGGGATGATAGAGGCTGAAGTTTCAACCGCGGCCAACGAACTTTTGCCGGATGTCGAAGAGTGGACGCTTGAACAGAAGCTCTCGGGCGAAAAAGAGACACTGGGATTCTATGTCTCCGGCCATCCATTGAAGAAATACGAGCACGCGCTGAATGATTTTTGCGATACAGTCATCGCCGGCCTGGGCGAAAAACAGGATAAGTCGCAGGTTTCTGTTGGGGGTACGATTACATCGGTTCAGCAGAAAACTACGAAGAAAGGAGATCGATTTGCGTTACTTCAGGTTGAAGATATGACCGAATCGGTCAAGGTAGTTGTATGGCCCGAAACATACAAACGCACTTCTGGTTTATTTCAAAACGACACCGCGGTAATCGTTAAAGGCAAGCTCGACGTTGAAGATGAAGGCGTCTATAGCATTATCGCTGATGACATTTTCGCGCTGGATGGAATTTACGAAAAGATGGCGCGCGGAATTACGATTTGCGCCGAAGCGTCCCTGCTGGAAGCCGATTCAGCTGACAAGCTGTTTGAGTTGCTGGATGGAAATCGCGGCAGCGCCGAAGTGGCGATCAAACTTACGCTTGAAGATGAAACAGAAGTGACGATCAGTCCGGCTCAGCTTGTCACCGTAAAGTTGTCGCCAGAGTTGAGCAGCCAGATCAAGAAATTGAATCCGGCATTCAGTGTAGAGTTGATCCTGCCGAAGACGAATGGTAACAGGCGCGAGCGCGAATCAGGCGGCAGCGAACGGTCTGCGTACGCCGCCAGAGTTCCCCGCGTGTCGGCCGATGACACCCGAACCTGGTGGGACGTGAATTGATTTTCCGCGTTAGAAAACCTCGGCTTTATAATTTTCGGTTTGATATCCGTGCGGGTGCTCGTGCAACCATCTCCACGCCGATCCGATCATTTCTTCCAAATTGTCGTGCTCCGGCTTCCAACCGAGCACGGCTTTAGCCTTGTCGGCTACTGCTACTAAGTGTGAAGGATCCCCTGCACGTCTTGGACTCATCTTCGTTTTTATCGTTCGACCAGTTACTTCCCTTGCAGTTTGGATAACATCCAGCACGGAATAACCGTGTCCTGTTCCCAAATTGATGAAATCGGAATTGTTCCCCGCTCGAAGATAATTAAGCGCCAATAGGTGAGCTTGCGCTAGATCTACGACATGAATGTAATCACGCACGGCAGTTCCATCGTAAGTCGGAAAATCCGTTCCGAATACCGGCACTTCGGGAGCCAGACCTGCCGCTGCTGCCAGAACGTTAGGAATTAGATGCGTTTCAGGATCATGAAACTCTCCCTGTTGTCCGAATGCGCCTGCGGCATTGAAATATCGCAGCGCGACGAACTTCAGACCATAAGCAGCGTCATAACTACTCAGCACTTGTTCAACAAACAGCTTTGACCAACCGTAAGGATTGGCTGGCCATTGCGGATGGTTTTCGGGAATAGGAATGATTTTCGGCTCGCCGTAAGTGGCGCACGTCGACGAGAAAACTACGTTTCTGACGTTGTTTTTGACCAGAGCATCGAACAGTTTTATTGCTTTACCCGTATTGTTTCCAAAATAAATAGCGGGATTTTCTACGGATTCGCCGACGTATGCATACGCCGCAAAATGAACACACGAATCGACGTTGTGATCGCGGATGATCTGCCCGACAAGATGAGCGTCGCTTATGTCTCCGATATAGAATGGAACTTCAGGGTTGACGGACTGTCGATGACCGCGCGACAAATTATCGAGTACTACCGGCGATTCACCGCTCGTTCTCAGCAACTCAGTAGTAACGCTGCCAATGTATCCGGCCCCACCAGTGACAAGTATGGTCATTATTTCGATCCTGGATTAGCACACACTTAAGCGTGCTTTATTTCAAGCGTTGCTTACCGCGTCTCTGTCTCTATCAGGCACGCAGTGAGCGTGCGGTTTCCGTTGTCTCTTCGTTTTGAAGCCGCTCTTTAAAATAATCGATTGTGGATGACAGCCCTTCTTCAAGGGGCACCTTCGGCTCCCATCCAAGCTTCTCTTTTGCCAGCGAGATATCGGGCTTGCGCCTGCGAGGATCATCAGAGGGAAGAGGCTTGTAGACAATCGACGAGTTACCTCCCGTCATCTCCAGCACCATGCGGGCGATATCAATAACTCTCAGTTCTCTGGGATTGCCGAGGTTAACTGGTCCAATATAATCCGAATTCATCATTCGGATCAGACCGTCCACAAGATCAGAAACAAAGCAAAAAGAGCGCGTCTGCGACCCATCGCCATAGACCGTCAGATTTTCGCCACGCAGCGCCTGAACCACGAAATTAGAAACGACTCGTCCATCGTCCGGACACATCGTCGGCCCATAAGTGTTGAATATTCTAACAACCCGAACGTCCACGCCTTCCTGGCGGTTATATTGCATTGTCAAGGCTTCAGCAACGCGTTTGCCTTCGTCGTAGACCGATCGTTCGCCAATCGGGTTCACATTGCCCCAGTAACTTTCCCGCTGCGGATGAGACTCCGGATCGCCGTACACTTCCGACGTTGAAGCCAGCAAAAATCTCGCGCTTTTTCGCTTCGCAAGGTTCAGCAGATTGCGCGTGCCGACAAAATTCGTTTCCAGTGTCTTGGTCCCGTCAGCCATATAATGGACAGGCGAAGCCGGACTGGCAAGGTTATAGATCTGATCGATGTCGCGATCGATTGGTTCTACCACATCGTGACAAACAAATTCGAATTGCGGGCGTGATTTTAGGTCTTCGACATTCTGCTCGCGTCCGGTCATGAGGTTATCAACACAAACAACTTCATTATCTTCGTCAAGCAATCTTCGGCAAAGGTGAGAGCCGATAAAACCGGCTCCGCCCGCGACCAGGATACGTTTCATATAGCTCCTAGAATTATTCCAGGTAGAATTTCGCTATTCGATCAACAACAGCGCGTTGTTGATCTTCGGTTAATTCAGGATATATTGGCAGAGCAAGAACTTCTTTGCTGGCTTGCTCCGCATTCGGGAGAGAGTCGTCTCCGCTCCCAAAAGCGGCGAAACACGGCTGCTGGTGCAGCGGAACAGGATAGTAAACTTCAGTACCAATAGAATGCTCTTTCAGATATGCCATCAGAGCGTCGCGTTCCCTTGCCCTGATTACGTACTGATTGAAAATATGACGCGCGCCCTTTTGGCGTACCGGTGGAATAACGTTGTCATCGTCATCCAGCCCGGCGGACCTGAACAGCGTATCGTATCGATCAGCGTTGTTAGCTCTTGCCGCTGACCACTCGTCCAAGTATTTCAGTTTCACTCGAAGAACGGCCGCCTGAACTTCATCCAGCCGGCTGTTCACCCCGAGCATCTCATAGTGATATTTCACTCGGCTTCCGTGAACCCGCAATGCGCGCAACCGCTGATCGATCTCACTGTCATTAGTCACGACCATACCGCCGTCGCCCGCCGCGCCCAGATTTTTTGTCGGAAAGAAACTGAAGCAGCCAATTCTGCCCATCGAACCCGCCTGACGATCACGGAAAGTTGCACCTATCGACTGCGCTGCATCCTCAATAATCGGAACACCTGTTCGTTTCGATATATCCAACAAGGCGTCCATATTCGCGCATTGACCATATAGATGGACCGGCATGATAGCTTTTGTGCGGGAAGTAACCTTGGCTTCGACCTGTTCGCAATCTATATTGAAATCGACTGGATCTATATCGACAAATACGGGGCGTGCGCCAACGTGGGCCACGTAACCGCCGGTGGCAAAGAAAGTGAAAGTCGGAATTATGACCTCGTCACCGGGTCCAATGCCAAGAGCCATTAGCGCCAGCATAATCGCGTCCGAACCCGACGCGCAGCCTACCGCATGATTGACCTGGCAATACTCCGCGACCTCACGCTCAAATGCGGCGACTTCCGGCCCAAGAATAAACTGCTGACGATCAAAAACGCGATCGACAGCCTCGCGTATCTCTTCCCTGATCGACTGATATTGAATTTTTAAATCCAGTAAAGGAACTATGACTTTCTTTTCAGGATCGACTGCGGCTTTTGTCAAGTATTACAACTCCTTAATTATGAAACCGAATTATATATAAGACGCGCCGCGACAGCAATTTGCTGATCGACCTGATTTGCAGGCAATATTCGGCTGGGCTAAGCTAGAGTTTGGTTTTGAGCGCTGGCGATGCAAACATTTGGATTCAGGCATTTATGGCGACCCACGTCGACTTAACCGTATAGGAAGCAGATAGAATCCGCGTTACGGATACCATAAAGGAAGTGGAATCCTCCACACCCGTGGGTCGCCATAAATGCCTGATATACTCAATCAGGCGATTGCCCAAGCTAACAATTAAGTTCCGGCGAATACCGGACTTGACCCGAAAAGCCAAATCGAGTAATTAACTTTACGGTGCAGGCGTCTTTAAACGCCTGTCTGAAGTTATGCAGCAACAGATCGATAAACTGTGAAAAACTTGCCAGGGACGACTAAGCAAGCTGCCAGATCCAGCAACAGACTGATTTATCGTATTGTCGGTGTTGTACTGCTGGCGGCGGCAATATTGTTGGCGCGCGAAGTGTTCAGCGAAGCCATTGCAGTTTCCGTGGTAACTTTGCCTTCGGCACCAGAGCAGCACCAGACTGCCCTGGATTTCGCTCCTGATAATCCTTCGGTTCAATCCTGGATTGGCGCTTTCTACATGCTCTCGCCAAGTCAAAGCGATCCGCAGCAGGCATTAGAGCACTACAAGGAAGCATTGCGGCTTGACCCAATGTACTATGCCTATTGGGGCGAGCTCGGTTCGGCGTATGAGTTGTCCGGTAATCTGGATTTGGCCGAAAAGTCCTATCGGAACATGATCGTGCTTGCGCCGGCAAACGAGCGGTCCCACTGGCTGCTCGCCAATTGTCTGCTTCGTAAGGGAGACGTCCAGGAATCATTATCTGAATTCAAAAAGTATCTCGAGATCAATCCCCAGGCATGTGATTACGTTTACGAATTACTCAGCAAAGCGCAAGGGGTAACTCTTAACGACATCGACCAATTTGCAGTTCCATCCGAAGGAACTGGACGGGCCAGATTCGCTCTATTCGCGGTAAATCACGGGAATCCTGCGCTCGCGGTTAAAACTTGGCAACACCTTAGCGCTAAAGACCTCGAGTCTCAAGGTCACCTTGCGCCTCAGATAATCAACGGTTTGGTCTCCGCCAAACTCTACGACGAGGCGAAGGCTGTTTGGAGTGTTAATGCGCCAGACCAGAACGAACTATCTCAATTATTGCTCAACGGCTCTTTCGAGCGCGATCTCGCAAGTTATCATGGTTCGTTTGGATGGCAGTCCCAACAGCCGCTTTCCGGGAATATAACGCTGACCTCTCGCGAAGTCCGCACTGGAAAGTCGGCTCTGCGAATCGACCTTACCGGAGAAAACAGCCACGACGCGGCGACGCTTTCTCAGGTTCTTGCTCCAATTCCGGCTGGGCGCTACTCGCTAACCTACTTTGCTAAAGGCAGCAGATTTACACCCGCTACACAACCACTGCTTCGCATTGTTGGTGAAAACGGCCTGCCAGTAGCAACTGACCAGCCGCCTTCAGGCGATTATGATTGGACGAAACGGCAAATTGAATTCACACTTCAATCGCCGAAACAGGCTATCGTTATTTTTATTCAAACGCCGGCGATCACTTCCTTCGATAGCGTGGGGAACGGTCAGATCTTTCTCGATGACTTCGCGATAGAAAAACGGAATTAGCAGGCCTAACATTTGCCGATGCCGTGGTATTCGAATCCTTCCTCGCGAGCAGCCGTAGCGTCCAGAATGTTTCTTCCATCAATGATAACGGGAGTGCGCATTAGCTCTCTAAGCTTTGAGAGTTTTAACGATCTAAACTCCTCCCATTCGGTTACGATCACCAGCGCATCACAGTCTGAAGCTACCTCTTCGACTGAGGGGCAATAGTTGATCTCGAGATCGGGCCGAGCGCGTCGACAGGATTCTTCGGCAACGGGATCGTAGGCTTTGACCATTGCGCCAAGAGCTATCAAATGTTGCGCGATATCGAGGCTCGGTGCGTCTCTTACGTCATCGGTATTTGGCTTAAACGCCAGACCGAGCAAACCGATGGTTCTTCCTTTTATGATTTTCAGCGCGCTTTGAAGTTTTTTGATAGCTACACGCCGCTGCGCCATATTTACCTGGCGCGCGGCGCTCAGCATGGTTGGCGACAAAAGATATTCTTCAGCGGTCGCGACAAGCGCCGATAAATCTTTTCCGAAACAGCTCCCGCCCCAGCCTACTCCTGCATTCAAGAAACTCATTCCGATACGACGATCCAATCCTACGCCGCGCATAACCTCAGTAACATCAGCGCCAACCGATTCGCATATCGACGCGATTTCGTTTGCGAAACTGATCTTCGTCGCCAGGAATGAATTGGCCGCGTATTTTATCATCTCTGCGCTGGCCACATCGGTAATGAGTAAGGGAACAGCACCCGCGCGATCTTCGTTAACGCATAAAAAAGCCGGCAGTGTAAAACTTTGATCGAGAAGTGGCGCATAAAGGTCTCGCATCATCTCTTGCGCCTGTTTGTCATTCGTGCCAATGACTATTCTATCGGGGAAAAACGAATCGTATACGGCAGATCCTTCTCTCAGAAATTCTGGGTTACTGACAACTGCGAAATTGTGCTTATTTGCAACTGATCGCGTTCCGTTTCCGGAGAGCGCG
The DNA here is from genome assembly GCA_035652355.1 of Blastocatellia bacterium. Classification (GTDB taxonomy): domain Bacteria; phylum Acidobacteriota; class Blastocatellia; order DASRDY01; family DASRDY01; genus DASRDY01. Next base: position 8,460 of record DASRDY010000315.1, read on the forward strand.
TGCCCACCAGCCACGGTGACAGCGACTTTCGCACCATTTTGGATGCCTTGAGACACCAGCATTTCGACCCAGTTGCCGCTTCCCACTGGAACCGTCGATTTGTTAATGACCGCCTGAAAACGGTCGCCGTCGAGATTTCTGCCAATCTCTGTCGCGGCTGATTTGATATACGAAAGGTCTACATTTCCTCCTGGAAGAGATGGCGTTCCTACCGTAATAAAGATGACATCAGCAGTTTTTACACATCCATAATCAGGGCTGAACTCCAGCCGCCTGCTCTCAAAACAAATCGCCATTAACTCTTCCAGACCCGGTTCGTATATAGGAGATTTGCCGCTCTTTAACTGTTCGACTTTTGCCGTATCAATGTCGATACAGGTAACAGTATGCCCAATATATGAAAGAACAACTCCCGTAACCAGCCCTACGTAGCCAGTTCCAACGACAACAACTTTCATTTTCTAGACCCCCGCCGCTCCTCTCGCTTCTTTTTTGTCCAGAACTCTGATAAGCGATTTTCTCAGCTCCGGATACAAACAGGTATGTATCAGATTGACATCGATCATCAACTGCGGCCTGTCAAATTTCCGGTAAAGCATTAATTCGCCTAACGATGCTCCATCATCAAAGTATAACGGCAGCCGCAAAGTCCAGTATCCTGACATGTCGCCAGCACTGAATGCACCGTCCGACGTTTTGCCGTCCCATCGCATAAATCCCTGGAGTTTATTATGCTCGGTATTTTCGCGGACAGATCTATCGGCCGCAATCGATCCCTTAAATCTGATTTCCGCGTGATCGAACTCCTCGACGTCCATAAAGGTCCTTATAGCATTCTCGATCTCAACCAGACTTATTGCGCTTGAACATTCGGCCGCCGCGCGTCTGATTTTGATGTTGTTTGCAATGATCGTTCGCTGGCCAACTCCCCGATTGACCAGGCGTCCCATCTCGCCGAACTCGTGATACCCGAGTTGCTGAATACCAACCCACACGCAAATACCCAGCACCAGCAGAATCAACCCTAAAAGTCGATTATCCGGACTCATAAAGAGCAGGCTGAACAGCGAAAAGGCCGCGGAAACCGCGTAAAGCAGAATCACTGCCTGACGGGTAGACAGTCCGCGTTCAAGCAACACGTGATGAATATGTTGTTTGTCAGCCGAGAAAATCGGCGCACCGGATAAAAAGCGTCTCACCATCGACAGAAACGTTTCCAGGATCGGTAATCCGAATGAAACGATCGGTATAGCTATGGCGACAACCGTGGACCCTTTTTGCGCGCCTTGTATAGATAAAGCGCCGAGCATCGACCCAATGAATAGCGCGCCGGAATCTCCCATAAAGATTGTAGCCGGATTGAAATTGTATCTGAGAAAACCGACGATAGATCCGGCGAGCGCAAAGCTCAGGAAAGCCATTATCGGCCGCCCGTTCATAATGGCTACTATTGCCATCGTCAACGTCGCGAAAATAGACGCGCCCGCGGAAAGACCGTCCAATCCATCGATCAAATTAAATGCATTCGATAATCCCACGATCCATACGATCGTTACAGGCAATGCCAGATAATGCAGTTCCAGCAGACCGCCAAACGGCAGACTGATGTTCTCAATTCTATAGCCAGCGATGTAAAGCAGGATCGCGGCAACCGCCTGGGCAACGAATTTTACTTTCGCGTTGATGCTGTAAAGATCATCCAGAACTCCAACCAGGAAAATCAGACAACATGGACCTACCAGGTAGAGTACTCTTGTGAGATCGCGAAGAACTTCTGACGAGACGGACGAGCGCAGCAACAGCGCAAGGCTTACCGTAAGGGCGAATGAAATAAAAATGGCGACACCGCCGACCCGCGGAACGGGAGAAGTGTGAACACGCCTGTCGTCCTCGGGATTATCTACGAAACCCAACTTGAATGATGCGTTCCGTATCAGCGGTGTCAGTGCAAACGAGAGCGCAAAAGATGTAAGGAACAGCAAGAAAAATGTGTTCATAAATCTGTGGTTCGGCTAGCAGCATAGGACGGGGAATGCTGAACGTTTTTCCCATTGGCTTCCATCACCCCTTTGATCAAGTCAAAGTAGCGCCTGGTCACCAATCGCCGATCGAATTTTGTTTCAAAACTCTCTCTCGAGTTTTTCCCCATCTGAAAGGCGAGACATTTATCAGCTTTCAGATTCAAGATAGCATTTTTCAAATCCGATACCTGGCCGTTGGGTATCACATATCCGCAGGATGCATTTTCAATTGTGTTGGCCGCTTCGCTTCCCTTTTGGCCGATAAATATTATCGGCCGTCCTGCTGCCATCACTCCGTATACCTTACTGGGAACAACCAGCCCTTCCATTCCTTTGGACAGGGTAACTAGGGAGACGTCTGCGGCACCTAGACTGACGCTGAGCTCGTCGCGTTGTCTGTAAGGGAGAAGCAGAATATTAACATCTGGATTCTCCTTTATAAAGTCACTAATTAGATTTCTTTTAGGCCCATCACCGACAAAAACAAAAACAATATCAGAATGACTTGAAAGTCCACGTACGGCCTCAAGTATTGTGTCGAAATCGTGCACCTTTCCCATATTCCCAGAGTAGAAGACGACGAATTTCTCAGTCAGTCTGTGCTCGCGCAAAAATTCGTTCTCTGATCTCTCAATGGTTCTTATCTGATCGCCATCGGCCCAGTTGGGGATAACATGGATCTTCTTAGGTGATGTCCCCTTCTCTTCGATCCTACGACGCATACAGTCGCCCAGGGCAATAATTGCGTCCGATCTTGAAAGCGTGGTTTTGGATACTCGCTCCAGCAGTCTGGTGAACGAGCTTTTTTCCTTCAGCACTCCAAGCTGAACTGCCACATCAGGATAAAGATCCTGAACCAGGTATATAACCCTGCACCGCGATATGGCTTTGATCATGCAGGCAACGCTCGCGATTAATGGAGGCGTTGTAAGCACAAGGATAACATCAGGACGATTCAGGCGAATCAATTTGAAAAATGATGAGACGTAAAAACTCAGATAAGAAACGCCGCGTTTGACGAAACTTGCTCGATCGAACTGTGTAACCGCAACGCGAACGATACGAATGCCTTTGTATACCTCGTCTGAAACCAGCTCTTCACCCTTTATATACTGATTTCTGCAACAAAGGGCCGTAACGTCCGCGCCCATTTTGACAAGGTCTTCGGCCAAATCAGTCATCAACTGACTTGTTGCGGAGATGTCCGGATAAAAGAATTGATTAAGAATCAGAACTCGCATTAAACGGCGATTCAGGCTGTACCGGCCTCGACTATTCGGCCTCTTGATTGCTCAAGATACCAGTCCACTGTTTTTTTTATGCCCTCTTCCAGGTTTACTTTTGCAGTAAAATTAATTTCGCGTTCAGCTCGGGACACATCAAGACAACGGCGCGGCTGCCCATCAGGTTTACTCGTATTCCAAACAATTCGACCTTGAAAGTCGGCCGCATTTGCAATCAATTGAACTAGCTCTTTTATGCTGATTTCATAGCCCGACCCAAGGTTCATTGGCTCAGGTTTGTCGTAACGCTCTGTGGCAAGAACGATTGCTTCGGCGGCATCATCGACGTAAAGGAACTCTCTGGTTGCTGTTCCAGTTCCCCAGACTTCGATTGAATCTCGCCCGCTTTCAACTGCCTCGACGCATTTCTTGATCAAAGCTGGAATTACGTGCGAGCTATTGGGATTAAAATTGTCTCCAGGACCGTAAAGGTTAACAGGCAGCAGGTATATTGCGTTTAAACCGTACTGCTCTCGATAAGATTGGCACTGAACCAGCAGAGCTTTTTTAGCAATTCCATAGGGAGCGTTTGTCTCTTCGGGATAGCCCATCCACAAATCATCTTCTTTGAATGGCACGGGGGTGAACTTGGGATAAGCACAGATCGTCCCGATCTGAACAAACTTCTCAATGCCAAACCGCCTGGCACCTTCGATCAGCTGAACGCCCATTATCATATTCTCGTAAAAGAAACGTCCGGGATTTTCCCGGTTTGCGCCTATACCACCGACCACAGCGGCCAGATGTATTATGACTTCGGGTTTCGCGTCTCGATAAAGGCGTTCGACATCTTCACCTTTGATAAGGTCATATTCACTTTTCCGAACAACGAATATATTTTCGCAACCCTGCTGGCGCAGTTTGTCCGCAACACGTCTGCCCAGAAATCCAGCGCCTCCAGTCAGGCATATACGTTTGCCGGCTAAATGGCTGCTCATTACGACGCCTAGTTAGCCCCCCAACGCGTAGCCAGGGCGGTGCGGCCGATTCGATCTGCGATTGCCTCTTCGCGTTCGGCCAGCTCCAAATCGTGATCGATCATCAACCTGACCAATTCCTTGAATCCGACCCTGGGTTTCCAGCCAAGCTTACGAAATGCCTTGCTTGCGTCGCCGAGAAGCAGGTCTACCTCGGCTGGACGGTAGTAGCGGGGATCAATTTCCACGTGTTTTTTCCAATCAATGCCAAGATAATCAAAGGCCTCGTCCAGAAATTCCGACACAGAATGCGTTTCGCCGGTCGCAATAACAAAATCCTCAGGCGTATCGGCCTGCATCATCATCCACATCGCCTCAACGTAATCCGGCGCGTACCCCCAATCGCGGCGAGCATCGAGATTGCCTAGATACAACTTGTCCTGCAAACCAACCTTAATCCGGGTTGCCGCTCGGGTAATCTTTCGCGAGACAAATGTTTCGCCGCGCCGTTCGCTTTCGTGATTAAACAGAATCCCATTACAGGCAAACAACTCGTAACTCTCTCTATAGTTAACCGTGATGTAAAAGCCATAAGCCTTCGCGCATCCGTACGGCGAGCGCGGATAAAAGGGCGTTGATTCGTTCTGAGGAACTTCAACTGCTTTTCCGAATATTTCAGACGATGAAGCCTGATAAAATTTGGTCTGTATTCCCGTATCACGTATAGCTTCTAAAAGTCTTACCACTCCGACGCCGGTAACATCCGCGGTATACTCAGGGACATCGAAACTGACACGGACGTGAGACTGGGCGCCAAGGTTGTAAATCTCGTCCGGCTGGATTTTTCTCAACAAAGCGTTTAGCGAGCTGGAATCGTTTAGATCGCCATAAACCAACCGCAGCCTTGTATCGGGCTCATGCGGGTCCTGATACAGATGATCGATTCTGTCGGTATTGAACGAAGACGAACGACGAATGATGCCGTAAACTTCGTAGCCCTTTCCCAGCAAAAATTCCGCCAGAAAAGAGCCGTCCTGACCCGTGATTCCGGTTATTAACGCTCGCTTCGGCATCAAACTAACTCCCTTTGTTCGACTTTTTAAACATAGCTAACTGCTTCTTCTAACCGCGAAATTTCCCACATACAGAACATCCATTCTGGTTTTCAGGAAACAATCGATAGCGTGACGCGGACTGCATACTACGGGTTCGTTTTCGTTGAAGGATGTATTTAACACTATTGGCACTCCGGTCAGGTCACAAAAATCAGATATCAATTGGTAGTACCGATCATTAACATCGCGCGATACTGTCTGCAACCTGCCTGATCCGTCAACGTGAGTCACAGCTGGAACTTCTGATCTTTTCTCTGGCTTAATCTGGTAGACCATTAGCATCGTCGGCGCTGGATGTGTCTGCTCGAAGTAATCACCAACTCGCTCTTCCAGGATCGACGGGGCAAATGGACGGAACGGCTCGCGCTTTTTTATGCGTTCGTTCAGGATGTCCTTCATATCGGCGCGACGTGGATCGACTACTATTGAACGGTTACCAAGCGCTCGCGGTCCAAACTCCATCCGCCCTTGAAACCAACCCATCACGGCTCCATCTGCAATGTCCTTAGCGGCGCGTCGAGTGACTTCGCGATCAGAGTATTCTTCATAGGTAAGGTTGCTCTTCTGAAGCTCTTCTCGAATCTCTTCAGCAGAAAATTCAGGACCAGTATAGGCGCCTTCCATCACATAATTGCTCTCGTTGCCGAGGATCGAATTATTGATGAAATAGCACACCCCCACCGCCGTCCCGCTATCGCCAGCCGCGGGCTGAACAAAAATGCGTTTGAATGGTGTGTTGAGAAGAATCTTACCGTTCATCACTGAGTTGTAAGCGACTCCGCCAGACAACCCGAGATCGGTTAACCCAGTTTTTTCATGCAGATGATTCAATACGTGAAATCCGATCTCTTCGAGCCGAGCCTGAAGGCTGGCGGCGATATCCTGATGTTTCTCGGTCAGCGTCTCGCCTAGCTGCCTGGTTGGGCCAAAAACTTTTACGTACTCATCCGAAAAGATGCGACCGATTCTCGGCGAGCCTTCATCCCAGGACATGTCGACGCCCTCTGAGTGATGACGAAAATAATCAAGATTGAGCTTAAATCTGCCGCCTTCTTCGGTTTTGATTATCTCTCGAAACTCCTCCATATACCTTGGCTTGCCGTAAGGGGCCAGACCCATCACTTTTCCTTCGTCACCGTAATGAGGAAATCCAAGATACTGCGTCGTCGCCGTGTACAAAATCCCGGAAGAGTGCGGATACTCAACCTGTCCGAGAATCTCTATCGTCTGACCGTCGCCGATTCCCCACATTGTAGAGATAAAGTCCCCGAAGCCGTCGATAGATAGAAGCGCTGCTTTATCGAAAGGCGAAACAAAGAAGCAACTGGCAAGATGCGCCTTGTGATGCTCGATGTTATGGAAGCTTGCATTCAGCCTGTTTTTCGGCAGGTCAAACATCTTGGCCAATTCATCCTTAAGATCGCGAACCTTGGCTGCATTGGCCAACCGCTCTGATATCGCGGAGATCAGTCCTCCGCCTGACTTTTCGCTCGATTGAGACTTGCTTCCGGTGAGGCTCTTAGCAGCTCTTGATGCAGCGAACAGTACTTTTTTGTGAAGATGAGCCGACGGATCGCGCGAGATTCCGATATGATCGATATCTTCAATACTGACGCCTGCGGCGCTCAGGCAGTACTTGATCGATTCGATCGGAAAACCAGCGCAATGCTTTACGCGATTAAAGCGTTCTTCCTCGACAGCCGCGACAAGCACACCATCTTTTATAATGGCCGCCGAAGCATCACCATGATAAGCGTTAATACCCAGTATTATCATTAATCCCTTGATCTGTTCTCGCAACGATACCGACAGTTAAGCTTTATTTGATATCCTCTTTGCAGCAGCCTGTTTTGATGATGTGTCGTTCAGCTCTAGGACTTTCTTATGCCGAAGCTCGTCCAATTTAATATCGACCAGCAATCGATACCAAAAGGCTTGAAGAAAATGGAAGATGAATCCTTCTTTACCGTCGAGAAATCCCAGCTTGAAAAAATACCGCTGTGTAAAATAAATGAACGGCCGCAGATAAAGCGGCAGTTTGCTCCAAACGCTCTTTTGCCATAAAACCTTTTGGTCAGGCGTTCCCCAAAACGAGGCCTCCGCTCCTGGACCAGTTACTTTCATTGAGCTTCTGTTTTCCTCAAGAGCCTGAAGCGCCGCATATCGATTATGCTTTTCAATCCACATGGATATATCAGCTTCGTTTTGATTGTCTTCGCTTATATCGTTCCTTAATTTGAGAGTATTTCCATTCACCCGAAAATGATGGTCCACAAGATCGGTTTCATCTATCCATACTTTACTGAGGCGGAATATCTTCAGGAGATATTTAGGATAGTAACCACCATGCTTGATCCATTTTCCGCGAAAGATCTGCCGTCTCTTAATAAAGCATCCGTCTACCTTTGCGCTGGATGGTCCATTAATGAAATCGACGATCTCTTGAGCAAGTTCAGGCGTCACGCGCTGATCCGCGTCCAGAGCCAGGACCCAGTCCGTACCGATGGGCAGGTTGTGCAATGCCCAGTTCCACTGCTTGGAGTGACTTTCAAATACATGGGTGAATATCTTTGCGCCGTACTCCTCAGCAATCGAGAGGCTCGAATCTGTGCTGCCTGAATCCACGATGAATATCTCTTTAACCCAGCCGTGAACGCTCTGCAGACAAGCCGGAAGATTATCCTCTTCGTTTTTCGTTAAGACTATAAAAGTTAGATCGGCTATGCCGCTAATCGATGGCATAAATCATCCGATTGGACCACCGCTGGTAACCGCCTGATAAAGCGTATTCAACCGCAATGCGAGCGTCGACCACCGAAACTGCTGCGACGCGAACTGTTTTCCCAAGATCCCGCGCCGGTTTCTCTCAGATTCATTGCTCATCGCTTCGCGCAGGATCGACGTAAATTCCGTCTCTTCAAGTGGAGCTATCCAACCTGAATCCGATTCTCGAATATCCTTTGCCAGGTTTACGTGCGGACTGACCAAAACGGGCACGCCGCAAGCCATTGCTTCAGCCACGCAGATACCAAAATTCTCTTGATGGGATGGCAACGCCAGGAGTGCTGCATTTTGAATCGCCGATTTCTTTTCCGCTCCGGACAACCAGCCGGAAAATATCACAGAGCCACTGCCGCCATTATTACTGGCCAATTCCTTGATTGACCGAACATAAGACTCCTCGCCATTACCGGCTATAACCAACCGCCACGAATTGAATTTAGAATCGCTGTGCAGTTTCCGAAACGCATCGATCAGCAGCTCCAATCCCTTTTTGGGATGAATCCGACAGAGCGCAAGTATGTAAGGGCTCTGCTCCAACTCCTCGTGACTCCGCAAAAATATGCCGTCATTGTTTGTAGATTGAAAATAATCCGAATCGATGCCCAGCGGTATGACAACGCCTTTGTTAAGTCCGAGTGCGCCTTCCGCCAAATCTTTCTCGTCTGTCGCTGTGTAGTGGATTGCCGATGCCTTCCTGAGCATCTTTCCCACACCGGCACGCCACATAATCTGCTTACGAATTCTTTTTTGTTGCAGACTCCATGGATCCAGGGTGCCCAGCGGCCTGATAATATATGGGATGCCGTTTTCACGCGCAGCCTTTGCGGCCGCCAGACACGAATGCGAAAAAACAGCGTGAATGTGTGCAGCGTCAAAACCTTTTATGTTCGCGTCTAACCAGTTGGCCAATGGGCGAGAGTACTTGTACGCTTCGCTCCATTGACGATGAAAGAAAATCGCGTTTTGGCCGTTATATTCAGTTTTTGTTGCTAGCTTGACTGGCAACGTGCTTTCGCCGTCCGCATCAGTGGTTGCAATAAGAATCTCGGTTCCTTGCTGGTTCAGAGCCTTGCACATTTCAAATACGGCATGGCTAGGCCCCCCATAACGCGCGGCAACTGCTGGAATGACATGGAGGATCTTCACGCAAAGGCTAATTCCGGCAGGCACGTGTTCTCATCAAACGTGACGCCGTTTCGCTCCATCCAATCTTCAAGAACAACCAGGACCCATAACCTGGACCAGCTCACATCCTGGCTGCCAGAAAGAAACGCGTTCCACATTTGGGTTATTTGATCAGAACGAAATATTCCACGTTCATCCGTTGTGCTCTTTGACAATAGTTCGCTGCAAAAATCTCGCAGCGCGCCGCGCATCCACGGGTCGAACGGAAGTGTAAATCCCTGTTTAGGACGGCTGACGACTTCGTCAGGAATAATGCCGTCAAGGCTTTCCACCATTAGCCGTTTAGGTATTCCGTTCGGCCGCTTGTGCTCGTCGGGCAGACCTATCACGTATTCAACGAGTTTGTGATCCAGCAAGGGCACTCTGACTTCCAGGGCGTGAGCCATGCTCATCTGATCCGTATCGCTGAGCAACACATCGTGCATGTAGGTGCGCCCTTCGGCATATGAAACTTGGGTCAGCGTGCCGGCCCAGGGAGCGCCTGCATAAGCGTCTCGAAGCATCGGCTCGTAAGGA
>DASRDY010000316.1:0-15738 GCA_035652355.1 Blastocatellia bacterium
CTCCGATGATCGTTACCGGATGCCCGTTAATTGACACCTTGCGACCCAGAATACTCGGATCTCCATTGAAGCGAGTTTTCCAATATGAATATCCGAGTACCAGTACCGGATCAGCCTCGGGTATCTTTCCTTCAGAAGGGAGAATAAATCGGCCGAGGGCAGGTTTGATTCCCAGCATTGTGAAGTAATTTCCACTGACGTAACAGGTCACGATGCGCTCGGCTTTTCCATTCACCCCAAGACCATCAAGCGAGTACTGCGAACCTGCAACATCGGCGAAAACATCGGTTGTCTGCTCCTGCAAGTCTTCCATTTGGCGGTTAGAGAAGTTGTCCTGCAGGGGGCCTTCCTTTTTCTGAAATGCCAGGACTGTAATTTCGTGTGGGTTTTTCACCGGAAGCGGCCGCAACAAAAACGACGCGACCATGCTGAAAATCGCGGTGTTTGCGCCAATGCCAAGAGCCAGTGTCAAAACTGCAACGGCGGTAAACGTCGGGCTTTTCCGCAGCATTCGGATTCCATATTTTATATCTTGCCACACTGTTTCAACCGCGCCGCCGCCTCGAACACTGTATCCTGACTCAACCATGCGGTCCGGATTCCCGAAGCGCTTTACGGCCGACGATTTCGCTTGATCTACGCTCATACCACGAGCGATGTTAGCGCGAGTCTCCATCTCGATGTGCTCACGCATTTCGTCTTCAATGTCCAGCAGGACATTTTCGCGTCGAAATAATCCTTTCAGACGGTCAATCAAAATGTTGAACCATTCCATACAATTCGTCCTTAAGTCGCCTGTCTCATCTTCGCTATGGCCAGCGCCAGCCGATCCCAGCTCTCCTCTTCAATCGCCAGTTGCTTCTCACCCATTTTTGTCAACGTGTAAAACTTGGCTTTGCGGCCTGTTTCGCTGATCTCCCATTTTGATTTAATCCATCCGCGTTGCTGTATTCTGTAGAGCGCCGGGTAGAGTGCGCCCTGCTCGATTGTTAGCAATTCATCTGACATTTGGCTGATTCGCTGAATGATCCCATATCCATGCAGGGGGCCTAGTGAAAGCGCCCGCAGGATTAACATATCCAGCGAACCTTGCAGCAATTGTGCTTTATATTTTGACATGATCCTTCCGAATAACCGAACGCATGATCGATGCCTAAGATTCTTAGATATTGACCAATAAGATACCTAAGCATTTAGGGTGTGTCAATATAGATTTCGACCGTCTTCGGCTGATAATCTATGAGAACATTCAAGCGGATTGCGATAGATGTCTGGAATGACGAGCGGATGTGAACCTATTTCATTCTTTGAAAGGTGACCGGGTATCGCTGTTGCCGGGCTGCCTGGAAATACGTGCCTACGAGTTCATCGCTGCTGCTGTGATAATATAAACGGTAAGTTGAACCTGGATAATTCTCGTCGCTCAACTCAATAAAAACATTACTGAGTCCGGATAGCTGCGAGGCATCTTCCCTGGACATCGAACCGAGCTCGTCACTCCCGGCTTTGCCGACGCGTTCAGGGTTGACCGATCTGATCGTAATAACATAACCACCATCGTCACGCTGCCAGCGACCGACGAACTTTTGAAGCTCTGAATTCGGAGCGCTTGTTTCCAGCACTGGCTGAGCTCTTGATAAACGATTTTCCCACCGCCACGACACGATCAACAGCAAGAGCGCGACAACGATTAACGCCGCCACTCGTTTTTCTCCACGTTGACCTGTGAGGGCTCGGCCTTGATGGTTGTGCGTCTTTCTTTTGCTCATAACAATGCAAGGGACTTCCAGCTATGAACTTGCTAAACGTGAGCCGCGAGGTCTTGACTATAAACGGAGTAAAAATCGTTGAATACTGTCAATTTTGACAGGTAGTCGGCATTAATCGGCGGAACTCAAAAACGACCTATTCTCCACTAATAACTGGAGAGAGATCGTTCGTGTTTTGCAGGGTTCAGAGGCAGATTTGTGCTATTTATCCAAATCCAGTTTCTGACCTGATGAGAGTTTAATGTAAGGTTTCGTCTTATCTTTCGTGGGATTGAAAATTGAGACGCCGCCGGTACCACCGACCTCGGCAACGCCGCCATGCAATATTAGAAACGTGCTCTCCTGAATATTTATGCCAATCGCAGGGTGTCCAGCTATGTACTTGAAGACCTCCTGCAACCGCTCGTCACCATCAACGTTCTGTACATGAGGGGTCACGGTGACATCCGGCAGCAGACAAAGGCCGTCCGTTGACCTTCCGTAGGCATCCTCTTTAGGAACATAATCGATCCAGAAACAACCAATTGTTATCGCGCCCGCCGAATCTCCAGCAATGACGCCTCCGCGTTTGAGCAGGGCCTTCAATTCCTTTTCGACAAGCGTTCCGTGATATGTCTGATCCAGAATGCGACTGGCACCGCCTGTAATAAAGACTCCGTTCGCGGATCGCAAGGCTTTAACGAAGCTGTCGGAATCGGCAACTTTCCGGTCAAGCGTGTGCAGAAAAGTTATGTGCTTAGCTCCTCGCGATTCCAGATGATGGCGGATCGCATCGATATTGGCCGGCTGAGGTCCGGTCGCGGGAAGAGTCGGAATAGTAACCGACGCGGTTGGAATAACAACGATCTGGGCATCTGGCCCTCCCGCAGAGGCAATCAGACGATCCACTAGATCATTGGCTGCTTTTTGTTTGAACCCGCCTCCGGCCAGGATTACCGTGCCCGATACGGGCCACCATACTTTCTTATCGAAGTGTGAAGGGGCACTCGGGCCTGCCGTTGCTGTTACCGCGGCGACTATGACAGCGATTAATCTTACGTACCTCATCAAATGCCTCCTAATCTATTAGGAGACTAGCCCGGGACGAGGCACAATGTCAACTAAAATCTTAGGAGTTCGACCGGCGTCTGGTTTGCTATATGGGCTGCAATGCGTTTAACTGAGCAACCGTGATCTTATTAGACAGTCGTGGCTGAAATTCGAGCGGAACGTTTAAATTTGCAGAGTTGAGCCTGGTAAAACAGGCATTGAGAAATAGAAGGCCCCTTCAGGAACAATGAAAGTAAGGCTTCCAGTGATGTTTTACGTCGGAACTGTCGGGCTAATCGCTGTGCAATTAGCCCGACCTGAATCTGAAGCGTTGGGGTCAGCTTTAACTTCAGTTTCTGTCACGAGAATACACCAGCGCCAGAACGCGTGGTTATTATCGTCAAAGGATCCATTCTGCTTAGGAATTGCCGGCTCGATGAACCGTTGGGGCAACCGAAAATCCACTATCGTTGTCGAGCATTGGATGAGCATTTTGCTGGCCAGACGACGCAGCCGGCACAGTCACCGTGATGGGCGGCCGCCCATCAAGGAAATAATAAGTCCCGGACACCGTGCCTATGTCAGGCACAGAGGCACTACCGGGTACCCCAATTGATCCTTCATCAGGATTTTCAGCGGGACGGCCGTGAGTGCTACCGTTGATTGAGATACCTGTTATCCTGACGCCGAGCTGGTTTGAGAGAAGTCTTGCGGCTTCCATCTGCTTATATATCGGATTCGTCAGCGGAATACCAAGATCCTTTAAATAGGTTCGGAATCCTCCGCTATTCTTTGGGTCCCTGTCAACAGAATGTCCTAATAGATTTGAAATTATGTGGTGCCACATGCCTTTTGCATGCGGCGCGTCGGGTGCACCATTATCCTCGATCAGGTGGGCGTCGAAGCCGTTGCCAACAGTGGTCGGCGCTTTGCCAAAATGGAGGTTCCTGTTGAAGATCCACCCCAACCCGAAGAGGCCCTGCGGAAATCCGGCCGCATGCCAGAAATCATCGGCTCTTCCGGCATCCGTCGCCAGCTTCTCTGCGTCCGCTCGCCCGCCTACTACGGCTCCCCAGAAAGTGAACATCTCATGCTGGTCCTGAGGATACCGCCCATCAGGGTCGGTGAACTTGACCGGGTTATTTAACGCATATGTGTAGCGATTAAGTGTTTGCGGACTCCCCAGGCTGGTTCGAGAATCAACAGGGTCTACTGTCGAAAAGCGCCCCAACGTGCTGGAATAGTATCGTGCGCCAAAATAATCGAGCCCGGTTTCGCTATCTCGCTCCTTACCGGTGAACTTGTAAGTGTTGTTAAAGCCATCGATCACTCGACGCTCCACTCCCCATGGGTCGTAATCCGATTCGGACTTTATGTTGCCCGCAGAGTCCGTGATCACAGAAGCACTCTTCAAGTGATCAGAAAAATAGTAATAAACCTGCCCGTTCGCGTCCTTGCGCGCTACGCGTGAACCGTTAAAGAAAATGTATTCATGCTGGTTATTTCCAGCCAGATCTGTTTCAGCAATCACACCCACTTCGCAATACCAGTAGAGCGTGCCGGTTGTGCTGTTGCTCTTCATTGCTCTGTTACCCCCAGCATCATAAGTGTAGGTGTAACCGTTTGCGCCGATTATTCTGTGCTCCGCGTCGTAGGTGTATGTCAGCGAGCCATCGTTAGTCAGGTTACCTGCCGCGTCAAACGTGTAAGAGATCGGATTACTTGCGGAACCTGATTTTGTGGAAATGATCTGGTTCTTTGGACTTAATGTCAATGATATGTTGTCTCCACCGCACTTCGTTGATGTCTTCCCCAGCAGATTGCTCCACATATCATATGAATAGTTGTCTCCCCAGTTCTTTGTATGCCCATCCGTCAGCAGAGCGCTGCAGTCAGTGCCATTGGTCTGAGCTGAGGCGAGTCGATCGAGCGAATCGTACGTGAAGCTCTCGCTGCGGCTGGGGTCTTTGAAGTTTGTGACGCCCCACACGTCGCCGTTATCAGCCCCACTGACTCCATTGCCGACGTGGAAGTCGTAACCAACCGAGAAGACCGCCTGTTGGCCAGGCGCTGCGGCTGATATACTGACAGGCTGTAATCTTATGTTGTAACTGAACGCGGTGGTGATTCCAGAAAACGCCGCGCTGTTACCGTTGACAAATCCAGCAATCGAATTGGCCGGAGTGTATGTCGCGCCTGACACGTAGTTGATCCCATTCACAGGGTCGGTAACCGACACAATACGTCCTGCGGAATCAGGAGTGTAGGTGACAGCAGCTCCACTTGGGTAATGGATTACGTTCAGTGAGCCGTCGAGGTTGTAATCATAGCCCATGGATTTGATAATGCCATTGGTCTTTCTCGTCTCAGTTTTGAGGCGACCCAGAGCATCATAGCTGTAAGAGGCAGATCCGCCCTGATCGGTCAGATTTGTGAGAAGACCCAGACCGTTCGCGCCAGCGTCATAGGTATAGGTAATCACTGCGGATCCAGTTGGGAGTTGTCCGTTCTGACAATCCTGCGCCGAGTAAGCCTTCCCGGTCGGCCGATTAAGCGCGTCGTAGCAGACGCTGATTGTCGTTGTTGCCAGGCCAGTCTGGTTAGCCGCAGGCGAGACCGTCTGCAGCACGTTGCCGGCAGCATCATAGGTGTAAGTAACGGTTCCCGATTCCGGGTTAGTTGCCTTCACCAGCCGCGATATTGCATCGTATGTAAAAGAGCGCGGACGCCAGTTTGCCGGCGCGGCAGCGCAAGTTGTGAACGGCGTGGGGTCCGACCCTTTCTGCACTGCGCAGATCATATTTCCCAATGTGTCATAAGCATATTGTGTCACGTAAGGATGATCCAATGATGGACCTTCAGCGTCGGCGCCATGAGTAAGAGAACCTGATCCGCTGAATGAACCGTTTGGAAAGTACGTTGGCTGGCTGCTGGTTGAGCTCAGGCTGACTGTAACATCACCGGCAACACCTACAGTGTTATAGGTCAGGTTGATAGTGCCACCGCTGGCGCCGGCACTCGCGCCCACCGGAGAGCCACTGCCGTTTAGCGCGGCAATCAAAGCCGTGGACACTTGTGACGCCGAGTTGTTCCCGCTCGTGCCACCGTACGATACCGGACCTGTCGTAAATATTGCCGTTCCAGCTTGGTTCTTTATAGTGGCCTTTACAGTGCCGGAATCGGTTATTGTTAACGGCGCAGCTCCGTCTACTCCACCGCTCATCACTCCGCCGGCCGGACTTGGAACAAATGAAGATGTGTAAGTGGACGACGGGAAATCAACCGTATCCCACGTTGTACTAGTGGTAAATGAAATACTGTTACCAGCGCTGCCTGGCGTTCGTGCCGTCAACAGGATCGAGGCGCTGGTACTGCTAGAGCTGGTAAGGCTGGCCTGCACATAAGGATTCGGGCTCGTGGGATTATTGATCTGACTAATCAGATCGTTGGCGATTGCGCTTGCAGAGGTATTGGTACCTGTATCGCCATTGAATTTGCTGACATAAGGCGTCCCGCCATTAATCGCGATGCTTACCGTCCCACTGTCAAATATTGTGCTGGTAGTAGTGGTCGGCTCGCAACCAAACTTGATTTGCGTGGCCGTGCATCTCGTCGTAGTCGTCACCATCTTCAGGTGCTCAGTCCCATTGATTGTAACTGTGCCAGTGCTGGCGATTGAATTACTGCCAGGTATGGTCTTTGTCCCCAAACTGCCTGCAACACTCAAAGAGCCGCTGGCCGTGGTTCCACTGAAAGAGTCGCCCGGCTCATCAACTTCCACCATTCGACCCAGACCATCTGTGCATGTGCGGCGCTGTTTGCCGGCCTCGTCGGTCGTGGTTGTACAGTCTCCTGTCGAGGCGCTGCCGAACTGGTTATAAAGAACCGTTGAGGCACTGCCATCCTGCTTGGTTATCTGAGTCGCGCGTCCGATCGCGTCATATTGCGTTTGCACAACACCGTAGGTTGGCTCGGTTGTCGAGATATACGGATTTGTCACGCTGATAGTATGATCGAGAGCATCGTAATCTGTATTTACAATTACATCACCAGAGGGTGTTCGGTGCACCGCTTTGACGGGCCGACCAAGTCCATCCAGATAAGCAAATGAATGATCGTCCAGGGTGGCGTTGATCTTCCTCACCTTTTCCACATTCAGCGGAAACGTGTTCGAAGGGGAATAGTTGAAACTGATTTGGCCGCCATCAGGAAAAACGGCCAGTCTTATTCTAGCCATTGGGTCGTACGAATAATTCGTTGTATGGGCTGGATCACCGGGTGTGTTTCCAGAAGCAGGAATGGTTCCATTCTGGTTGGTGAAACTGGTCAATAGCCCAGTGGTAAAATCATAAGTGCCGCTGGTACAGTGATTCAATGCGTCACAGGTCCGGGTCGGATATGCTCCAGCATAAATCGAGTCGTACGAATGGGTTGTTGCGTTATTTAGCGGATCGATCGACTGATAGACCAATCCGGTATCATACCACGTAGTTCGAGTGACAACAGGAGAGCTCTTTACTCCGCAGCTACCCGCTGAACCGCTTGTGATGAGCCACGTACTCACGGATGTTGTGTTCCCACGAACGCCTGGCGTCCTGGGAGCGAGATGCTGCTGCGTAACTCCAATGCCCGAAGGCTGAAGGGCAATTTCACCCCCTTCGTCGTATGCGTAGTCGGTCTGCGCCACAACGCACCCTTGTGGATCCTTTACAACTGTGGAAGCTGGAATATCTATAAGGTGAGCTGTCAGGTATGCTCCGGTACTGTCAGTTTGCCATTGGTAATTGGCGTCTATCTCCCTCATCAGGGGACCCGGCGCTCCCGCGCCCCAGTCATATTCTTTTTGGGTCATCACGTTACCGAAAATTTGACGGCCATTTCCCGGTCCTTGATCGTAGGTCTTCGTCACCAGACTGACTTTGCCACTAGGCAAGGTTGTCTTGACCGACACAGGCACCCACCCAGCGTAAATTTGGCCGGGAACCGTAGCCCTTGCGTACGTCGTATCTATCTGCTTTACAGGCAGGTTTCCACTTGTACTCGACCCTTGAAAATACTGAGTCGTTTGCTCCAGAAAAGTACAGGCCTTATCCTGCGAGTAAAAATAGTGCAGAGTATCGTTATTCAGCGGATCGGTTACGATATTTGCAAATACTCCGCCGCTCGTCGGCTCCACATATCCGTAGGTCCAGCGGAAAGAATTTCCGTTATTGTCGTTGACTATACGTGTAGACACGACGCGGGTCATTTTGGAAATGCCACCGCAACCGGCACCACCAGTGTAGAGCGTCGACCAGCCATAGGTGATCGACCCACCTGTGGGCAGCCCGAGCCTTGTCACGTTGAGGTAGTTGTCATAAGAGAAAGTCCAGCGGCTACTGTCTGCCCAGGAGTCGCCATCCAGTATCAGCACTGTTACAATCGCCGACCGTGTGGGACTGCCGGTCGGAGCAGTGCCCTCCGAAGAGTCCTGAAATTCATGAACTCCAGCCAGTCCGAAGAATGTCTGAACGGTAATATTTGAGGTGCACACCTTGATCTGGTTAGTTACTCCATTGTAGCCTTGATACGTATACGTGGTCGCTGAAGCGATCGGGGTGTTCGGGTCCTGCTGGACGCATCCGCTGGTATCGCCACCCGGAACCTGGGTCATACCGCCCCTTAATCGCCCAAGTGTGTCTTGCGTGGTAATAAGATTTCCATTAGTATCTATGATCCTTGCGGGCCTGGCTGCCTGTTGACAGGTTTGTGTCGTCGTATTGCCAGGGAGTGAATTGTTGGTTGTGGGTTTCGAACACCAGGTAGCGAATTTATCGAATTCGTAACGATTTCCTGCTCGATCGATTACTACGCCGCAACCGCCAAGGACTTCGACATCACACGCAGGGTCCAGTTCCACTCGGTATCCGCTTGCGTCTTCAGCATCAAATAAAAGAGGATTGCCATACGCATCCAGTGGACCATTAGGCTGTTCCGCTAGTGTATGAGTGGAGCCATCCCATGTCGTTAAATAGTATCCGGATGTTGCGGTTGTAGCATTGTTGAACGCGTCGGTCTCCCGATCCAACGTTCTGTGAACTGCGAGGTCCATGGTATTGGCAAAGCCTACACCGGTGCCTATCTGTCCAATATTGACCGATGGCCCGAATCCCCCCAGAGACCAGTGCTGTGATGAACCTCCATTTGAACCAATTACAGTCTGGACATTCCAGGCCTTCGAGGTAATGGTAAGGACGTTTGTCGAGGTTAGCCTGCCACCTCGTTGCGGGTAACTGAACGGCATGGGAATGTGAAGCATAAGGTTGCCGTTCTCAAGGTTGATAGTATCAATATTACTCCCGTCATAAGAGCCGTAAGGAACGTATCCGTTATCAAGGTTGGGCTGCGTCTGCCCAGACACGGAAACCGCAGTTGCAAGCACTGCAAGCACACATATGACGCACCACTTCACGTAGTTCATCCAGATTCCTCCTCGATCGGCGAAACAATTCGCGGAAAGATTTTTTAGATAAGCTGCCAAACGAGTGGCAACCGATGCGGCGTAAATGTCAGCGACAGCCCACTGAATTTGAGGGCCTACCAAAAGATTTATTGCAAAGCCTTTTGGAGCGCTCAGTCGTTTAAACTGATTTCATAAACATCCGGGCTTGATCTGGGGAGTTAAGCGGCCTTTGCGGGCCGGCCGTAGGGCTCGGCGACATTAACAACCGCACAGCTTTGATATTTATTCCGCAGGATTTCTAAGGCGAGAAAATTTTTTTGGATTGCTCCTCCAGATTGCTGATAGGAGCTTCCTATCACCAGTCGATAGGTGCGAATTTCAAAATTGTAAACAATATCTGCCGCAGAGCGTGGGTATTCTGTCGCGCTGCGAACTTTTTTCGCCTTAACGATGAATACTGTGTTCGCACCTTTAAATCAGAACCCGGTCGAATTAATACTCAAGCTTTTTAATCAACACCCAAACTGATCTCGCGAGATCTGAGACGTGGCTAGTAGGGTGTGAACCTGAACATTTAGTGCTGATGACGTTCACTCCGCAATTTGAAATATCAACTGGACGTTGTTACCATTTGCCGATTGACGCAAGAAACTAATCGGCGAGTGGGGGATGAAAATAATGAGCGCATGGCACAAACTCGTTCGACACCAGGATCACGAAGAAACTCGCCAGAGCGACTTATCAATACGCAAATCGAATATCCACGGTCGTGGCTGTTTCACAAATGCAGACATCACAGCAGGACAGCTTGTTGCGGAGTTTACCGGCGAGCTGATCTCTTCTGAAGAATCCGCTCGACGCCGTCTTGGGCAACGAAAATACAGCCTCTGTGCGGTGGACGATAATCACGTCATTGATGGCAGTGTCGGTGGTAATCCCACGCAATATATCAACCATTGTTGCGAACCCAACTGCGAGGTCATAATTCGATATGGGCGAGTGATGATCTACGCCATTCGCGATATTCGGTCTAACGACGAACTGACGGTCGACTATCAATCTTCGTATCATTCGAATCGCAAGTTGTGCCGCTGCGGGGCTAAACATTGCCGCGGCACAATCAATCAGCAGAAAGGTCGCACAACCTCGCCTCGTTAGCATTCCGGACCAGGCGCGGCTCTACGAATTGAAACTTGAGCGACACGAGTGTTTCCGGTGGATCCACCCTGCTTGACACCGATCGCTGATTGGTCGAGCTTACTTTTCCTCTTATCCTGGTTAAGGAAAAACCCGTAGAGCGATTAGGGAATATCCTTATTGCCCCCTTTTGGGCCGCACCTTAAGATTCAGATACTCTTTAGACAATTCTCGCTTAATCTCTCGTACGGGCAGGCGCAATGAAATCACATCTGGACATTTTCTGTTTAGACGATGATCGCGACATCTTAGATCTGATGAAGGTGTCTCTTGGGTTGCAAGGCCATTCCGTATCCACCGCCATGAATTTAGGCGATGGATACTCTCTGTTGGAACAAAAGAAATACGATCTGTTTATTCTTGATCTTGGAATTCCTGACGGTGATGGCCTGGTGTTTTGCCAGACAATCCGATTCCGTCACGCTCATACCCCTATAATTATTTATACAGGCAGCGTTAGTGATGAGGAAAAGCGCCTTGGTTATCAAGCTGGAGCCACGATGTACATATCTAAACCCAATGGGATGGATACCATTGAGAAAATCGCAAACGCGATTCGAAATTCCAGCGCGGTCGATAAAGCCGCGGTAGCTTCGGATTAACACGCCGCAGGAAACCTAACCACGTCTTAATCATATGGCGTCCGCCGACATCAAGTTCGCAGCCTTTCCTACGACAATGAGAAGATTACCCCGCGACTCGAATCCAATGCACAGGGATATTGGCTATTTCAAAAACTAAATTAGTCGAGCTAAGGGGTAGTTTTTCGATCGATTCTGTTACAAGATAATGAGACCCGTTAACATCTCTGTAAACTGAACATCCCAAAGAGTTATATAAAGCGACCTGTCGCCTTAATTCTTCCTGAAATGCGATGATAGGGACCACCTTCATATACACAACACCTAACACCTAAATAGTTCTATCGAATATATGTCCGGCATGGCTGAAAGTCTGTGACCGCGGTCACAGCAGATGTGAAGTCGAGATCCGGAAATTCAGACCTGAGCGAGAAGACAGGTTGGAAACAGGCGCTTTTTGATTAAATCCGACGTCTAAAGGTTCATTTGTTCTTCTGAGCAGTCGCCGAATCGGAAAAATAGAATTTCGCCATCGTCAGCTCGCTGGCCGTTATAAGACGCACGATGCCCGATTATAAGCAAACTCATCTTTCCGATTCGCCATCTACCAATCTGCTGTATCAACAGCTTATTATTTCGTTATCCGCAACAGCAGCTTACGAATCGATTGCCCGGCGGACGTTGCGGTCGGCGGGTCGTAATTTGCCACTACCACTACTGAATAATGTCCAGCTACTCCGGAATCTATTTCAGCATTCAAACCCGGAGCGCCACCTGCCACGCCCAATCCATCCGCGCCGCCCGGAGTTGGCATGCCGGGATTTTCCTGTTTTGCCGATGCGGGTGGTCGGCTGAAGTCGGGTAAGTTCAGTTTCCGCTCGTGCAGAGCATTCGCGAATTTCAGCAGGTCTTCGACGGTCGAATATCCGCCCCCGGCTGAACTCCCTCTTGCGGGACGCGTGTAGATATTATTTCGCCTTGTTTTCAGTTGACCGCCATTGCCGTCGCTCTTTGTATATCCGCTGGCCATGTTTTCTATCGGCATATCGGCTTCGTAATAATCGGTGTGGTCCATTCCGACGGGCCGAAAGACGTGCTCGCGAACATAGTCGAAATAGGACATGCCGGAGAGCTTCTCGATTATCAGACCAAGCACTATGTAGCCACCATTGGAGTATTGAGCTTTTGTGCCAGGTTCAAACAACAACGGTTTCGAACCAAACAACGTCAAATAATCTTTCAACGTTCTGATCTGATCTTTTGGCGTATTGTTGTATTCGGGGCCGAAAAAGTCTCCGATTCCCGACGTCATAGTCAACAGTTGTCGGATCGTGATCTTCGCCGCAGCGTCGTGATTGGGATAATCAGGAAGAAATTTGTCGATGTGATCATCGAGCGTCAGTTTCTCCTGCTCCACCAATTGCTGAATCGCGACCTGCGTGACGATCTTGTTGATGGATCCGATGTTAAACTTGGTATCCACACGATTGGGAACATTGTATTCCTTGCTGGCCAGTCCATACGCCTTCTCAAAAATCGGCTTGCCGTCTTTTGCTACCAGGACTACGCCTGAAAACTCATCCTTTTTTACCAGATCATTGATAAGACCTTCGATTGAGGCAAGAGCTTCAGCCTCGGTCAATTTGGGCTGGTCGGGTTGGTCGGGCGGCTCGGCCTCGTCAATGCGCAATCCCAGAATCTTATGAGGAGCACTTGGCCCGCACAGCATTCCAAAACTTACCCACTCTCCCTTTCCGGTTCGAGTAAGCACTGTGATCGAGCTATCGGTGATTTCCAAAACCTTTTGAATGGATAGGGGAGCCAGGTTGCTCTGCAACTGACTCCATACTCGCGCGCGCTCCTCAACGGGATGCTCTTTAAGACCGTCTTCCTGGTAGTTACTCGCGATGAAATCGCGGACGGCTTTTTCGTCACCAGTATTAAATACTGTTATCAATGCCTGCAATCTTCTGCCCAGTTCGGTATTGGGCAATTTTGCGTTGCCACCTGACTGAGGATTCTGATTGATATTGCCCATAGGCAAATGCGCGCTAACGCTGAAAACGTTTCCGAGAATAAATAGAACGCTGAAAAGAAGTTTAATGAGTTTCACGTTTGCTCCGTTGACGGTTAATTGATCAATTGAGAATGCGGCGTAAATCTTTCGAAGGGCATAGCGCACCTGGCAGATTGCGCCGCTTCTTATTGAGCTCACTCTTGTAATCTAATTGGAAATTATGAAGATCTTGTGAAGATGATGTTAACTATTTCGAATGGATCGGCAGAGTGAACGTAAACGTCGAACCCTGGCCAATGCTACTCTCCGCGAAAACTTGCCCACCGTGAGCGCTAACCAACTGCTTGACTATTGCCAAACCCAATCCCGCTCCGCCGGTTTTCCTGTCGCGCGAGTTGTCGGTACGATAAAACCGTTCGAAAACATACGGTAAATGTTCCGCACTAATTCCCTCTCCTGTGTCGCGGACCGAAATTTCAATATTGCCGCCGGCGATCCGCGAACAGATGTCAACACTGCCGCCCGCCATAGTGTGCGCCAGAGCGTTGTTTATAAGATTGCGAAGAACCTGGCCAATTCGTCTTGCATCTGCCTGCACCAGAGGCAAGTCTCCATTCGATTCAACCTGAAGGCAAATCTGCTTTTCGCTCGCCTGGGGCCTGGCCGCATTCACGCATGCGGTAATTTCGTCATTAATAGACATCGGCTGTCGAGACAGGTTCAACTGCCCCGCGTCGGCAAGAGATAGCTCCTGCAGATCATCGATTAAATGGCCAAGGCGCATCGCTTCCTCATGAAGCGAATCTATAACCTGCGGTTCCGCCTTTGCCAGCCCGTCCTGCAATGTCTCCAGCTGGCATCGAATGTTCGTTAGCGGCGTGCGCAGTTCGTGAGCTATATCGCTGACCATATTGCGACGCAATTCTTCATTGCGCGATAATTTTTCGGTCATCGAATTGAATGCTCTGGACAGAACGCCTAATTCATCTTTCGATTCTGTGTTGACTTTCTGGTTTAGATCGCCGGCCTCCAGGCGTTGTACCGCTGTCGTCAGCGATTCAATCGGTCTAACAATTCTCCGTGACAACACCAGCATGACCACTAACGCGATTGTGCCTGCTCCGAGAACTGTGAATATCAACGACCTATTCACCGAGCCTATGAATGAGGTTTCGCCAGTTTCGGCAGAGGTTCGCAGCGGCGGCATAACATACAGTGTGCCGATGTACCGCCCGCTGGTATCAGTCAGGATCTGATGCTGTACGTGAACCAGAACCATCTCGTTGACCGCAACTTTGCCTCCTTCGTTTACCTCTTGCCGCCATTGGATTGAATCGTCATAGCTGACTTGCAGGTGCGAATTCAAAAGGTTGGCTGGCGCAGTGGCAATTGGTTTTCTATTCTCGTCAAGCAATATCAACTGCTTGTCGCCGACTTCGCCGATTCGGTCCAGAACCTGCTGAACTCCTTTCCAGGAATGATCGCGTTGATAGTATTCAATCAGGATGGGCCCGCATCGCTGGAGTTTTGCGGAATCGTCTGATGCGATATACCGTCTGAATTCGTTTGTCGTGGCTCGACTGGATAGCAGTCCGACAGCAACCACGGCAGCCGTGGTTACCAGAACAATCATCAGAGCCAGTCTTGTCCGTATGCTATTCATTATCGTTCCGAGTGGAGAATTTATAACCTACACCATAGACCGTCACAATCGGCGAGGGTTTTCCGCGATTACCTTCAATTTTCTTTCTCATGCTCTTGATGTGAACATCGATAGTACGTTCCAGGCCGTCGTAGTCGTGATCAAAAGCGCGATTTATCAGTTCCTGTCTCGAGAATACGCGATTCGGAGCGCGGACGAAGGCCTCAAGCAATTTGAACTCAGTAGGCGTCATAGACACGAGTCCATTAGAGACTCTTACTTCGTGGCGAGCGAAATCTATCATCAAATCGTCAAATTTAAGTTTATCGAACCCAAGATCCGGTCTTGCGCGCCTCAGAATTGTTCGCACGCGGGCCACAAGCTCGCGTGGACTGAACGGCTTTGTGACGTAATCATCCGCGCCGACGTCCAGACCACGCAGTTTGTCCGCTTCGGTCGTTTTAGCGGTAAGCATGATGATGGGGACGTTAGATTTCGAACGCACCACGCGACACACATCGACGCCTGATATCCGCGGCAGCATTAAATCGAGAATGATCAAGTCGGGATTGACTTCGCGAGTGACTTCCAACGCAGTCTGTCCATCATGTGCGATAGCAACTTCATACCCGTCATTCTCAAGATAGAGTTTTATCGTTGCGACGATCTTCTTGTCATCATCGACAACGAGAACTTTTCCGCTCAATTGCTGTCTCCCTGATAAAGAACGACAGCTTAATATGTAGCGGCTCGTTCAAACATCTGTCAAACAGTTCTTGCTTCCCGATGCGTATAATCGTCTCAATCGGCCAATAAAGAAGAACGGCTGGCGTTCGGATCTCGATCCAATCGTCAGCCGTTCTTTCTGCCAGGTATCGCGCTTTGTAATTTAGAAGAGCACGATGCTATTTGTGTTCAAGACGAATGACTTTCCATTCGCAAACAGTATTGCCTGTCCAACCTGAGTCGTCGCATCAAATAATCCGTTCAGTGACGGCGTATCGGACCTGACTCTCAAGGTCTGCTGGTTGAATTCTACGCCGCAAGGCGAGTTGGTTATT
>DASRDY010000317.1:0-31508 GCA_035652355.1 Blastocatellia bacterium
GTAATGGATCCATTTCCCTTCGCGGCGGCCGGCGACAATCCCCGCTCGTCTTAAATACGCCAGATGGCGCGAAATCTTTGGTTGATTGGTGTCCAGGATCTCCACGAAGTAGCAGACACAAACCTCATCATCGCCCATCAGATTTAAAAGTCGCAGGCGAGTTCGATCTGCCAGCGCGCTGAATAGCAGCTCCATTGAATATTTCTTTTCTCCCCTTGCCATAGGCGGATTCTACCATAAAAACATATTTGGCTTGACATATATGTGACACCTGATTACAGTGATGATCACATACGCATAACCGTATGTGAAGGAGTCTTCTATGAGCAACCTGTCGGTGCAAACAATAAAGGCGCACATTGCGTTGAATGTGAGAAATGTTACAAACAGCATTGAGTTCTACAAAAAGATGCTCGGCATCGAACCAAGCAAGGTTCGAACAGGGTACGCAAAATTCGATGTGCAGAATCCGCCATTGAATTTAACTTTGAATGAAGCGACAGTCAGTCATCGCGGTGCGCTGTCGCACCTTGGGATTCAGGTAAAATCAACTGATGACGTGTTGAAAGTAAGGCAGCAGTGGACCGACGCAGGATTAATAACTCGCGACGAGATGCAGACAAACTGTTGTTATGCCGTACAGGATAAAACGTGGGTTCACGATCCTGACGGCAACGAGTGGGAAGTCTTCGTCGTATTGCAGGACAATCTGGCGGAATCGAGCATGTGTTGCACGACGGGAACAGGCGTGGACCCCTGCTCAACAGAAGCGAAACCAGTCTCGCTAACCAGATGAGCAACACGACTTCTTCCCCGAATCTGGCCCGACGACTCGCAGCCGAAGTGATTGGCACAGCATTTTTGCTTGCCGCTGTCGTCGGCTCAGGAATTATGGGAGAGCGTCTGGCCGGTGGTAATGTCGCAATTGCTTTGCTTGCTAATACGCTTGCGACGGGAGCGGCTCTTGTCGCTCTGATATTGACGTTCGGACCGATTTCTGGCGCGCATTTCAATCCGGCTGTGACATTAGCAGACGCTTCGCAGGGAGGAATTGCCTGGCGAGAAGTGCCGGGTTACATCGCAGCGCAAATTGCGGGAGCATTTATCGGCGTTGCGTGCGCAAATACGATGTTCGGGCTTCCGGTATTTTTCGCATCGCATCACGTGCGGAGCGGTGGCGCGCAGATATTCAGCGAATTTGTTGCGACATTCGGGTTGGTTGCAGTAATTTGGGGCTGTGTTCGATCTCGATCCTCAGTAGTTCCGTTTGCTGTCGCGGCTTACATCACGGCAGCGTACTGGTTCACAGCATCGACTTCTTTTGCGAATCCGGCGGTGACACTTGCGAGGGCTGCAAGCGACACTTTCGCAGGCATAAGACCGGCAGACATTCCAGGTTTCATTGTCGCTCAATTACTAGGTGCGGCTGCGGCCACGATCCTGTTTCGGTGGCTGGTGCCAAAGCTTCCTAGATCCGCGCCAGAAGTAGTCATTCCGCATCCCGAATACGTAAATGACGAGAGGATATTCAAATGAACAGTCCAAAGCGGGTCTTAATCCTCTGCACTGGAAATTCCGCTCGCAGTCAGATGGCCGAAGGCCTGTTGCGTCACGACGGCGGCGACAGATTCGAAGTTTACAGCGCAGGAACGAAACCGAGTCAGGTCCGACCAGAAGCGATTGAAGTGATGAAGGAAATCGGCATAGACATATCAAGTCATCGTTCAAAATCCGTCGATGAGTTCGTCGGTCAATCTTTCGATTATGTGATAACCGTTTGCGACAACGCGAAAGAGAACTGTCCGATTTTCCCTGGCGGTACCAAACACATTCATTCGAGCTTTGACGACCCTGCCGCGGCACAGGGTGATTATGATGCGCGGCTCGCAGTATTCCGCCGCGTTCGGGATGAAGTTCGTGATCGACTGAAGTTATTTGTTTCAAACCTGTAATAAAACGAAAGCGGCTGGAATAGGGATTATTTACCTGAATTCTTTGGTAAGCTCCGAAGGAGCGAAATTCAATAGCCCAGGGCAACGCCCTGGGAACAGATCACAAAAACATTGAAGCCCCATCGGGGCGAAATCTTGCTGCTAGTCCCACACATATCGTTCGTCGTAACTAACTTTATATTTCCTTAACAGCGACCGGAATTCATCTTGATATGACGTACGCTTGTGATGATCCTTCTGATTTGCGATATAGCGTTTCAACGCCGGAACGTTGGACTCGCCAATCGAAAACACTCCATATCCGCCTTGCCAGTGGAAATTCTTTAATGATTCATCTTTCGTCTTCATCCATTTTGATGATCTTTTCTTTACCTCTTCCACCACGTCGGCAATCGTCCAGGTTCGAGCGAGCGAAAACAATGCGTGAATATGATCTTTATCGCCGCCTATTGACAATGATGGGGATTTACATCCTTTAAATACTTCCGCCAGATATGCGTAAAGTTCTTGTTCAATCTCTGGAAATATCCATGGCTCGCGAAGCTTCGTACTGAAAACCAAATGCATAAGAGCAGCTGATAACGATTGTGGCATGGCTCACCTTCAATTTCGCCCTGATAGGGCTCAAAAATGATTCGACCGATTACCCAGGGCGTTTCCCTGGGCTATTGAATTACGTCCCTTCGGGACTTTGATTTGAATGCGCCTCAAATTTTGAGAATTTGAAGTCAACGATTCACTGCATACCAACCAGCGGCTGGACGCCTTTTCCATTCAACATCGCGTTGAATGCCGGAATCGTCTTCTTCATCAATTCGTTATATTGAACCTCAACTGCAGCCAGGCGCTGCTTCAATATCTGATGAACTTCGACCTCCTGGTCGGTTGGTTTGAAATCGGGATTGCCAGCGATGTCGCCCGCTCCGTCACCTTCCTGGCCGGCCAGGAATAAGAGCTTGATATAAAGTGTCGATTCCTCTTCGTATGACTTCACATCGGCGGTTTGCAACGCTCGTTGAATCAACTGGTCTTCGACTGCGAGAATTTTGTCGTCCAGTTCTTTCGCTGCGGTCAATACAGGCTTGGAGTCGTCTTCGCCCTTCAGATATTTGGGAAGGTCTTCGATCTGTTTCCTGACAACCTCTATGTGGTTGACCATATCGACAACAGTATTGATATTATCGCGGAGCTCGACGCCCATCTTTGTTGCGGCCTGAATGTCGGCTTCAGTTCCGGCGGAATTCGGGTCTTTCTTCACGACAAGTTTCTTTGAAGTTTCCTGTCCGTTGAAAGATATCTTTATCGTGTACGTTCCCGGCGCGGCCAATGGGCCGATCTTCGGTTCTTCAATGCCGTAGTGGTAGATGCCGCGAGTATCGCGACCTTTGAAGCGCTTCTCTTCCCATACGTGAGGATTGCTGGCCGGAGTCGTTCTCAACTCCGGTTCCTTTGTTCGCTCGTAACGCAGATCCCACCATGTGCGATTCATTCCCGGAGCTCGCGGACCGCTCAACTTGCGAACAATAGTGCCTTTGTCGTCGAGCACCGTGATCTCAACGCCGCCGCCCTGACCACCAGCTTGATTGCCGGCCGCGCGACCTCCACCGCCGCCGCCGCGACGCCCTCCTCCGGCTGCGCCGGTGTCGGCGTTATCGGGGGCTGGCGCTGCACCTTGACCACCTTTGATGTAATAGTTAATCGAAGCACCATACGGAGCATCGCGGCCGGCTGACTGATCATTCGGCACGCCTTTCACTCGATTGATTTTGCGCAAGCGATAAACCGGACGAAGATCGAACGCGTAAAAAGCAGAATCCACCGTATCGGCCTGCATCTGCTCCAGCGGAGTTATGTCATCAAGAATGTAAATACCTCGTCCAGATGTAGCCACAACCAGGTCGTGGTAATCTTCCTGAACTGTCATCCACGAGACAGGCGCGTGCGGCAATCCGCTCTGCAGCGGAACCCATTTCTCACCATCGTTAAATGAAACGTACAAACCGTTCTCCGTTCCGGCGAAGAGCAATCCCTTTCGCACGGGATCTTCTCGGACGCAATGAACGTAACTGAAAACGCTCTTTGGAATATCAGAGCTGATCAGCTTCCAACTCTTGCCGTAATCAGTCGTCTTGTAAATAAATGGATCGCGATTGTTGACCTGATGAAGATCGACAGAGATGTACGCTGCGCCCGCGTCGTATTTCGACGGCTCGATATTGCTGATCGTTCCCCACGCTGGCAGATCTGGAATTGCTGCGGTAACATTGGTCCAATGCGCTCCGGCGTCGCGAGTAATGTTGACCTGACCGTCGTTGCTGCCCGTCCAAATCAAGCCCTTCTCGACAGGTGATTCCGCAATGGCAAAGAGAGTTCCACCGTATTCGACCCCTAAATTATCAGGCGTCAGTCCACCCGACGAACCCATCTTCGAATGATCGTTCAGAGTCAGATCCGGGCTTATGACCTTCCAGCTTTGCCCGCCGTCGCGCGTCATATGCACAACTTGACTGCCCGCATATACAACATTGTGATCGTGTGGAGAGATCGATATTGGATGAGTCCAATTCCATCGATATTTGATCTTGTCTGCAGGAGCATCGAGGAACGATTCAGGCCAAGGATTCACCGAACGAGCTTGCCCGGTTCGCAGATCGTATCGTTCAGTGCCGCCTTCGTAACAACCGCCCCAGATGATGTTATTGTCCACGGGATCGGGGAAAGAGAAACCAGATTCGCACCCGGCAGTTGTGCTCCAGGTGCCAGATGAAATTCCGCCGCCCATGTAATTGCTGGGGCCGCGCAGAGACGCATAATCCTGCATATTCGCGTAAACGTAATACGGAACACGATTGTCAGTAGCTACGTGATACATTTGCCCAACCGGAAGCACAGCGCGATTCCAACCTTTGCCATGGTTAGTGGTAATCATTACCCCCTGGTCATGGCCGATCATCATTCGATCTGCGTTTGTCGGATCAGCCCACATATCATGATCGTCGCCGCCGCCCCAAATGCTTTCGGTGCTTTCGCCGCCGTCGTAGGTCACATACATGAAGTTACTCGGGAAATAGACTTCATTGTAATTGTCGGGCGAAATCATCATTCGCGTGTAGTAGTCTGGTCGTTCGTTCAGCAGACGGCTGTAGTTAACAACTCGCCAACTTTCGCCGCCGTCGTCTGATCGCCAGAGAGAGCCTTTTCCGCCGGTTTCGAACAGCGCGTAGACTCGATTCGAATTTCGCTGAGCGACCGCGACAGCAACTTTGCCGACTTGAAATGTTGGAAGACCGCGACCCACCAGCTTTCTCCAGGTCGTTCCGCCGTCGCGCGAAACATATAGACCGCTGCCGGGACCGCCGCTGAACTTACCCCAGGTCTTGATATCGATGGTCCACATACCTGCAAAGAGGACGCGAGGGTTATTCGGATCCATGGCGATCTCAGACGCACCGGTGTTTTCATCCGCGAACAGAACGCGCTCCCAGTTCTTTCCACCATCCGTAGTGCGATAGACACCGCGTTCCTGCTGCGGTCCATAACAAGTTCCGAGAGCAGCAGCGAAAACGATGTTCGGATCGCGTGGATCGATCACAATCCGGCCGATGCGACCTGTCTTTTCCAGACCCATATGCGTCCAGGTCTTGCCCGCGTCGGTTGATTTGTAAATGCCGTTGCCGATGGAGACATTGCTGCGAATGAAGCTTTCACCAGTGCCAGCCCAAACTATGTTGGCGTCCGACGGCGCTATCGCAAGCGAGCCAATCGACATCGCCGGCTGATCGTCGAACACCGGTCGCCAGTTGATGCCGCCGTCTTCTGATTTCCAGACTCCTCCGGAAGCCGCGCCGACATAATAAACATTATTGTTGCCGGGAGCGCCCACGACCGCACTGATGCGATTGCCTTGCGGACCAATAAATCTGAATCTGAGTTGATTGAGACTGCGCGGATCGACCTGTTGGCCAAACGACGGCACAAGATAACCAATAACAATTATTAATATGGCAGCGAGCGCAAACAGTCTGGCGCTTAGCAAACTCTTCATTCTGGCCACAGTAATTCTCCCATCACTGTTGAAGATTAATTAAAGCTGATGCCCTGAGGTGAGTGCTCAGTCCCGCCTCTAACGCTTTGGGCAATTCGGCAACTGAACTATTGCTGTTAAAAGAAACGACACATTGGGAACAACAAACCAATTTGATGTTCGCGATTATTGTACGCCATATTCGCGGAATACAAAGAACCGAAGTCCTGTTATTCGCGAAAGTCTGACTCGGAAAATGGCGCTTGAAAACAACACCGAAAGATTGTATACAATATGCGATTTTGCTATGTCAATTGTTTTATAGTGTTTATGGAAATCGCGCAGAGATCATGATAGTTATAAGTTAGCTCTTGAATTTCCACTGTTAGCGAAAGGTAGCTCCATTGTTGCGCAATAAGAAAAGTATCAGAGTAATCGATTCCCATACTGGCGGTGAACCCACACGCGTTATTATCGAAGGCGGACCCGACCTAGGAAAAGGTTCGATGGCAGAGCGGCTGGAGATATTAAGGTCGAAGCATGACTGGATGCGTTCGGCCGTTGTCAACGAACCAAGAGGAAACGACGCGATTGTGGGCGCGCTCCTGTGCGCTCCTGTTGATCCGGAATGTGCTGCGGGGGTTATCTTCTTTAATAATGTTGGTTATCTGGGGATGTGCGGGCACGGGACAATTGGTCTGGTGGTTACCTTGGAATATATGGGCAAGATTGGACCGGGTGTTCACAAAATCGAGACTCCAGCCGGAACAGTTGAAGCTCTGCTGGATGAATCAGGTTTTGTGACAGTTAAAAATGTGGCCGGGTATCGCTATGCGTCAAACGTCAAAGTCGATCTGCCTGATGGTGAATCGGTCACGGGCGATGTAGCGTGGGGAGGAAACTGGTTTTTCCTGGTGAACAATCACGGGCGCGATCTCTCCATGGCGAATCTGGACGAGCTGACCGAATTCACCTGGCAGATTCGACAGGAGCTGAACAAACAAGGTATCACCGGAGCGAATGGACAGGAGATAGATCACATTGAACTCTTCGGTCAGTCGCAAATCGACGGTGTAAACAGCAAGAATTTCGTTTTGTGTCCCGGCAAAAGCTATGACCGTTCGCCGTGCGGTACTGGCACAAGCGCAAAGATGGCTTGCCTCTACGCTGATGGCAAACTCAAAGAAGGTCAAACCTGGAAACAGGAGAGCATCGTCGGCAGCGTGTTTGAAGGGAGCGTTTCAATAGTTGACGACAAAATCATTCCGACTATAAGAGGATCTGCTTTCGTTAACGCCGAAGCCGAATTGATTCTGGATGAACGCGATCCGTTCTGCATGGGCATCCCCAAATGACATTTGACGTTGCGATAATAGGGGCCGGCATTGTGGGCGCAGCTTGCGCGTTGGAATGCGCTCGTGAAGGAATGAGTGTTGCCGTTATCGAGGCTCGCGAGATCGGCGGTGGAGCAACTGCAGCCGGGATGGGTCACATCGTGGTAATGGATGATTCCGAAGCGCAATTCGCATTGACCCGATATTCACAAAATCTGTGGATTGAGCTGTCTAAGGAAATGCCTGCCGATTGCGAGTACGAAGCGTGCGGAACGATCTGGGTCGCCGCCGATGAAGAAGAGATGGCCGAGGTTCATCGCAAACAGGAGTATTACAGTAAACGTAAAGTTCCAACTGAAGTTCTGGATGCGCGACAACTTCAAGAAGCCGAGCCGAACTTGCGCAAGGGAATGTCGGGTGGGCTTCGAGTGCTCAACGATTCAGTTATCTATTCACCGTGTGCCGCGCGGTATTTGATGGAGCGGGCGCAGAAACGCGGAGCAAAACTGATTCATGGTCGGGTCGAAGAATTAAAACGCGATGGTGCAAAGTTAAGTGATGGTTCGTTCATCAGCGCAGGCTTGGTTGTGAATGCGGCGGGAAGCTGGTCACCCCTGTTAACACCCGGGATCGATGTAAAAAAACGAAAAGGTCATCTGGTCATCACAGATCGCTATCCGGAATTTGTTCGGCATCAGTTGGTCGAGCTTGGCTATCTCAAGAGCGCACATTCACTGACCAGCGATTCCGTAGCGTTCAACGTTCAGCCAAGAAAAACTGGGCAGTTGCTGATTGGTTCTTCCAGGCAATATGGCGTTGAAGATTCCAAAGTTGAAAACCTGATGCTCAGCAAAATGCTGGATCGCGCGATTGAATACATGCCGAAACTGGCGGGCCTGTCTGCAATTCGCTCCTGGACCGGTTTTCGAGCCGCGACGCCGGACAAGCTCCCGCTGATTGGTCCTTGTCCTGAACACGAAAACCTCTATCTGGCCACAGGGCACGAGGGGTTGGGTATAACGACATCATTGGCAACAGCGAAACTTTTAATCGATCAAATCCTGAAACGACCGTCTGCAATACCGGTCGAACCATATCTGCCATCGCGTGTAAAGCAGGAGGCAGTTCATGCGTGAAACGGTTTCGCTGGCCGTAAACGGAATTCCCGTCACCGTGCCACAAGGCGCGATGGTATCGGCTGCCGTGGCGATTGCTGGCTTTATTGGGTTTCGACGATCCGTTACAGGCCAGCCGCGGGGTCCTTTGTGTGGAATGGGTATTTGTTTTGAATGCCGGGTGACTATAGACGGACAGCCGCATCGCAAGAGTTGTCAAATCCCGTGCAGCAACGGTATGGACGTGCGAACCGATGGATAGAAAGCGGCTCGATTGCGACATTCTGATTATCGGTGGCGGTCCTGCTGGGCTTGCCGCAGCGTCATCTGCTGCGAAAAACGGCCGCTCAGTTTCGATCATTGATGACAATCCGAATCCCGGTGGTCAGATTTGGCGTGGCGAAAGCAGCAAAAGTTCAATCCCCCAAGCCGCAGCCCTCCTTAACAAAGTAAAAGATTTGGGAGTTGATTTCATCGGAGGCGCGCGAGTATTCGACCAGCCCGAAGATCACCTGTTACTGGCAGAATCTCTAAATGATGTTCTGGAACTTCAATATTCAAAATTGATAATCGCCACGGGCGCAAGAGAGCGATTTCTTCCCTTTCCTGGTTGGACTCTGCCGAATGTGATGGGAGCGGGTGGCCTTCAGGCATTGGTCAAATCCGGAATGCCGATTGATGGTAAACTTGTAATTATCGCGGGTAGCGGTCCGCTGCTTCTCGCCGTTGCTTCTTACCTCTACAAACACGATGCTAAGATTGTTTTAATCGCAGAGCAGACTTCGCGATCAAATCTGCTGAAATTCGGATTGGGTTTAATCGGTCAGCCAGACAAAATTCTGCAAGCAATTGACATTAAGAAACAGCTATTCGGGGTTCCTTACAAAACCAATTGCTGGCCCGTCTCCGCTCATGGTCACGGAAAATTGGAATCGGTAAAGCTCAAGCAGGATGACCGAACTTTCGAGATTGATTGCGATTATCTGGCATGCGGCTTTCATCTGATACCTAATCTCGAGTTGCCTGCTTTGCTTGGCTGCGAGACTGACGATGGAGTTGTGAAAACCGACCAGTTCCAGCAGACGTCCGTTCCGGATATTTATTGCGCGGGAGAATCAACCGCAATTGGCGGGTTGGATTTGTCTCTGGTCGAAGGCGAGATCGCGGGTTACGCCGCAACCGGTAATGAACAACAGGCGGAACACTTATTCAATTCACGCCAGAAACATCGCAAGTTCGCCGACTTGCTCAATCGAACCTTTGAACTGCGCGATGAATTAAAAGCATTGCCGGATCAATCGACAATCGTTTGTCGCTGTGAAGATGTGACATTCGATAGATTGCGGCAATATAATGAGTGGCGCGCTGCGAAACTGCACACCCGGTGCGGGATGGGACCTTGTCAGGGGAGGATATGCGGTCCTGCCGTGGAATTTTTTTTGGGCTGGAAACCTGAATCGGTTAGACCTCCGATCTTTCCGGCGCGTTTGGATAATTTGATTCGTGTGGCGACGGCTTCGGCCGAAGTTGATACGGTCACTCGATAAGGACTATTGAAATGACAATGACGTGGAAGGGTGTAATGCCCGCAATCACAACCTGCTTTGACAATAATTTGAAAGTCGATCACAAAATCATCGTCGATCATTGCAAATGGCTGATCGACAATGGCTGTACCGGTATAGTGGCGCTCGGTTCGCTGGGCGAAGGAGCAACACTCACCAAAGACGAAAAGATCGCGATTCTGGAAACGTGCGTTGGCGCTGTCGGAAATCGCGTGCCGGTTGTGTCAGCTATTTCTGCTCTCAGCACGGCTGAAGCAGTTGAGCTCGCAAAACGAGCGGCCGATCAAGGCTGCAACGGTTTGATGGTTTTACCGCCGTATGTTTATTGCAGCGACTGGCGAGAGATGAAGGCCCATATGGCGGCCGTTATCAGTGCGACCAATCTGTCGTGCATGCTCTATAACAATCCTGTCGCCTATAAAACGGATTTCCTGCCGGAACAGATTCAGGAACTGGCGGCAGAGCACGAAAATCTGCACGCCGTTAAAGAATCGAGCATGGATGTGAGGCGTATCGCCGCAATTCGGGCCCTGATCGGGAATCGACTTGCGCTCTTTATCGGCGTAGATGATGCAATTGTCGAAGGCATAGCGATGGGCGCTACGGGTTGGATTGCTGGACTGGTTAATGCCCTGCCAAAGGAATCGGTTGATCTATTCAATTACGCAATCAATGGCGAAAGCGAAAAGGCATTCGAGTTGTACCGCTGGTTCCTGCCTCTGCTGAGAATGGACACGGGCGTAAAGTTCGTTCAATTGATCAAGCTGGTCCAGCAGGAAGTGGGTATGGGCAACACTCGCGTTCGACCACCGCGGTTGGAAGTGGTCGATCCTGAACTCAAGCAGGCTCGCGAAATAATTCGATCCGCTTTAGGAAATAGGCCGGCAAAGTAATGTAGGGGCAGGGCTCGTCCCTGCCCGGATCGTGCGCAGCACGATGAAATGTTTGGTTACACAGCGCTTGATTGCCTTTAGGCAATCCGGGCAGGGACGAGCCCTGCCCCTACAACTGTTTTCAGCTAGGCTCTCGTTAAATGCCGGTACTTGATCCGATGGGGCTGCTCGGCGGCAGCACCAAGTCTTGCTTTTCGGTCGGCTTCGTAATCGGAATAATTACCTTCGAACCAGACAACTTTACTGTCGCCTTCGAATGCGAGAATGTGTGTGGCGATGCGATCCAGGAACCAACGGTCGTGGCTGATCACAACGGCACAACCGGCGAAGTTTTCGAGAGCTTCTTCCAATGCTCGCAACGTATTCACGTCCAGGTCGTTCGTCGGTTCGTCCAGCAATAATACGTTCGCCCCTTCTTTCAGCATCATTGCTAGGTGAACGCGGTTGCGCTCGCCGCCAGATAGCATACCGATCTTTTTCTGCTGGTCAGTGCCAGAGAAATTGAACCGCGCGACATACGCCCTGGAATTTACCTGTCTGCTGCCGAGCATCACAAAATCCTGACCATCCGAAATCTGTTCCCAGATTGATTTGTCGGGATTCAGACTTTCTCTGCTCTGATCCACATACGCGACCTTGACCGTTTCGCCGATTCGTATCGTGCCTTTATCTGGTTTTTCCTGATCCGTGATCATCCTGAACAGCGTAGTCTTTCCTGCACCGTTCGGACCGATCACACCGACGATTCCACCGGGCGGCAGCGAAAAAGACATTCCATCGACAAGAATATTGTCGCCATACGCTTTGGTGACGTTGTCCGCCTGAATAACGACGTTGCCGAGTCGCGGTCCGGCCGGAATGTAGATTTCCAGATCCTGAGCGCGCTTTTCATTTTCCTGACTGAGCATCTGCTCATAGGCATTGATGCGCGCTTTGCCTTTTGCGTGACGTCCTTTGGGCGACATGTGGATCCATTCCAGCTCTCGATGCAATGTTTTCTGCCGTTCGCTTTCAGCCTTTTCTTCCTGTTGCAATCGATTCTTCTTCTGTTCCAACCATGAAGAGTAATTTCCCTGCCACGGAATTCCGTGTCCACGATCAAGTTCTAAAATCCAGCCGGCAACGTTATCTAAAAAGTACCTGTCATGGGTAACCGCGATAACCGTGCCCGAATACTGCTGCAGGTGATGCTCCAACCACGCCACCGATTCCGCATCAAGATGATTTGTTGGCTCGTCGAGAAGAAGAATGTCAGGTTGTTTCAGCAATAATCGGCAGAGCGCAACACGACGGCGCTCACCGCCAGATAAAACGTTGACTTTGGCGTCGCTCGGCGGACACCTCAAGGCGTCCATCGCCATTTCCAGGCGACTGTCCAGATCCCAGGCATTGAGCGATTCCAGTTTTTCCTGAACGGCTCCCTGACGTTCGAGCAAAGCCGACATCTCTTCGTCAGACATCGGCTCAGCGAATTTTTCATTGATCTGATCGTATTCCTTGAGAAGATCGACCGTCTCCTGTACGCCCTCTTCGACAACTTCTCGAACTGTCTTCGCGCTGTCGACCAGCGGTTCCTGTTCCAAATACCCAACGGTATAACCGGGAGACAGAACGGTCTCGCCGACAAACTCTTTGTCGACACCCGCGAGGATTTTGAGAAGAGAGCTCTTGCCCGATCCGTTTAGACCGAGAACACCGATTTTCGCGCCGTAGAAGTATGAAAGATAAATATCTTTAAGGACGGCTTTCTTGTCGTAAAATTTCCCGACGCCGACCATTGAATATATAACTTTATTCGGAACGGTACTCATAAATACTTATTTCAAACCATGCAGCATGTTGCTGTCGTAATCGCAGATTAAACGCTCGGGATCGTTTGCGTCCATTGCTTCGTTGTTAAGCCAGATTTTGATTCGACCGTTTTCTGAAACGCAGACTATGTCTTTAGCAGTCACGTAATGGCCGGTCAGTTGGCCGAACTCGTTGAAGACATAATTCGGGATCAGGTGCTGGATGTCGGCGAACGGAATTATCACAATCGCTCCTGATTTATCGCGTGCCAGCGGCTTGCGTTTCGCTGTCGCCACTGCGCTGAGCCTTCAGGAATTTGCCAAAGACTCCGTTCCACGGCGGAATAACCAGCGTCACTGCGCCGAATGCCTGCGCCATACAAGCGAGTCGAATGAACGGCTTGGGCTGATCGGTGTCGATGTAGCCGAACTCCTTGATACGCTGACCTTCGCGACCTGAAACATCAGATAGTTTTTCCTGTCCGCCAAGAATCCCTACCCAGCACGTGCCGCACGCTGCAGATCGGCACTGAACCGGAATCGGACCTTCATTGACCGTGCAGCGAGGATCGCGCAAATAATGATCGCGTTTGTCCATCGCCGCAGCAGTCGTGATCTGTTGAGTGTTAATTAATTTGAATTTGCATTCGGGGTCATTCTCGTTGAAATTGACAGTGAATTCTTTTCTGTCGCCTCTGAGAAACCCGAACAATCCCTGTCCATCATCTCTCTTGCGAGCTTCAACGATTTTCTCGGGCGAGGATTTCGAAATCCTGTGATTCGCGCTTATCTTTCCCGGCGCCGTCTTGAACGCGGCCATTCCCACCTGCTGCAGAGTCATGAACGCGACCGCGGTGATCCCGATCAACACGCTCTCTTCTTTACCGATTTTTAGTGCCACTCGATTCGCGATGCTGCGAATCTGAGCGGCAAGCTCGAGCGAATCAGGACTGGCGTTCGATTCAGCGAATTCGACAACGGCAGTTTTCACTTGTGGCCAATACGCGTGACCATATAAAAACTCGTGTGAAGAATCGATCTGATCTTTCAGAAAATACTTGCCTTGAAGCTGCAGCTTTCTTTCTAATTCCTCCAGATTTTCTGCGCTCTGCAATAGTCTCATCAGGTCCAGCGGAAAGAATGCGAACCATATCTGCGTAGCGGCGCGATCAACTTCATGAATGTGCGGTGCCAGCGCCTTTACTGTTTTGTCCCAGGCCTTACTGTCGTGTTGATTAAGGAAGGCCTCGAAAAGCGAATCATTTGTACTCATTGCGAACCCCGATTTCTATGGTGGACTTGGAGGTTACAGGTTTGATCCCCGACAAGTCGAAACGGAGAATTGTACCAGCCAGGAGCAGATTGTCCAAATTTGAGGCGCACTCTGATGTATCTTATAAGAAGTTGTCTGGCGCATTGCAAGATGCTCGGTTAAAATATTAACGCGGTGGAGAATAAAATATGACAACAATCACAATCGAGGTTCCCGACGAACTAGCCGCAAAGCTTGCCCCGGTGAGACAGGAACTGCCTGCTTTGATCGCTCAGGCGTTGGAGCGACACGCAACAACGGCGCAGTCTGATCGTACAAAATTAAACGCCAATCATCCGACCTTTATTGAAACGTTAGATTTTCTGACTTCGAGCCCTACACCTGAACAAATTATCGCTTTTAAAGCCTCACCGGCGGTACAGGAACGTCTGGAAGAACTGCTGGACAACAATCGCGAAGACGAGTTGACTGAAGAGGAAAAGGCTGAATTGGATGCTTATGAGCAGATTAACGACCTTATGATTCTACTGAAGGCTCACGCGCGTACCACTCAATCACAAACCAATTAGCCTGTCATGCCCCGAACACATATTCCTGCTGAAACACGCCGTTTGGTAGTTGAGCGGGCGCAGGGCTATTGCGAGTACTGCCTTCTTCATCAGGACGATACGCAGTTTTCTCATCAGATCGATCACTTGATTTCGCGCAAACACGGGGGACGGACTGTGAATGAAAATCTCGCACTGGCTTGTTTGAAATGCAATCGTAACAAGGGCTCTGACCTGACTGCGATAGATCCAATAGAACAAAGAATCGTTCCATTGTTTAATCCTCGAACACAGATATGGCGAGAGCATTTCCTCTTTGATGGAGAGCGGATAATCGGATCGACGGCAACAGGTCGAGCAACAGTTGAGCTGCTTCAGATAAATGATCGCTTACGATTGATGCAACGCCGGAGACTGATGGCGGCAAATCGGTATCCACCTTCTATTATCGGAACATAAAACACGAAATGGGAACCCTCTCATTTAGCCACTTCACAAATATATGGCCGGACTCACGCTGGCGGACATTACGTTTGCGAACGCAGGCTCACAAGTCGAACGTCTGAGAAGCAATTCAAGACTGCGCAGACTGAATGTCTGTGCCTCAGTTAGCTATTTATCAATAATCTCGACTGATTTTTCTGCGAAGTACCCATCCCGAGCACGTACAACCAGTTTGCCCAACCCCTTGACCGGCGTCACCTCTACGCGAATTTTGCGAAATTGCCCGTTCATATTGGCGTTCGCCGACACGTAACCAAGGCTGTATTGATGACGAAGCTCTAACGCGATCCGGTTTACCGCATCTTCCAGATCCATTCCGCCCAGGACCGAGAATGCTCGCCCGCCGGTTGTTCGCGATATCTGCTCCAAAACTCCCATCCCTGGACCGGCGAAATCGGTGATGCCAAGTCCATAGATCTGCACATCCGCTTCTTTAATCAGTTTGCTTAATTCGCGGTAACTATAGCGGCTGTTGTTGTCTTCGCCGTCGCTGATGATGAGGATCGCTCGGCGCTTGTGTCTTCCCTGTCGCACTTTTTCGACAGCAAGATACGCTCCGTCATAAAGAGCGGTGCTTCCCTTTGGCGTAACAAACGACAGAGCGTTCGTGATGGATTCGCCGTCCGACGTAAAATCCTTTACCAGTTGCGCGTTTGAAGCAAAAGTTATCAGGAAATAGTCATCGTCCTTGTTGCTGGAATCCATCATCTTTCGCAACGCCGCCTGCGCGTTACCTATCCGCGACTTCATGCTGCCCGAAATATCAAAGACGATGCCGATGCTGACAGGAGCATCTATCTCGCTGAAATAATCGATCTGCTGTTTTAGCTTGTCTTCGTAAACGGTGAAATTCTGCTTTTCCAGCGCAGTAACATAACGGCCATGCACGTCAGTTACGGTAACGGGAATGTTCACCACCTGTGTGTGCAGATGAATGGCAGTATCTTGTGAGCCTGGTGCGGGCTGCGTCTTCTGCTCCTGAGGATGAGCCGCAGTTACGATCAGCAGCGAAAGAATCATTGAGAGAAGCGCAAACGAAAATCGTTTGGTTGATTTGATCAAAAGATTCTCTCCTCTTGCTCGGTGGCAGACTCACGTGATGAGCAAAACAGGTAAATATATTCTGCGCTCGACGACAGGGCAAACTCACTAACAGGTCGGGACTCTTAAGGAGCCTCTCTGTCAATATGTTACAGCAGATCGGTTATGGTTTGTAGCGCATTCGTCCCGATTACGGGCGTATAGAGGCACTCTCGTTGTGAAATAAGAAAGACCGCTGCGAGAAGGCGCAATCGGGACGAATGCGCCACGAGTTACCCAATCAGGAACCCTAGTGGAAAATCGCCGAATATCGACGCAATCGGGATTGGGCCTCCCACCTCGATCTTGGAGTCGGTAAAGACATTTGTAAATGCCGAAGGAAAACCGTTCGGGACTTCTAACGTAGTGTCTCCCCAAACTGCTTTTCCAAGCGGCAACCTGTCTGGCTCTATCAGGCCGGTTAATAACCTTGGAACGATAATCATTGCACATTGCGAACCATGTTTTCTGGCGAAAGCGAAAACGTTATTCGCGTGCGTTCCGGCAGTATTCAGTTGAATGTATTGACCCGAATCAAACAATTCTCCTTTTTGTTTCCTTGCCTGCAATGCGCGATGGATTGTAAACATTTTCACCGCGCCGTCCTCATACTTTTCCAGCAATCGTTTAATGAGTTGTACGGGCAACCCCTGGCCTTCTTTTATATCCCGTAACACTGCCTGCCTTTGCTGATAATCAACTGGACGGCGGTTGTCAGGATCAACCAGGCTCAAATCCCATAATTCGCTTCCCTGATAAAAGTCGGGCAGTCCCGGCGAAGTCGTCTTCAACAGCGTCTGCGATAACGAATTGAAAACGGCGTAGAAACCAATCTTCTTCTGGAAGTTATTGAGACTGTCCAGAAATTCATGGTTCGATTCGTTCAGAAGCTCGTCGATGAATTCCAGCAATGCCTTTTCAAACTCCACATTGTTTTCCAACCAGAACGT
This sequence comes from Blastocatellia bacterium, assembly GCA_035652355.1. Lineage (GTDB taxonomy): Bacteria > Acidobacteriota > Blastocatellia > DASRDY01 > DASRDY01 > DASRDY01. The sequence continues at coordinate 17,029 of DASRDY010000317.1, forward strand.
ATGGGTCTTTGATTCACGCGCAGCCTTGATCATGTACTGTTTGATTCGGTCTCGATAATTGTTCAGATCGAATTGGCCAAATGGCAGTGAGCCAACGATTGTCTGATAGAGAAAATATTCCTGATTTCGCGTGGGTATCTCTTCGTCGCGAACAACTCTCTTGTGTTTATGATTTAGCTCGCTCCAATGCGCGATTTGCGACTTCCATTCGTCCGGTATCTCAGATAACACGTTCAAACGCGCGCGCACGTCCTCACCACGCTTCGTGTCGTGTGTCGAGGTCGCGTTCAAGGCATTAGGGTGATGTTCGGCGCGATAACGATTCCATCTGTGGAACTCTTCCGGTGATACTCCAAAATGATCTGGATTACCGCCGACTTCGTTCAGCGAGATCAGCCGGTTGTATATATAAAAAGTAGTATCCTCCAGACCCTTTGCCATCAACGGTCCGGTGAATTGCTGGAATCGCATTACAAACGCGAGCCACAAAGCTTTGTCATGGTCAGTCAGATTCTCAGGATACTGAAGCAGCAGCACTCGCTTCAAAAATGTCAGCTCTCTATCCAGTTCAGGATTTTGCGATCTGGCGACTTCGACTGTTTCATCGATCAGATTCCAGTCATTGGCCGAAATTCCTTTCGAATCTATATAGGTCCGGTAAACCGGGAAGGCGACCGCAACTGCAGCGACTGATCTTTTGAGCCCAATCCACGCAAGGTCAATTCCTTCGCGAGTTGTTATTGAAATCTTCTTGAACTCGTAGGCGAGGTTGTCCAAATCGCCGGTGAGATGGCGTTCGATGATCAGCCGCTTTTTCTCAGCAAGCAGGTCTGAGTACGACAGCGACAGCCCGGTGAACTCCTCATAGAGATTCTGAAACGCTTCCTTGTTCCGGCTGTCGACGAAGAGACCATTGACATAGTTCATGAACTCATAACCGGTTGCTCCCTCGACGGGCCAGGACTCTGGCAACTGCTCGCGCAATTCAAGAATCTTTTCAACAACGATGTAGGCGTCGCTCGCCTCTTTGCGAAGCTTGTTCAGATAGTCAGTCGGATCATACAGGCCATCTATGTGATCGATGCGAAGTCCGTTGATTTTGCCTTCAGCCAGTAAACTCAACACCAATCTGTGCGTACATTTGAAAACATCCTCGACCTCCATGCGAAGAGAGATCAGTTCATTCACATTGAAGAAACGCTGGTAATTGATCTCTTTCGTTGCAACGCGCCAGTAGGTGAATCGGAACCACTGCTGCAACAACAGGCGGTCCAGAAGATCGATGTTGCTGTTTATTTCTTTTATCCGATCATTAATAAAGGCATTGATCGCGGGATCTGTATTATACATATCCCATAGCAAATCCTTGCCTAACCTGATTTGCGCATTACGCGCGGCGGCGTTGCGATAGTCTGGCAGGTTTGCCAGTGTATTCGTGATTCCCAATATTTTGACGAAGCTGAGATTGTCCTCACCAAGCTGGTCCCTTAATGAATCCAGGTGTTGATTTAAAATTGTCGAGTAAGATTCGATTCTGAGCGGATACTCCGTCTCGTAATATTTGGCGAAAAATCCGCGTTCGTCATATCCAATCGAGATCTCGCCTTTCTCCAGCGTTTCACCGTACGGGCTGCCAAGAAACGGCGCAATCAATTTGCCCCGCAGGTTCTCTCTCAGATGCGACCAGACGATGTCGTAAAATTCGAAAAAGGGCGAGCTCGGTCCCTTTTCGAATATATCCATCAGCATATGATTGTTGCAGTCATAGGCCATGTGATTTGGCACAAAATCCTGCAACCATCCGATCCCGACGTCTTGAATCGATTTGATCAGCGAATCGAACTGTTCGGTGGATCCGATCTCTCGATTGATAATGTTTGGATCGGTTACGTCATAACCGTGAGTGCTGTCTTTTCTCGCCTTGAAAATAGGAGAAGCGTAGATCGTCGATATACCCAGATCATTAAGATAACCGACGATCTGCTCAGCCGCCTCGAACTTGAATGACGAATTGAACTGAAACCTGTATGTGGCTGAGGGGATATACATCACGCGCTCCTAATCTGCAGATAAGTCCCCAATACATCAAAGCGTTCAACCCATTCCTTCGCGGCTTCATCGCCGCTGTCAGCTTTCTCACGAACCTGGTTGTAATGCTCCCTCGCGATCCGGAAGTGTAGGTTCTGAGCTTTCATTAAATCCAAATGCATTGCTGGCGCTCGCAGAATCCGCAGAATACCTTCCACCATGGTCAGAATGGAGAGGTTCTCTGGATCCTTTTCCAAATCTCTCATCAATTCTGTCACACGCTGGCTGGCAACGTATCCAAGCGTTGTCTTTTCGCTCTCAAAATTCCATTTTGCAATTTCGTCGATCAGGTTCTGCAACTGATTCAAGTCAATCTCGGAGGCCTCCAGTGTCTTCTTCAAATTTGCGCTAACCGTATATTCCGCCGGCGTCGCCAACGCCTTTGGCAGCGGCACATTCAGTTCACGCATGACCTGCATGATCGGATAGTGGTGATCGTAGATCTGGCGGAACGATCCTTCGATCTCTTCCAGCGTCGATTGGAGTATTCGGTTAAACACCTTGCGCTGTTCATCGCGGAACAGGTGCCACAGTGAGTAGTTATGCCCTTCGTAATTTCTGTCTATTTCACGAATGACATCGGGAATATCGCTGCGCAGAAAAGCCTCTTTGATTTCGTCGCTTGTTGAAGTGAATGTCTCTTCGCCGATAAATTCACGTACTCCACCTATCAGATTGTGATCGCCCAAATGCAGTACGGCAAAGCTGATCGTTCTTTCATCGTTAGTAATGTACGACCGAAGCGACGCGGTGCCGACAGCCAGTCGTTGTCTGCCAGCCTCGTGAACTTCAAAATGTTTTCTGTGCGCCGAATAACAATAAATGTCGGCATCTTCGCTGTAATCTTCGAACAACGACGACACGGCATAGTGCGCTCCGACTCGTAGCAGATCGACCATCGCAGGTTTGACCAGCGATTCGTAAACGTGCGCTCCGTTTTGATATTGCGGAAGATTGCTCGGAGCACGCTGCAATATCTCAAGGAAAGAGCTTTCCAGATTGGCTCCAGCAGCCTTGTCTGCGAGCTGTATTGCCCGCGCGGCATATTGTAGAACCTGTGTCGCTTCCAGTCCCGAAATCTCGTCAAAGAACCATCCGCAACTCGTGTACATCAACAGCGCGTGACGTTGCAGTTCCAGCAGACGCAGGACCTTGACTTTGTCGTCCTGCGACAGCTCGCGCGATGTATGTCTGCTGAAAAACTCGTTAACGTTATCTTCCGATCGGTTGAGAATGACATTTATATAGTCGTTGCGCATCCTCCACGGATCGTCGGCGTAACGGCCTAATTCATCCTCATAAATTCCGGCCAGTTTATCGCGCAGCCAGTCCAGCGCTTCGCGCAAAGGCGAACGCCACTCCTGTACCCAGCTTGTTCCGGAATTGCATCCGCAGTTATTGCGCCATCGCTCAATACCGTGCACACAGCTCCACGAAGTGTTTTCGACGATCTCTACCTGCTGTGTCGGAGGATGGATCTCCATGAACTGCGGGTAGATCGTGATTTTTGCCAGATCGTTGGTTTCGAGATGATGCAGGCAATATGCAAGCGCCATATCACCATACCGATGATGATGCCCGTAAGTCTCGCCATCGGTCGCGATATGAACCATTTGATCCTGCGGGTCGTCACCGTTGAATGCGCCGAGTAATCGATTTGCCAGAGCTTCACCGCTATCAAGCAGTCCTGCAAACGCCAGTTCCTGCGAAATCGGCCCATCGTAAAAGAAGAGCGTAATCGTTTTTCCGGAAGGTAAGGCGCACAGGTATGGAACTTTCGGATCAATTCGACCATCGCTGACATCACGCCACTCTTCTTCGCCCAGGTTGCGAACCCTGCGAGCTTGCCTTGGTGCCAGGATTGTGAATTTGATTCCGTGCTCCGCAAGCAGTTCCAGCGTTTCTGTATCAACTGCCGTTTCAGCCAGCCACATCCCTTCGGGTTTGCGGCCAAATCGATGCTCAAAGTCAGCAATGCCCCACACAATCTGGGTGACCTTGTCTCTAGTGTTGGAAAGAGGCATGATCATGTGGTTGTAGACCTGCGCCATCGCCGATCCATGCCCGTTGAAATTTTGCTGGCTCAACTTGTCGGCTTCGAGAATTGCCCGGTAAACATCGGGAGCGTGAACTTCCATCCATAACAGCAGCGTAGGTCCGAAGTTGAAGCTGATCTTTGAATAATTATTAACGATATCGAGGATCTTTCCGCCTGCATCCAGCAATCTGGATGCTGCGTTTGTCGCATAACACTCCGCTGTTATTCGCGCGTTCCAGTCGTGATATGGATATGCGGAATCCTGCAACTCGATAGCCTCCAGCCATGGATTCTCCCGCGGAGGCTGATAAAAATGACCGTGAATACAAATGTAACGGCTCATAAACTTACTACTCTCCTTGCAACACTGCGAAACTGAATGGCCTTATATGCAAATGGTCATTGGCAGAACCATCACCGCCCCAGGTGGTGTCAGAAGAGTCAATCACTCGCTTCCAACTGCCTTGACCTAATTTGTTTGAAATATCTCTCTCAGTTTCGCTGTAATTGAAAATGCAAATAACGGACGAATCTGCCTGCCAGCGCTTGAGCAGGATCAAAGATTCGTCGTCAAAACTTGTTACTTCAGAATTCTTTTTATTAGTGCTCCGAAGAGCAGGCACCGATTTTCGCAACGCGATCAACTGCCGATATAGATCGAGCAAGATCCGATGATTGCCATCGTTTCGCCGCTCCCAATGCAACTTTGAACGGTTGAAAGTGTCTTCAGATTGAGGATCAGGGGGCTCGCCTTGCCAGGCAAAACTCTTGAATTCGTTCTTTCGTCCTTCTCTGACACCGCGAATCAAATCGGCGTCAGAATGGCTGACGAAATAAAGAAATGGCGCCGTCTCGCCATATTCTTCGCCCATAAACAGCAAAGGTATGTATGGCGATAGAAGCATTGTGCCGACCGCCAGTTTCAATTCCTCGAACGAGACAAGATTAGACAATCTCTCGCCCAACATTCTGTTGCCGATTTGATCGTGATTTTGCAGAAAAACGACGAACTTTTTTCCGTCTTCGTCGACGGAAGAACTTCCATAACGCTTTTTCCTGTGCGGTGAGTATTCCCACGAATAGACAAAGCCCTCTCTTAACGCTTTTACCATTTGATCGAATCGACCGTAATCTTCGTAATATCCGCTCGTCTCTTTCGTAAGCAGCGTGTGCACGCAATGGTGAAAGTCATCGCACCATTGCGCATTCATGCCAAGTCCACCTTGCTCTTTCGAGCGAATGGTTCGGACGTCATCGGCGTCACTTTCTGCGATTAAATAAAGATTGCGTCCAAGTTCCTTTGAAAGATTCTCGACGCGTTCCGACAGTTCCAGAAGAAAATGTTTCGCACTGTTGTCATAAATTGCGTGAACCGCATCAAGTCTCAGTGCGTCGATGTGATAATCGCGAAACCAGTAGAGAGCGTTTTCGATGAAGAAGTTTCTGACGCCATCACAATAGGCATCGTCATAGTTTATCGCACTGCCCCAGGGGGTCTTGTACTTCTCGGTGAAGTAAGGTCCGAAAACTGACAGGTAATTCCCTTCTGGACCCAGGTGGTTATAGACTACATCCAGTACAACTGACAGTCCTTTTTCATGACAGGCATTAACGAAACGCTTTAGAGCATCGGGTCCGCCGTAAGAGTTCTGCACTGCATAGGGATAAACGCCGTCATAACCCCAGTTCCGATTGCCGGGAAATTGGGCGACGGGCATTATCTCGATCGCGGTAATTCCCAATTCTTTCAGGTCATTGAGACGACCGATTGCCGCATCGAAGTTACCGTCGGATGTAAATGTACCGACGTGGATTTCGTAAATGATCAGATTTTCCTGAGGGGTTCCGCTCCAGGACTTGTCGGTCCATTCGAATTTGCTCTGATCGATGACCTGTGATGCTTTATGAACGTCTTCAGGTTGAAAATTGGATGCAGGATCAGGTCTTTCGTCACCGTTTATGCGATAGAGATAGCGGCTATTGCCGTCAACCTGAGCGCTTCCCTTCCAGTACCCTTGATCGTCTTTCGATAACTGAATCGTTCGGTCCGTGGGTGAAACAATATGTACTTCGACCTTTTCAGCGAAAGGAGCCCAAACGCTGAAATCGCATTGCCCGTTTGTCTGAAGTCGAGCGCCTACCTGCATGCCCTCCCGCTCCTTGTTTCGTGGTAAAATCCTCAGCCATTGTAAGAAATCAGGACACAATCCTTGGTCTTGTGAACCCAACTGGACACTTATGGGTCACCTTACAATTTCACCCACAGCCGGAATAATTAACCGCAAAACAGGGACCATTCTTCGGTATTCAAATATTTAGATATTTGCGCCCATTGCCAACCAAATTCAGCCTTCGGGGTCTTAATAACCAGTTCGCGATTGTTTGGCTAAAAAGGAGCAAAAACATGAAGTTAGGAGTTCTCGCCCTGACAGCAGCAATAGCCGCAGGCGGCGCGCAGGTGTCGTCCAATCGAGTCAAGGCGTATTCATTGAATGTTAAGCTGGACAAGCCAGTCTCTGTGGAAGTTGCCGATCAAACACAGAACTTTATCCGCGTTGAAGGCTCTGATCTTAAAAATAAAATGGACGCTGCCATTCGTCGCGGCAGGTCGGAATCGACTCAAGGCAAATTCTGGGTTGCGTATTCGTTTGATGTCCGACCGGGCGTTGCCATCGACGCTAATTTTCGAGATTTCGATGGCAACATGAATTCAGTTTCAGGGATCAATGTAATGACCAGATCGACGCACGGCGTTCGGGCCGAGACCCCCAATCTCGGAATCTTCCTGCTTCACGATAAAAACGAGAACTCCGGCCAAACAATCCAACGTGTTGAAATCTATAATTTGGATCGAAGCCGCGACTATAGCGGTTATCCTGTTTACTGGCTGGATCGCGCAAGCAATCGTGAGAGCCTGACGTTTCTTAAGAGTCTGGTGGAGTCCAACAACAACAGTCGCACTTCCGATGTTGCAGTTCTGGCTATAGGTGTACACGACGACCCTTCAGTCGGTGGAATGCTGAAAGATTTCATCAACAATTCAAATCAACAAAAGGTTCGAAGCACAGCTGTGTTCTGGCTGGGTCAAATTGGCGGCGAAGAAGCCTTCCTCTCCAATCTGGTTCAGAACGAACAGGAACCAATTGAGTTGAGGAGACAGGCTGCATTTTCTATCGGTGCTGGAAAATCAGCGGATGCGTTGTCGATGCTTCACAACCTTTATGGATCGGTTAAAGAGACTGAAGTTAAGAAACAACTCCTGTTCGCAATGTCGATCAACGATGACAAGAAACAGTCAGGACAGTACCTGAACGAAATTGCAACGCAGGATCCAAGCACTGAGCTGAGAAAACAAGCCATCTTCTGGCTAGGTCAGAATGGTGACGATTCTACCGTCGATCTATTAATGGGCATTTATAACGCCGACCAGAATCAAGAGGTTAAAAAACATATATTGTTTTCGCTTTCGCAAAATCAGAATGCGAAGGCTCGCGCAAAACTGTATGAGATTGGGCGATCAGCAAACGAGCCTGAACTCCGCAAGCAGGCGGTCTTCTGGATAGGTCAGCAGCAGTCAAGCGATGCGGTGGATTATCTTGGTCAGTTATATTCGAGTGAGCAGAACCAGAGCGTCCGCGAGCACATTATTTTTTCGCTGAGCCAGATACATCAAAAAGCGGCTATCCAAAAATTGATCGACATTGCCAAGAACGATCCGTCAGTGGAGATGAAAAAGAAAGCTATGTTCTGGCTGGGGCAGAGTCAGGATCCTGACGCGCTTGAATTCTTCAAGCAAATATTGAGGCAATAATTCGCTAGCGCGCCTTAGTCGATACTTTCGCGCTCAAGTTTCCATCTGAATCGACCTGGATTCCGTTGTCACCAAAGTCCTCTGTAGAGAGTTGCTGCAACACCGGGATGATAGCGTTAGAAGGATCCAAATGCGGTCCTCCCGGTTTCACTTGCTTTGTGGGATAAACTTTCCCGCCTGCGAATGTTCCATCGCTCGCAAGATTAATTTCAAGTATCAATGATATTCCGTTAGGACCGTTCAGATTGAACGGCCCATATGTAGCAAAATTCCCCAGCGAATAAGCGATCAGATGGTCTTTGTACAACTCCATTCCCCTGACGACGTGTGGACCATGACCAATTGCCAATATCGCTCCTGCATCAATCATCGCGTGGGTAAACTTCCTCAAATCGCCGCGGTCCTCGCCCAAAAACATTTCATCGCCGTACGGAACGTGCTGATGACCGGCGCCTTCGCCGCCTGCATGGAAAGAGACGATTACCATATCGACTTCTTTAGCCAGTTTTGAGACGGCTGCGCGAGCGGCTTCCAGGTGGTTAAGATTCGCCATCGTGTCGTAGGTCGAAAACGCGATCACGGCGATCTTCTTCCCCTTAACATCCAATCTGGCGACGTCTCCAATTTCTCCAGAATGCGCAATGCCCAGACTATCAAGCGTGGCCTTTGAGCTCCGTCGCCCTTCAAACCCGAAATCCAACGCGTGATTATTGGCAAGGCTCATCACCTTGAACCCAGCATCTTTTAGATATTTGCCATATCTGGTCGGAACGCGGAACGAAAAGCAAGGTCTGGTCGGATCGGTGCATTTCGAAGTCGATCCTCCATCCAGCAGCGGTCCTTCCAAATTGCCGAATGTGATGTCACCGGTTCGCAGTATCGGAGCTACCTCGGCTAACTCGTTAGCGCCATCATTTGGCGGCAACAAGCCATCGGGATAGCTGGTGCCAAGCATTACGTCGCCGACAGCAACGACGGAAATCGTTCCCGAATCGGCAGCGTCTTTTGCTGACTTCTCATCGGGCTTTGGCTGAGGTTTATCGCTCGATTGTTTATTCTGTTTCGACTGGGTCGTTCGAGTTTGACCGTATACGATTCCGGCAATCACGATTATGGTTAATATCGCTGCAAGTAAGACTAGTATCCTTGGTCGATTCATATTCAGACCTGTTGACTGTTCCAGATAGAGCTATTACTTCGCGGCGGGCACGCGTGTTTAGATGCTGCTAATAGTATATCCGAGTGACGACCTCATTCAAGGCCGCCGAAAGTCAGATCGCTCCGAGCGAAACGGTCGCAACCATCGGTTTCGGCTTCGCTGGTGGAGTGTATCCTTCGGGCAAATCGCCGTTGTCCGCGCGTAGATATTGCCAATGGTGCGGCTTGAGACCGGCAATCAATTCCTTACGACTTTTAGTCTTCATTGGCTTGCCGACATATATTTTGCCCATCTTCGCCAATTTCTCTTCAGAGATCGCGCCGGAAAACATCATCAACGGCCACGTGAAATTGGGACCGTTGACCCTGCGCAGCTTATACGCCCACATCACAAGCGACCCGATTCGCCACGCGCTCGGACCCCACCAACTTACATGCGCCGGTCGCAGATTCATCTTCCAGCACTTCATCATTAACTGCCATTGAAGCGGGCTAAGTTTTCTCGTCTCGGTCACACCCTTCTTCTTCTCCATTCTTGTGTCGTGCAGAGGAGTGAAAATCGACGGTATCAAGAAGCCAAACAGTTTGCGACGCTCGATTTCATAGACCAGGTCCAGGGTCTCTTTGACATCGTCATCCGTCTCGCCGGGATTGCCGATGATCAGCGTCATTGCTGGGAACCAATTATTTTCATTTAGTATTCGCAAACCTTCGAGAATCACGCTCGGCCAGTCTTCGATCGAGAACGGAACGCCTTTGCTGGGCATGATCTCTTTCGCCATTCGGACGGATCCGGTCTCGAGACCGATCAGTGGAGTCAGGGCCTTGCGTTTGGGGTGAGTGCTCAAAGTCGGAAAATGAAGAGGACTCTTATCCAGCAAAAGCTCAGAAAGATTTTTGATCAGATTCGGATCGACTACAGCCGGCGCTATAGTGCTGTGGCTGAGACAATGCTGTTCAACTCCCGGTGTGTTTACAATCTCCGAATAAAGATCGAGCAACGCTTCCCTGTTCGGAAAATAGAACGGTGTGTCGGTATGCACCTGTCCCCAGATGAACATGTCTTCGGTTGCCAGCGAAATTTGTTTGTTGCCGCCAGCGACGTTGGCGCGAACGGCATCCATAATCTTGTCCTTTGGCATATCGATCTGCGGATTCAAGTCGGGAACGCAGAACTGGCATCGGCGGCCGCAACCGGTTGTCATCTCTACTACGCCAAAAGTAGTTCGTTTGTCGGGAAACAAGATCGCGTCACGATCTTTTGGATGAACAACCTCCACTTCGCGCGGCAGATCTTCGCCGTCGATCGCTTTTGCGAACAGAGCCAGCGTGTCGGCTGATTCGCTTCGACCCTCGACGACGCAATCGATGCCGAATTCTTCGAACGTATCGGTTTGCTTTATCTGCCAGCCGCCTGAACCGCCGACTATTACTTTGAAATTGCCGCGATACGGACTGGATTTGATCTTCGCAAACATCTGACGAGCGTAATGAGAGTTGATGGGCAGCCGCGATGAGCCGAATATTGACGTGTAAACTCCGGCCGCGAACGTTACGCCGAGAGGGTTATGAGTCGAGATGGCGACGACTCGCGTGTTCGGTCCAATGAACTTATCGAGATCGTCCGGATAACAGGCGACTACGTCGTCGGCTGAATATTCGCGCAGCAGTGATTTCTCTACCAATCGAACACCGGCCGGCATATATCGAGCAGTGCCGTCTTCGTTATATTCGACATTTCGCCAGGTCGGATATTTCCGGTTAAGCACCCATTCCATCCAAACAGGCAATGAAGCCATCGCCATTTGAATGAAATAACCCGCATGATCGATCGCTTCCGTCAGTGGCGCCGTTATGACAATCAGTTTGCCGCCGTCTTTCGGCGTCTCAGGTTTTTCGATCGGAGCCGCCCCATTCGATTTGTTACCGTTCGCACCGCCATGACCATTCGTTGATGGCATGCTATTCGCCATTAGAGTCTCCTGCTTGATCGTATACTACAGTCCCAACTGAGCAATGGTTCTCGCGTTCCAGCGCGCGTAACCCCATCACAGCCCAGCGAAAGGACGTCAGTTAAATATTGCTTTAGAAATTAGATACGGTAGGCGTTCGGTGAAACACTTTTGCTGGTCGGAACCCCCCGGAACCTATAAGATACCAGCGGCCTGAACGCGTACGCAGGCCGCATTATAAACTAAGTGAACGGATTCTAAACACTTTTTTGGCGATAAATCTGTCCGCCGCCATCTATCAAATGGTTGTTTTAATACCGCTTTCCAGTTTTTGGATCAAAAACTTGATTTCTTAAAAACTGATCGGTCGCCCACGGCGGAGCATCACCGCCCAGGTATTTATGGAACCACTCGAGATGGGCGGTGTAATACAGGGCCATTTCGTACCAGCTTGGCCAATGGCCGGCATTTGAATAAATAATCAATTTCGATGGCACGTTCATCTTCTGAAGCGCCGTGTAAAACTGAAGCGATTGCGTATACGGTACGCGATAATCGCGCTCGCCTGAAATTACCAGACACGGAGTCTTGAAATTCTTGACCGAATTCGATGGCGACCATTTTTCAAAGAGCTCGGAATTCCACGGTTGACCCTTAAGATCCCATTCGGGGAACCAAAGTTCTTCAGTCGCGCCGTAAAACGACCGCAAGTCATAAAGCCCCATCATCGATGCAATGGCTTTGAACCTTGTGGTGTGGCCTTCGAACCAGTCCATCATATAACCGCCGTATGACCAACCCATCGCTCCCATGCGGTTCGCATCGACGTAAGGCAGCTTTTCAAGCGCGTCCGTAACCTTCATTAAATCGTCGAAGACCTGACCGCCCCAATCGCCGGAAATCTCCGCAGTATAGTCCTGACCATATCCGGTCGAGCCGTGAGGATTACAATAGGCGACGACGTATCCCGCTCCGGGATAAACCTGCCAATCCCCGCGGAATGAATCCATCCACTGCGACTGCGGTCCGCCGTGAACATTCAGTATAAGAGGATATTTCTTGCTCGGATCGAAGTTGTGAGGTTTGACAATGAACACCTCGACTTTAGAGCCGTTTGCGCCATCTACCCACATCGTTTCGGCCGGCCGGATATCAACTTCGGTAGCGACAGTCTGATTAACTGATGTTAGCGGTCTTGCGCTGGCTGGTCCTTTCGCGTCGAACGGAGCGGCGAACATTTCCGGCGGCGAACCGGCTGAACTCTTTATATAGATGATAGATTTTTCATCAGGAGAAACCGCAAACTCTAAAATTGTTTTATCAACGAAGACCTGGTTGATAGTTTTTGAATTAAGCGAAACCCGATACAACGGATTCTGTCCTTCTACTTCGCCGCTGAAAACAATCGATTTGGAATCCTTTGCCCAGTCGAATTCGTCTATCCAGTTTCTGAACGATTCGGTCAGGACTGCTGACTCACCAGTAGCTCGGTCGTATATCGCCAGTCGGAAAAGATCGGATTCGTATGCCGGCTGCTTCTGCATCCGGTAGGCAATGTACTTTCCGTCAGGGGAATATTTGGGACTGCCGTCATAGGACGGATTCGACGCAGTGATGTTTCGAGCCTTTGCCTGTGGATCCGTCAACGAGATCACCCACAGATCATTGTTTGTTGATGTAGCCGTTACTTTGTCATGATTGGAAACGTAGACAAATTCCTTGCTGTCAGGCGAAAAGTCGTACTGAAGCGGTCCTCCCAATTGAAACGTCGGCGAATCGAAATCACCAGGAGTCAAATCCCTGACTTTACCGGTATCGACTGAGGCCAGAAACACATGGGTCCTAGTTCCGTCTTTCCATGCGGTCCAGTGGCGATAGAGGAGCGTCTCTGCTGTATGCGCCTGCAACGGACCAGATTGCCACCGATCAGCGATGCGTTTGTTGCAGCCATCGTCGTCTCCACATTCTGGATAAACATCGGTAGAGAAAGCTATCCATTTTCCGTCAGGGGACCATAGCGGATCGGAAACGCCGGTCGAAATGCTGGTCAGTTTCTTCGCTTCGCCTCCAGTCGTTGGCAGTAAGTAGAGATTTACATCGCCGTCACGACTGGCAATAAACGAAATCCATTTTCCATCGGGCGAGAAGAGCGGAGACCCTTCACTTTTATCTCCCAGAGTCATTTGTCGGTTGTTCTGCCCATCGATATCCATCATCCAGATATGAGTTTTTCGTTCCGCTCGCGGCAGATCGCTTACAGTCAAAGCATAAACAACATGTTTGCCATCCGGAGATATATGAATGTCGGAAATCGATTTGATTCGGTAAAGATCGTCGATTGTAAACGGGCGCTTTTCGGCAAAAGCGAGCGCTGTCGGTATCAGCAGAATAACAAAGAGAGATAAGAGACGTTTCATTGGATCGGCCTTTCATTTAGCTGGTCGTGGTTTTCCGTCTGGAATCTTACATGATAACGAATGTTAGTCGTTTAGCGAAACATGTAGCTCAGGCGGGACGCCTACGCGATATGTTGACGCAAATCCGATATTGATTGTCGCTTCAGAGAAGGACGGAAACGTCGTCAATCTGAATGATGTTTTCAATCTTATTTAGAACCTCAAGGAGAAACAGAATGTTAAACACTGCTAAGATTTGCGCGTTCGTCGCTACGACCGACAGCGAGAAAGCAAAGGCATTTTACGTCGACACACTCGGGCTAAAGTTTGTCAGCGACGATCAATTTGCCATGGTCCTGAACTCGAACGGAATAAATGTTCGAGTCACAAAGGTAGCGAAGCACACGCCGCAGCAGTTCACGGTCTTAGGCTGGGAAGTTGTGGATATTAAGGAGTCGGTCTCGACTCTAACCAGCAAAGGCATCAAATTCGAAAAATACGGTTTCCCCGGACAGGACGAGGACGGTATCTGGACCGCTCCAATGGTCGACAACTCGACTGGAGGAGCAAAAATCGCCTGGTTCAAGGATCCAGACGGCAACGTTCTGAGCCTTGCTCAATATAGATAATAGGTGGCGAATTCCCGCAAAAGGCATATAATCACGCTTCCAATACTCAATTCAACACGGCAGTTTTATTCCCCTGAAGTCCCAACTGTGATTGGAGGCGTCTATGAAACGGAAGGTCATCGTCGGTCTTATTTTCTTGCTGGCAATATCCATTTCGCTATTCGTAAAGAATCGCGTTGCCGCTGCTAAATCCAGCCCTCAGACATTGACACAAGGCAGTTACCGCTCTGAAAAGAACGGCTGGATATTCGTTCATCTGGAAGGCACCCCGGAGAAGATCGGCTATCAGCACGGTTACCTGCTCGCAAATGAGATTGACGGATTGCTGGGCGTGCTGAAACCCTTTCTGCTGCACGAAACTAAGCACGATTGGGATTTTTATCGCGATGCCGGCAGAACTATCCTCTG
>DASRDY010000318.1:0-20887 GCA_035652355.1 Blastocatellia bacterium
ATCAAGATATTGTGATTATCCTGACCGGCGGAGGCGGGTCCGGCAAAACGACTGCCGCGCAAACAAGGCCAGGAACCGAGTCATTATTATCTAACTCTAATGTTATCTATGAGACCCTATTGCGTACTCAGCAACGAGGCGAAAAACTGATAAGCAGTGTGCTATCTGCGGGAAAACGCGTCGGTATTATCTATGTCCATCGGCCAGTCGAAGCGGCAGCAGTCGGAGCGCTGATACGAGCTAAAGGCAACGGACGTATCTATCCGATTTCCAAGCTTGCATCAGGGCATTACGAATCACAGAATACAGTCTTAACCCTTTACCAAAAGTATATGATGCACACGTTCGTCGGGTTTCTAGTTATTGATAACAGCGGTGATCTCGGAGACGGAAGAATTTCGTCGATTAACTTGCTGGAAATGCGCGGGATAAAGTATAGTGATATCAACGAAGTTGAGCAGCGTGCTCGAAAGGCCGTTAACGATGAGTACATCCGTCGAAGGGGAACAGACCAGGAAATCCCAGGCGACATCTACATCGCATTTACCGTCTCCACCGTTGAATGATCTTCTTCAGGAGATTGGAGAAGAAATGGTAAGGAATCTTCAGAACAATCTTCGGGAAAAGCAGCGCAAGCAGGAGACTGACCCCGCAAGTAATCCGGAATTCGATTAATCAGCTTACATTCCAAAAGTTGACCGGAGTCAGACTCGCCTTTAAAATGATCGTTCAGTTGATCCATCCAGAATTACGTCTCCATCAATATGACAGGAAGGATTCGTGGCCGAAAATAACGCAGGTACATCAATCGACGCTCAGCAGCCTCGAATATCACGCGCGAAGACTACGCTTCCGCTGTTGATAGTTGTCGCGCTGTTTATCGGTGTTGCTTACTGGACATGGCATATAACCTGGTTTGGCAGGGCACTGAGCGATCAGGAGATCAGCGAATATCTGAAAGAGACCAACAAGCCAAACCACGTTCAGCATGCTCTGAGCAGTCTCGAAAGTCGGATTGAAGCAAACGATCCATCCGTCAAACAATGGTATCCGCAGATTATTGCGCAGGCAGACAGCCCTCAACCCGAGATTCGTCTGATGGCTGCCTGGGTGATGGGTCAGGACAATCAATCAGAAGATTTTCATCGCACTCTGTTGAAATTATTGAACGATCCATATCCGCAGGTGCGACGCAACGCTGCGCTTGGGTTGGTAAGGTTCAAAGATGCAAGCGGACGATTGGAGATCGTGTCGATGCTTCGACCCTATGATGTGCAGTCTCCCGCGTCGGGAGTTCTTTCCACCCCGCTGCAAAACGAACAGCCGGTGGGTATCGGTGTCACATTGGCCTCTATTCGACAAGACAATGGACAGAGCGTCGACGTTCATTCTCCGGTTCAAGGTGACGTCAGATCGATCGTTAAAGAAGGTTCGAACGTCACGGCGGGACAGACGATTGTTGTGATTGGGCCTGATCAAACGGCGGTCAACGATGCGTTGGTTGCCCTGGCTTTGATTGGCGAACCGGAAGATCTACCTTACATTACGCCTTACATCGGTGGACAACAGGGCATGCCCAGCAGCGTAAAACAACAAGCGGCTCGAGCTGCCGAAGCAATCAAGAGCCGCCAGAATTCAACTCAATTAAACTAAATCTGAAAATTAAGAACTCATCGTAACGCCGACCATTGCTTCCCATTCAGGCACCGGCTGCATCTCGATGGCGTCCCACGGACAACCTTCCAGGAAAGTTCCTTCCGGTCCTTTGCTGGTGCACTTCTGACAACCGATGCAGGTTGTCGGGTCGACTTCAATGCGACCAAACGGCGGATGATCAACGTCTGGCACCCAGAACATACACTGCTCGACCGGGCAATATTCAGCGCAGGCAGGCGAGCCAGCGCAGCCGGTGCAGTTATCCTGAATTACGGCTATCAGCTTCGGTTTCTTTTTCCGAAGATCCGTTCGCCCGTGCGACATCGGCTCCTGCTTCTCTAACAGTTCCAGTTCCGTCAGTGTGATCATTAACTATAGCTCCTGCACGTGTTCCCGCAGGTTTGCGAGATGGATTAAGGAATGCTTCAGGATCTACTGATTCTTTGAGAGAGACGCAACCAGTTCAATTTAACACATCCGGGCGCTGGTTCAAAATACAAAATCTGTGAAGATCGAACAGAAGGTGCCTGGCAGGTGGAAAGATTATTCACCCACAAAGGCACCAAAACTGCTGAGAAACCTGACAAAAATCGCGTCAGTAAATATCTTCAGGCATCCACAGCGCCACTTCGCACATCTGAATTGTCGTAATCGCGGGGACGGTTGGATTTAAAATTGGTTAGTGCGTCTCTACAGCCGGACCCGTGATTAATAGCTTTTCCCGCCGATCAAAACCGCTCAGGAAAGACTGGCAACAATCGATTCATCAAATATACGCAACGCAGTCTCTGCTTGTTCGTAATCAATCACCAGGGGTGGCGAAAAACGTATTGTGCTGTCGCCAGCGCCCAGAATAACCAGACCGCGCTTGAAGCATTCCTGAATAATCTTGTTTCGCAGGTCTACCGCCGGTTCTTTGGTCTCGCGATCTTTTACGAACTCGATTCCAATCATTAAGCCAAGCCCGCGAACATCACCGATGCTTTCGTGTTTCTTTTGCAACTCGCGAAGACCATTCATCAGCTGCTCGCCGCGTTCGCGGCAGTTCTGAAGTAGCTCGCGTTCCAGTATTTGAAATGTTTTAAGCGAGGCCGCAATCGCCACAGGGTTTCCGCCAAAGGTCGAAGCGTGCGATCCGTAAGGCCAATCCATCAAATCTGCCCGAGCGATCGTGGCGCCAAGCGGCAACCCTGACGCTATTCCCTTGGCTGCGCTCATCACGTCAGGAATAACACCGGAATGTTCGGACGCCCACAGCTTGCCGGTTCTGCCCATTCCGGATTGCACTTCGTCGAATATCAGCAAAACATTATTCTCGTTTGCGATACGACGAAGCTCTTCCAGGAATTTCTTTGGCGCTGGAATATAGCCGCCCTCGCCTTGCACAGGCTCGACCACAATTGCGGCGCATTCGTCGGGAGGAACGGTGGTTTTGAACAAACGGTCTTCGATAACTTTCGCGCATTCAACCGCGCATTTATCAGGCGTAGTGCCATATGGACAGCGATAGCAATTCGCATACGGAATGTGCGTCACATCCAGCGCCTGCGCGCCAAAACCGCGTCTTTGTGCGGCTCGCGACGATGTCAGGGAGAGCGCTCCCAGCGTGCGACCATGGAAACAATTGAAAAAGGCGATCAGCTTCGGCCGACGACGCGCCCAGAAAGCGACTTTGATTGCGCCTTCCACAGCTTCTGCCCCAGAATTGCCGAAATGAATTTTCTTGGGTTCGTCGCCCGGTGATACGCTGTTTAGTTTCTCGGCAAGTTGCGTCAGCAAGGGATAGTAATAGTCTGTTCCCGAAATATGGATCAATTCCCTGGATTGTTGCGAAATGGCGGCAACTATTTCCGGGTGACAATGTCCAGTGACGCAAACGGCTACGCCGGCATTGAAATCGAGGAAGAGGTTGCCGTCGACATCCTCGAGCATTGCTCCGTTGCCGCGCTGGACTACCAACGGAAAGTCGCGAGTGTAACTGGGCGACACGAACGCGGCGTCCTTCGCAAGAACTTCCCTGGCGCGCGGTCCCGGCAATTCGGTCTTAATCTGCGGTGATGAAGTCTTTGTCGATACAGTCATTTCTGGCCTCCTGATTTAAAGCAAACCACTCTAACAAGGTTACGACGCACCGAATAGACGTGGATCAATTAATCGGCGAAAAGGTTTGCACGAGAATGAAGGGGCGTGACTGCTGGTGTATAAGCAGAACTCATACTATAGATTGTAGGCCTATTGAAACGGAGTTTCAACCTGGGTGCGCACGCGTCTCGCGGGCGGAGGTCGGGAATCCTAAGCAGAAAAGCGGGGTAGGGATAACAGACACGTGCACCCAAGACCTGCTGCTCTCCCGGGCGGATTGCCTACGATGTCGGAATCCAATATACTGGACGTTCAAATCCTGCATTTTGCACTGACTATCAGAATTAATGAATAGGCTCTACCGCTTCGTAGTTCGAAACCCCAGAACTGTCATAGCTATTACCTTGGCGGTCACGATTCTGTTCGGTCTGCGGTTTCTTACCCACCGCGTCCGACTGGATGGTTCTCCGGAAACGCTCAGTATAAAAAGCGATCAGACGGCTAAGTTCTACGCGCAGACCAGGCACGATTTCGGCGACGACCGGGTAATCCTAGTCGTAGTTGAAGCAAACGACCTGTTTGCTCCAGATAAAATAGCGCATCTGCGCAACCTGACCCAGGAGCTGGAAAACCTTCCAGGTGTGATGAGAGCGCTCAGTATCACTTCAATTGATTACATCAGCAACGAAGGTGATACGATCAAGGTTGCTAACCTGATTCCGCGCGATGCAGATGCCGAACAACTGGCCAGGATTAAGAATCAAATTCTGTCGGATCCGCTTTTTCGAAAACAGTTGATCTCGACTGATGGACGCACCACGGCCATCAACCTGATTCTTCGTGATGAGCTGGACGATGGCTCGCGACGAGGTCTGGCCCGAGCAGCGGAAAACCTGGTTGAGGCAAACAGAGATTGGAACAGCGACATCTTCGTCACCGGCGAGCCGATAATGCAGTTGCACGGCACGCTCAGCATGCATCACGACCTGCTGATCTTTATCCCGGTAACGGTCGGGTTGATCGTCATCGTCTTTTATGCCTCGTTCAAGAGCTGGCGCGGGGTTCTGCTTCCACTGATAACTGTATCGATGGCCGTGGTATGGACGCTCGGGTTGATGTCGTTCATGGGCAGGTCCCTGACAGTGGTGACGCTTTCCTTGCCTGTGGTTATTCTGGCGATTGGTAGTTCGTACGTAATCCACGTCATCAACCAATATTACATATCAACCTCAAAGCTGAGCTCAGGCGAGGGCATCGAAGAGAGACGCCGGGCAGTCTTTGATGCCATGGCGTTTATTCGCGGTCCCGTTCTGGTGTCGGGCACGATAACGATGGCGGGGTTTCTATCGCTTGCTACTGTCGATATTCAGGGATCGCGCGAAATGGGATATTTTGCCGCGTTCGGAATGTTCGCGGCAACGATACTATCTTTGTCGTTTGCTCCGGCGTTGCTGGTAATGCTGAAGACGCCTGTTGCGACTCGTGGGCACGGAGACTATGCGACCTATCTGGACGGCATTCTTCGAGCGTTTGCTCATGCGACGACAGAACGCCAGAGGATGGTCTATCTTGCGACCGCGCTATTGTGCGCAATCAGTCTTGCGGGGTTTGTCAGGCTTCAGGTAAATACCGATTACCGATCATTTTTTAAGAAGAGCTCGCCTGTTTATCAGGGGGCCGAAAAGCTCCATGAAAGACTCGCTGGCGGTGCAACGTTTGAGCTGGTGATTAACGGCGGAAGCTCCCAGGCAGTGCTGCAGCCACAGGTTCTGCAGTCGATGCTGAGCCTGCAAAAATTCGCGGTCGACAACGGCGCTGATGCGACGCTTTCGGTTGCGGATATTATCGGCGCACTGAATAGAGCGCTGGCAGGAAGCCAGACCGCAACGCTTCCGCAAGATAAGATGACCTTGGACGGCATCGACAAGGATTACCTGTCTCACGACGAAAACGCCAATCGGCTGCTTACGAAAGACAGATCCAGCGCGGTCGTTTTGATCAGGACGAATTATTATTCTTCGGATCAGATGCGGGATTTTCTTGGAAAAATTGAAACGCAGGCGCGGACGCTGTTTCCGCAAAACTTCAAGATCAATTCAACCGGAATTTTCGTGTTGCTGAATCACGCTTCTGATGCCGTTGCGACCGAGCAGGCGCGCAGTCTGACAGTTGCGATGCTTCTTATCCTGGCGATGGTGACTGTGCTGTTCCGTTCCTTCAGACTGGGACTGGTGGCGATGGCTCCGAATCTGATCCCAATATTGTTTACATTCGGGTTTATGGGATGGTTTGGCATTAACCTCGATATCAACACCAGTCTGGTTGCAAGCATCGTGCTTGGGCTTGCCGTCGATAATGCCGTGCATTTCATCGTCAGGTTTGTCCGGAACAGAGCGCTGTCCAGCGGAAATAAGGAAGCTGTCATTCAAAGTCTTATGCAAAGCGGTAAGCCGATTATCTTTGCGAACCTGACACTCGTTTTTGCCTTTGCGATATTTATTCTGTCCCAGTTCAACCCGGTACAGTTATCAGGGTTGCTTTCGTCAGTCGCGATCTTTGCATGCATGGTAGGGAATCTGATTCTTTTGCCCGCATTATTGACGTGGAATGTATGGCGTGTAAAAGCGGAGCACGCTGCCCCAAGTCCGAAATTTCAATCGGGCAAACTAAGACAGCGACCGCAAAGCGAGGAGATTGAAATTAGATGACTGAGGAGTTTCGTAAATTCTCCTGTTACTTTTTTTTGATAATTCTTGTTTTGGCGGCCTGTCTTGCTGCTGGCTGCAACGACGACGAGACGGTAAACAAAAAGGCTGAGCCAATACAGTCAAAGCCGGCCAGTGCCGACACTCATCAAAAAGGTGAGCAGATCGTCGCCGCATATCTGAAGGCAATCGATATCCCCTACAGCAAAGGCCGAATCAGGATGACCGTGAACACGCCTGATGAAGGAACAAAGATCTACGAAGCGGAGGTTATAAGGCGACAGACTTCGGATCAAACAATCACGTTGACTCACGTAGTAAAACCGGAAAATGAAAGTGATTTGGCGACTCTGGCAATTGAAAAGAAAGGTCAGAAAACGGAAAACGTGTCGTACGCCCAGTCCACCAGCAAGTTTGTCGAATTCGATTCCAGCAAACAAACATTCGGAGGACTGACCGCAACAGAACTATTAGGCGGGGAATTGGACAGGTATACCTTTAATTACATCGGCGAAAAGAATATCGATGGAGTTAAATCTTACGAAGTGGAAAGCACGCTGAAACCTGGAGAGCAGTCGCCGCTTGCGAGAGTAACAACGTTCTTCAGAGAAGACAATAGCCTTCCTATTGAGATTCACATTTTTAACTCAAAGGGAGAAGAGCTCCGGACATTCCATATCACGGATTACAAAACCATTGATGGACACACCGTCACATGGAAAACCACTATCGAGAATCATGTAAATAACGCCAAAATTACGCTGGAGGCGTTGAATCTTTCGTTCCCAGCCAAAATGGACGAGGCTCTGTTTACAAGGGACAACCTGAAGAAACTTGTAGTCAAGCGTGCATGATGTCAAAAGGTGCACACGCCGGTGCTGATGAGCTATACAAAGAACGTAGCCATATATCCGCCGTGCAGCAATCAGTAGAGATATTGGTTAATGATCCCAACCGCGACACTGATTACGAAATACAATGGCGAATGAGCCGCGCTTATTTTTTCCTCGGACAAGAAGATAAATCAGAAACTGAGCGATCCTTCTTTAAACGCGGAATAAGTGCTGGCCAACAGGCGGTCAGCTTATCTCCCGACAGAATCGAAGGCCATTTTTGGCTCGCGGTTAATCAGGCTCTGATTGCGGAATCTATCGCTTCATTATCGGCGCTTCCGTACGTCATCAGAGCTCTAGGCCATCTCAGACATGCCTGTAAAATTGATCCACGTTTCCACGGAGCCGGGCCGCTGAGGATCAAAGCCAGACTCAAACACAAACTTCCCTGGCCGCTGGGTTCGCAAAAAGACAGTGAGCGTTTATATCGGCGCGCTTTATCACTCTGTCCGCACAACAGTGTTACCAGAATTTTCTTTGCAGATCTATTGCATGACCTTGGGCGGCGCGACGAGGAACAGGATCAACTGAAAATGATCCTGAGCCTTCCTGACGACGCAGAGTGGAATTTTGAGCTCTGTCGTGATAAAGAACTGGCTGCAAAGAGGCTGGGCAACGAGAGACCCGAATTAGACTTCGTAAATAGCACAAGTAGATAGGACGCTTTATACCCGTGCGTGATGCCTGCAGTAACGCACGAACGACGGAGAAGGTGAGAATCCAACTTTATGAAGCGAGTTGTCGTAACGGGGATGGGTGCGGTTAGTCCGAACGGCATTGGTAGAGAAGCGTTCTGGAACGCGACAGCGACTGGGGTGAGCGGGACGGATCGGGTCACGCTGTTTGACGACGAGAGCGTCCCCTGCAAAGTCGCAGCCGAAGTAAAGGACATGAGTTTTATGGACAAACTCACGTTTCTTACAGAAAAAGACAAATCGCGAATTCAACGGGCAATACCGATGGCGCTGTACGCAACAATGGAAGCCGCAGCGCAAGCCGGAATCAGTCTTCAGGATTTGAGCGACAGCGAGCGTCGCGAAATCGGCGTAATCGTCGGAAGCGGCGGCGGCGGAATAGAATTCGGCGAGCGCCAATACCGGATCTGGTTCGAGCAGGGATTAAAGCGCGTTAGTCCATACGCCATCGTTGCCTCGTTTGTTGGAATGGTGTCCAGCGAAATCAATATGGCGTTTCGTCTGTATGGAATGAGCCATGTTGTTTCCACCGGGTGCACTTCGTCTTCAGACGCACTCGGATACGCGTTCAATACGATTCGGATGGGACAGATTCCGATGCTGATCACGGGCGGAATAGAGGCCTGTATCACGCGTGGTCTGATGCTGGGTTTTTGCAAGATGGGAACAGTCTCGATGCACAGGAACGAGACTCCAAAAAGCGCATCCAGACCATTCAACGCAGATCGGGACGGTTTCATTTTCGGCGAAGGGGCGTGGATGTTCATCTTAGAAGAGATGGAGCATGCACAGCGGCGCGGAGCAACAATTCTGGCCGAAATAGTCGGTTACGGTTCTACTTGCGACGCATATCATCGGGTGCAGATAGCTCCGACCGGAGAAGAGTCGGCCCGCGCGATGGATATAGCGCTAAAAGACGCCCGAATGGGCCCGGACGAAATCGATTACATCAATATGCACGGGACTGCGACCAAAATAAACGACAAGATTGAAAGTCACGCAGTTCGGCTTGTTTTTGGTAAACGAGCGGATCAGATTCCTGCCAGTTCGACCAAATCAATGATTGGCCATCCACAGGGTGCGGCAGGTGCGGCAGGACTGTCCGCTACTATATTAGCGATGCGGAATAATTTCGCTCCACCGACCATTAATTTCGAGACGCCCGACCCGGATTGCGATCTCGACTATGTTCCGAATGTCGGCAGGGAATCCAGAATCGATGCGGCGCTGGTAAACTGTATTGCGTTCGGTTCAAAAAATTCCGTATTGATCGTTCGCCGCCCGCAATAAGATATCCCCCTTATCTTCTGAAGAAGGAAGTGCAATCGAATGGCCTCTTTCACCACCACAGGCATTGATTGCGAGCCGGTCAGAACATTAGCCTCGGAAGAGAAGGCATCAGCCAGGTTCTACAACCGATGGATTGGCAGCCGCGGACCTTATGGCGCTGTTGGACGCCTTTTATTTGGAGTCAGCGGCGATATATACGCAAGGCCGTTCATTCGCGCTGCGGAAATTACGGCCGGCGACCGTGTGCTTGAAATCGGCTGTGGTCCCGCCATGAATTTGATCAGAACGCACCAATGGGCTTTATCAAATCAACCGTATATTGGAGTGGATATATCTCCCGTAATGATCGCCAGGGCAAAGCTGAACGTGGTTGAAAACCAGATCGCGAACGGTGTTTTCCCTTTGGTTGGAAGCACGAACCTGCCAATCGGAGATGAAGCCGTTGATGCGATACTGCTCTCTCATCTGGTCAAATATCTTGATGACGAGCAACTGGACGTCTGTTCTAGAGAGTGCAGAAGGGTATTGCGCGCTGGAGGCAGACTGGCGCTATGGGAGTTTGCGCCCCTTGGAATGCGAGTTCTTGACCGAATCGTTCTTAACGGAGCAGGAGCGGTTAAGCTACGGTCCGCGGAAGAATTGCAAAGACTTTTGGCAGAGCACGGGTTCAGAAAGTTCAAACCATTTACCGTGACCACTCCCTGGTTAGCCTGGTCGAATCTCGCATTTGTTGCATCCGTCGGATAGCTGGTACTGTGACCGTCAGGGATGGAATAGAATTTCTGTTACGCAGGATTTATCAGGGTAATGGTCGGAAACCTCTAGAGGAGCACAATCATGAAAAAATACGATTTTATTGCGATTGGCGGCGGAAATGCCGGGTTGACGGCTGTGTCTAATGTGGCAGCAACCGGCCGAAGCACAGCACTAATCGATAGAGGGCCGATTGGCGGATTGTGCTCATTGAACGGCTGCAATCCCAAGAAAGTTCTTGTGCGTAGCACCGAGATTCTTCAGGAGATTCGACATGCAGCCAAGTTCGGAATCGACGTCAGCGATGTCCATATAGATTGGTCACGTGTCATCGACAGGAAAGAGAGCTTCACAAACGGAGTAACAGAGGCATCGGAGAAATCATTAAAAGATCAGGGAATCGACCTGATTAAAGGGTCGCCAAAATTTGTAGCGAGAAACGAGCTCGAAGTGAATGGCGATCGGATTCAAGTTGGCTCTGTTGTGATTGCCACGGGATCATTTCCGCGGCCGCTTGGCTTTCCAGGAGCGGATCTGGTCAAAACCAGCAATGATATTCTCGCCTTGCGCGAAGTTCCGCGCGATCTGGTTATAATCGGATCAGGCGTGGTTGCCTTTGAGTTCGGACAAGTCTTCGCCCGGCTTGGAGCAAAAGTCACGATGCTGACGCCCGGGAAAAGGGCTCTCGCTGGTGAAGACGAAGATCTCGTTGATATTCTTGTCGAGTTTTCTGCAAAGTTGGGTGTGACGTTGCTGACCGAAGCGAAAGTTAGTTCTATCGCCAGAGCGGACGGACGACTGCGCGTGGAGTATCATGTATCTGACGAGAAGCGAACCGTAGACGCAGATTTCGTTTTAAACGCGGCCGGACGAATTCCATCTATCGGCGATCTCGCATTGGATAAAGCGGAAGTCAAGTGTGACCGGCGCGGAGTTATCGTGAATGAGTTCCTCCGCAGCGAAAGCAATCCTGACGTATTTGCGGCCGGTGACGCCCACGGCCGGTTGCAGCTTTCACCGATAGCTTCTTATGAAGGCCGAGTAGCGGCGAAAAACTACCTGGAGGGTGACACCGAACCAGTGGATTACGAATCCGTTTCGCGCTCGATTTACACTATTCCTCCGCTTGCTTCGGCCGGGCTCACTGAGACTGAAGCGAAAAAGAGAGGACTTAGTTTCTCGGTCCACAATAACAATATGACAGGCTGGAAGGTATACGCCATCTTGGGCGAACCGATTGCCCACTCGAAGATATTGATTGAATCAGGAACAAATAAGATTTTGGGAGCCCACATACTCGGTCCTTCTGCGTCCGATGAAATTCATATTTTTGCTCTCGCGATAAAGTTTGGAATTACGGCCGAACAGCTAAAGAATATGGTCTATGCCTATCCGACGGTGTCCAGCGCGTTGACGTATGCGCTTGGATGAGAGTTTTTTGATTAGACTCGCAAGGAGGCCATGTTGAAACGAGGACTTCGCCTGACTTATTTCCCGGTGTTATTTGCGTTGATATTATTTGCGACCTGTACAAACGCGTCGCCGAAATTACAGAAGGAAAATCCGAATGGAAGCGTTTCTGGGGAAGTTGTAACTTTTCCCAGCGGCAATATCACTCTTCACGGGGTCATTTATAAGCCGACTGGGAAAGGCCCATTTCCGGCAGTTATCTTTAATCACGGAAGCGCCGGCGGCATGTTAAGCAAAGAAGCGTTCGAAGTCTTGGGGCCGGTATTCGCAAATCGAGGCTGGGTCTTTTTTGGTCCGTATCGGCGCGGACAGGGACTGAGCGCTTCGGCAGGTCCCTATATTCTTGACGAGATCAGGTCCGCCACAAAGGCGGGCGGACAGCGGTCAGGTGAGGCAACAATGATAAAGCTGCTGGAAACCGATCACCTGGCTGACCAATTAGCAGCGCTTGCCTGGTTGAAGAAGAGCGGCTACGTTCAGCCCTCGCGTGTAGCCGTGATGGGCGTTTCGTTTGGAGGGATTCTGACCGTGTTTGGTGCGGAAAAAGGATCATATTGCGCTTCGGTCGACGCTGCAGGCGGCGCGCAGAGCTGGGAGGACGCACCTGAACTCCAAAAGGTTTTGACCGCATCGGTGCGGAATGCGAAGTCACCTATTTTCTTTTTTCAAGCACAAAATGATTACGATCTGGCGCCGAGCCAGACTCTTTCCGCAGCAATGAAAGAGGCGGGCAAGCCATTTCAAATGAAGATCTATCCTCCGTACGGAGACTCTACGCAGGCTGGTCATTCGTTCGGCTATTTCGGCTCCTCGATTTGGGGAGATGATGTCTTCAAATTCCTCGACCACAATTGTCAATGATAACCGCTAGACATTAATCGATCTCAGTTCTAAGCCTTTCTACAGGTCAGTTCGACTATTGCGATTCGCTACCTTGACTCTATACTTGGCTCCAGGGTTTACAATTGTATTTGGAAGGAGCCGTAATGCCACTGGTAAATGTGAAATCTAACAGTGAACCAGTCGATCCGATGAAGATCGGTGAAGTTTCAAAACGTTCCGGCGTTAGTATCGAAACTCTCAGATTCTACGAAAAGCGAGGTTTGCTGGGACGAACTGCGCGCACAAGTTCGGGATACCGACTTTACGATCAGTCTGTGATCGACAGGCTCAGCTTCATAAAGAGGGCTCAAACTCTCGGTTTCAGCCTTGATGAAATTGTTGCCTTGATAAAGATCAAATCTGAAGGACACAGTCCCTGCGAAGAAGTTCGCGCCCTCGTTCGAGATAAGATCAAGGAAGTGGACAGACATATTGCGGATCTTATCGAATATCGTGACGAGCTTAAGAAGAATCTCAGACAGTGGCAGCGTTTGGGTGCAGTCGAAGGACACGTCTGCGGGTTAATTGAAGGAATGGGTCCGGGCTTGCCTCACAACGCTCAGAAGAGCAAGAAGGCTGCTAAATGACGACCGAGGTTAAAGTACGCGATCCGATTTGCGGAATGATGATCGAACCGTCGAGCGCTGCCGCTAAATCCACGGTTGACGGCGAAGAGGTCTTTTTCTGTTCCGCAGGTTGCAGGCAGAGATTCGAATCTGACGCTGCGAAGCCCACTCCAAAGCTGGTCCAGCTTGGCGCAAAAGTCGGTTCTCCCAAAACTCAGCCTCTTCCATCAAATGAACCTTCGGAAATTACGGACATCCCGGTTACAGGAATGACCTGTGCTGCCTGCGCCAGGTTCATCGAATCGACCCTGCAAAACGCTCCCGGGGTAAAAAAAGCCGGAGTTAATTTCGCAACCTCTCGGGCAACGGTGGAATTTGATCCTACAGTTACCGATGTTTCGCACCTGATCGATCAAATCAAGTCAACCGGGTATGGAGTTGCCGGAGCTTTGCAGACAGACGAAGCGAGCAAGCAGTCGTTTGTTAGCTCTTATGATTCTGAGCAAGAAGCTCGAAATCGGGAATCTAATGATTTGAGAAAACGCTTGATCGTTGCGGTCATATTCTCGATTCCAGTAATTGTTTTAGGAATGGCGCACGGGCTGATTGCATTCGCCGGACAGGAATGGGTCGAGCTGGGGTTGACAATTCCGGTGGTGTTTTATTCCGGATTGCCGTTCTATCGTGGTGCGTGGGCAGCGCTTCGCCATCAAACGTCAGATATGAACACGCTGATCGCAATGGGAACTGGCGCCGCTTTCATTTATTCGGTGTTCGCAACCTGTTTTCCCGGTCTGGTGTCGCCGCAAATGCCGGGAATGGTTATGCCGCCGAAGGTTTATTTTGAAGCCTCATCTGCAATCATAACGCTGATTCTGGTCGGACGGTTTCTTGAGTTAAAAGCGAGAGGTCGCGCGTCAGAGGCTATCCGGCGTTTGATCGGATTGCAGCCAAAGACTGCTCGCGTAATACGCCCTGATAATAAGAACGATAACGAGAAGGACATTCCTATCTCCGATGTAGTTCCCGGCGATTTGGTTATTGTGCGACCGGGAGAGAAAATCCCCGTCGACGGGATCGTTGCCGACGGTTACTCGACGGTGGACGAGTCGATGCTCACAGGAGAATCGATTCCAACAGAGAAGAAAACCGGCGACAAGGTGATCGGAGCCACATTAAACAAAACCGGTTCGTTCAGGTTCACGGCGACCAAGGTTGGCCGTGATACCGTGCTTCAACAGATCGTTCGTCTGGTTCAGGAAGCGCAAGGAAGCAAAGCTCCGATTGCCAGACTTGCGGATACCGTCAGTAGTTATTTCGTTCCCGCAGTTTTAATTATCGCTGTCATTACATTTATTGCCTGGTTCTTCTTATCACCTGCCGATCTGCGAGTGTCGAATGCGATCACAAACTTTGTTTCAGTGCTGATCATTGCTTGCCCGTGCGCGCTAGGACTAGCAACACCAACCGCAATCATGGTTGGAACCGGCAAAGGCGCGCAAAAGGGAATTCTCATAAAGGATGGCAAAGCCCTGGAACTGGCGGAGAAAATCAAAGTTGTGGTCTTTGACAAAACCGGGACGATCACCGAAGGTCAACCTGCTGTAACGGATATCATCGCAACCAATGGATTTGTTGAGAACGATCTCTTGCGCATAGCCGCCTCGGCCGAACAGGGTTCAGAACATCCAATAGGGGAGGCGATAGTCACGTCAGCAAAAGACCGTAACTTGTCGCTCAGCGCAGCGGAGCGCTTTGCAGCCAGTGCAGGAGCGGGTATTACAGCGACAATCGATGGCCGCGCTGTATTGGTAGGCAATTCCGGGTTTCTCGCCGTTAATCAGATCTCTATTGAAGAGCTGAAGGCGCGAGCCGACCAACTCGCGAATGCCGGAAAAACTTTCGTTTATATCGCTATTGACCGCCGGCTGGCCGGTTTAATCGCCGTTGCTGATCCGATAAAAGCAACTGCTGCGGGAGCGATCAATAGACTGCAGTGTCTTGGTCTTAAAACGGTAATGATTACCGGTGACAATCGCGCCGCAGCGAATGCGATTGCTCATCAGGCAGGTATCGACCAGGTTTTCGCTGAAATCACTCCGGCTGGCAAAGCGGATGAAATTAAGAAACTGCAATTAAGTAGTCAAGCAGTTGCGATGGTAGGTGATGGCATTAATGATGCGCCCGCGCTGGCTCAGGCGGATATTGGAATTGCAATTGGCACCGGAACAGACGTTGCAATCGAAGCAAGCGACATTACTTTAATCGGCGGCAATTTGAATTCCGTTGCGGACGCGATTGAACTATCCAGACGCACAATGCGAATCATCAAACAGAACCTTTTCTGGGCATTTATTTATAATGTGATTGGAATTCCAATAGCCGCCGGTGTGCTGTATCCATTCTTTGGTTTGCTGCTTTCTCCGGTAATTGCGTCTGCCGCAATGGCGATGAGCTCAGTCTCCGTCGTCACAAACAGTCTACGGCTTCGCCGATAGCCGTTTCGGGTTTCATTCCTCTCTTGATTATTTAAGATTCACTGTAATTTCGCATAACTCTGCCGAAAGCATGCAGGTGGGATGCCTGTTTACAAGGTTAAACGTCGTTTTTTTCAGCCTCACTATAATCCTACGCCGAAATTTGACGATGGTTGACGGTGAATATCCATTCAACCTTATGTAGGGAATGTAGGGAACGATATGTTTTCATTAAAGCGTGGTGTTGTCGGGTTGGACATAGGATCCAGCTCAATAAAAGCAATCGAGTTGCGCCCCAAAGGCACCGGTTTCGAATTGTTGAGCCTGGGCTATGCGGACCTCCAAGCTGACACTATCGTGGACGGCCAAATCATTGACCTCAATCATGTTAGTGACAGCATCAATATGATCTTCAACGACCAGAAGATCAAAAACCAAAGAGTAGCAACCTCGGTCGCGGGCCACTCTGTAATCGCCAAAAAATTGACACTGCCGTTGATGAGCGAAGAGGAACTTGAAGCTCAGGTTCAATGGGAAGCCGAACAGCATATTCCGTTCGCACTGCCGGAAGTGAATCTTTATCACGAGATACTGGAATTTCTTCCGGACGGTCAGAACATGGACGTGCTGTTGGTTGCCTGCAAACGCGATAAACTGAACCAGTTTAACCAGGTTATATCGCACGCTGGCAAACAGACGGTCATAATCGACATTGACGCCTTCGCGCTCCAGAATTGTTACATTGCCAACTATCAGCCGCCGGCAGAAACCACAGTTGCGCTACTCGACATTGGCGCTTCTGTGATGACCATCAACGTGCTGCGCGGCGCCTCATCGATTTTTACACGCGACGTTTCGGTGGGCGGTAATCACTATACCGACCTGCTCCAGCGCGAAATGAACCTTACATTCGAAGAAGCCGAATCGCTGAAACGCGGAGCTTCGCTGGACAACGGCATTAGCCCTGACGATGCCAAGCCGCTGGTCCATTCCGTCTCTGAAGTTCTGGGGATGGAGATTCAAAAGACTCTGGACTTCTTCCGCTCCACCGTCGGTCCCGATGCGGATCACATCGACAGAATGCTGTTGTCGGGTGGCAGTGCCAAGGTTCCGGGATTGCCGGCCTATCTGAGCGAAAGATTCGGCATACCGGTGGAATTGTTTGATTCATTCCGCAACGTTCAATTTACCAACAAGAGGTTCGATCGAGACTTCCTTCAGGAAATGTCGCCGAATATGGCGGTAGCGGTCGGGCTTGCGCTGCGTGGATCGGAGGTTTAGCAACATGGCAGGAAAGATGGTTAAGGTCAACCTGCTGCAGGAACAGCAGCCGGCCAATGAAATCAAACGGACAGTACGAAAAGTTTCCGGCGTCACACAATTCCTGTTGATGCTGGTGATATCGATAGTCGCACTGGTCGTAATCGTCGGTTTGGATTTTCTTTCAGCAACAATCCAGTCCAAACACGTTTCTGAGCAATTGTCCGAACAACAGGCGCGTGCCAACGAGTTAAAGAAACTGACTGCGCGTCGCGAAGAATTGGCCAAACAGAAACAAGCAGTTGACGATCGAATCGCGATTATCAAACAGTTGAGGAAAGAACAATCCGGGCCGGTGACCATGCTGTCACAGATAAACCAACGGATACCGGATTCAGGCCTCTATCTCTTCACAATCAAGCAGACGGACAAGGGTATAGCGCTCGTCGGTCGTGCCGATAATGAAGAAACAGTTCAGAAATTCGTTAAAAATCTGGAAAGCTCCGACGGGGTGTTCGATGCTCCGGAAGTTGCTACGGTTCTGCCGGCCAGGTTCAACACGAGGGACAAATTGAAAGCTCACATCAGCGAGATGATGCATGACATAGGAGCTGACAATGTGAACATAGACTCGTTGTCGAACATTCCCGAAGATCCGAAAGATCAGGGAAAGTCGGTTCTTTTTGCCCTCAGGTGTAACTATAGCAGGACTGGCAGTCAGCCAGCCGCAAACGCAGCAGCCGGAGCCAAAGGTCCGGTCGCGGCATTACGTTAATACAGGTCAGGTAGGGGTAGGTGAAAGATGTCAGAGGAAAAGCGTTTCTTAGGAAGTATTCCCTGGTTCGTTCAGTTCCTGGTTCTGATCGGTCTTGTAACGGTGATCTGGGCTGGATTGCATTTTCTAGCGTTCTCGAGAATCCGCGAAGAGACGGACCTGAATCAGGCAAAACTGGAACAGCTCAAACGCGATAACGACGCCAACCAAATCGTTGTCGGAAACTTGAAGGCGTTCGAAGAGTCGGTTGAGGCCAGCAAGCAGGAGCTGGAAGAGCTGAAAGATCTGCTGCCAGAATCGGTCGAGCTCAGCAACATCATGCAGGTCATACAGACCAAAGCGAAAAACCGCGGGTTGGTACTGCGCGTATTTCGCCCGCGTGCCGACGTTGCCAGGGACTACTATACGGAAAAACCGATCACGCTCGACGTCAGCGGATCATATAACAGTCTGGGGCAGTTCTTCGCCGACATGGCTAATTACGAGCGAATCAATAACGTGAGCGGCTTTGAGGTTGTCGAGACTGAAGTTCAGACTGAAAAGACATCAGTTTCGTCAGGATTCACTCTGACGATTTATTACGTGTCTCCTGAAAACCTGGCAAATCTTCAGAACAAGGGTGCAAAGAAGAAGGAAGATAAGCCTGGTGACAAACCGGCGACGCCTGCACCGGCAGCTGGTAAAGAGTAAGAGGGTTATCGACGACAACGAGACCGGAATGCATTACCGGTCCGAATCAGGGTTCGAAATAAAGAGGTAACGGAGATGTTGAGAAAGCTTAACTTCAAACAATTGATGAGTGGGTCGGCTCTGGCGCTGGTTTGCCTGGGTGCCTTCGGCATTACAGCAGTGGCTCAGCAATCGACCGGTTCTGTCAAAGTTGCCAGCAATAGCAAAGATAAGAAAGACGATGCGTCGGCCGATGGCGATAAAGTGAAAGCCGTCGATTCGGCCGGCCCAGCCATATATCAACCCGGCAAGCGCAGCCCGTTCGAGGATCCAAAACGCCGTCCTCCCACGGTCCGTCCGGCGACAGAACGAGCATTCCCGGCGATCTCTGAACGTCTTAGCGACTATATGGCGCGCCGCGCAAGAGCCAAGGCAAATGGAACAGCGGTTCCTTCGGCACTGAGCGCTTATCTGGTCAATGAATTGGAAGTCAATGGCGTATTCAAGACCAAAGAAGGTTATGGAGCGTTCGTCAGGGCTCTGCCGACCAACCAGACTTACTTTGTCCGTGTTGGCGACAAAGCCTTTAACGGCGAAATCAAACGAGTTGATCCGAAACAGGTAGTGTTTACCAGCATTACCTGGATGACAAGTGGTAAGGATATTAAAACAGAGGTGACAAAAGTCATCCAGCAGCCGTCGAGCGCACAGGGCGCAACGGCGGAAAAACAGTAGGGCTAGTCCGCGTAAGGTGATTTAGGAGGACTTATGTTCTTAGGCAAGAGTGTGCGGTTGATTGCCACCGTATTGCTGATAGCAATGGCGTGCCAGATAACGATGGCGGCAGGCGGCAGTCTAGAGTCGATTTATCATACAACCAGCGGTGAACGCACAACGGTAATATTGCGAGGCGCGGCCACGGTGCCCTACGTCATTCACAGAGTGGATGACCAGACGATCCTGATCGATCTGCCAGGGGCAAGCGCGAACGGACTGCGACCACAGTATCGCGTTGATTCACCGGCGGTAGAATCCATTGAGATGGAACAGGTGCATACGGTGTCCGGCGAATCGCTGACGCGGATGCGGGTCCACCTCAATACAAACTGCGAAGTGACGCCAGTCGTGCATGATGGTTTGTTAACATTCAATTTCATGCCGCGACCGAAGTCATATTCGCCTGTTCCGGTTTCCACTTCCAGCGCTTCAACCGGCGCTACAGTGGTGACCAACGTCGGCGCGGTTATGTTGACGGACAGCGTAGTCGGTTTCATTGATGCCGATGGACCAGTCCAGTACAAACATTTCGCGACGCCTGATGGAAAGCGCGTAGTGGTTGACATCGCGGGCGTGCATGATGTTTCCACGCGAAAGGCTGTCAATGTCGACGGCGGCGTCGTCAAGATGGTTCGCGTCGGACAGTACAGCAGCGTTCCGCCTCTCGTGACCCGAGTGGTCTTTGAGATAGCAGAACCCAGCGCCTATACGATGCAGCAGGACGGCAATCGTCTGCTGGTTAAGTTTGCGTCGACGAAACCCGTCGTAACGGCGCCTCCGGCTCCAATTGCCGAAGTTGCCACGCAGGCCGGCAGCCAGTCGCAGACTTCTGGAACTCAATCGTCCAGTCAGACGTCCAGCAGCCAATCATCGCAGACAGATGATAAAAAAGTTCCGAAACTGAATCGAAAGACTGACGATGCGACCAAATCTGACAGCAACTCGGCTGGAACCAATCCGCAGCAGCCGACTCAGCAGCCCAGTCAGATAACACCTCCGGGCACGACGCCGATCAGTGGCGTTTCGCAGGAAGGTGCTTCCACGGTCACCAACATGAAGAATGGCAGAACCGCTGCCGCGGGCAAAGATGACAGCACAGGAAGCGGCGTTAAAGTGACGATGGACAATCCGACACTGAGACCGCTGCCTGCATCGCGATCAAATAGTGTCAGCACGGTCAATAGCCAGGATTCGGGATCGCCGGATCAGACCAGTGGCGAGTTGAAATACGGCAATCCGCATTTCGTCGGCGATCCGCTGTCGCTCAACCTGAACGGCGTTGATATTCGACAAGTGACGAACCTGATTGCCCAGCAATTCGGCGTGAACTTCATCTACGACAAATCCGTGGGCGCAGTGCCGGTAACGGTCAATAACACGGAAGTGCCGTGGAACCAGGTTCTAGATGGACTGCTGAAGTCGCAAGATCTGGCTGCGACTGTCGAAGGCCCAATGGTTCGAATTCTGACCTCAGCAAAATTGATCGCGGAAGAAGAGGGCAAGAAGAGATTAAAGGATTCGCGCCTGGCTGCTCTGCCTCTGGAAACAAAGATAGTGCGGCTGCAGTATGCGCGAGCCGATGGCAGCATGGCAGGTGCTTCCGCCGGTGGCGGCAGCGCCACATCGGGAGTATCAAACTCGGGTTCAGCCAGTCCTTCCGGCATTTC
The DNA here is from genome assembly GCA_035652355.1 of Blastocatellia bacterium. Lineage (GTDB taxonomy): Bacteria > Acidobacteriota > Blastocatellia > DASRDY01 > DASRDY01 > DASRDY01. Next base: position 20,618 of record DASRDY010000318.1, read on the forward strand.
GGGCGGCGGCGGATCATCGATGGGCTCCAGCGGAGGTTTTGGTGGAGGCATGGGCGGTAGCGGCTTGCGCGCGATCGTCTCCAGCAGGTTGTCGCAGCGCGGAAAGGTTGAAATCGACCAGCGCACGAACAGTTTAATCATAACTGACGTAAGGGAAAATCTGGATGCGGCTCTCGATATGGTTGCGCAGCTGGATCGACCGGAACGCCAGGTTGAAATCGAATTGCGCATAGTTCAGGCTAACAACGACTTCCAGCGCGACCTGGGTAA
>DASRDY010000319.1:0-8010 GCA_035652355.1 Blastocatellia bacterium
AGCTCCTACTACTGGATATAAATATAAGAAAAAGCGATCAAAGAGTTTCTGTTAAGGACAAATTTAAGATATCGTTTCGTTTAGATTTCTTGATGAGTCAACGAATCCATTTCGTTTAGGTTTTCTCGTGAGTCAACAGGGATTGCGCTTCAAAAGCATCGTATCTACAATGGCTGCAATGGAGGAAGCGATGGAGCCGCTAACCGAAGATCTCTGCGTGATATGCCGCAAAAACCAGACGCAGGATAGATACGAGCTGGACGACTATGAAATGGATACATTGGTTCACGAGCTCGGCGTGAAGAAAGCAGCAAGCATTCAGAATAAGTATGGCTCAGTTCCAATCTGCGTCGATTGTTTTGAGAAGACCGGTTTCAGCTCTGAAATGGATGAGGAAGAACCGCCACTGATTCAACTGAAACCGCCAGGATTTGATGTGTAACGTTACTTCAAGTAAGGAAGCATCGCTTTGAAATTGGCGGAGCCGCTCTGATAGAGCAATTCGTAAATAATCATCTCCGTCGAGGAGATTACCGCGCCGGCTTGTTCCATTCTGTGCAGTCCTACCTTCCAGTTAGATTCCGCTCTTGAAGACACTGCATCAGATGGCACGTGTACGTTGTAACCCTGGTTGAGCGCACCCAAAACCGTTTGGGTGACACAGATATGGCTTTCAATGCCGCTTGCCAGCAGAGTTTTTCGCTCGGGCAAATTCTCAACTGCAGAACAGAAGCCCTGATTGCCGAAACAGCCGAATTCAAGCTTGTCGACAGGTTCGACTTCGGGAATCTCAGAAACGATGTCTTCGATTGTCTGACCCAGTCCTTTGGTGTATTGGGTCGTCAGAATAATCGGAAGGTTGAGGATTTTTGCCAGTTTAATCAAAAGTTTTGTGTTGCGAACAACGCGGTCTCGCTCAAAAATGTAGGGAATGAGCTTTTCCTGAATGTCTATAACCAGGAGAGCGCATTCTTCTGGTTTCAGCAACTTGGCCGCGTTGTTCATTTAAATATGCCTCCGTTCGCTAGTTTGCCAGAGTGTAGCAGTGTTAATCTAAACTGTGCCAGATTAATCATGAAGAGGGCCTCAGAGTGGACATCAAATCTATCCGCGAGCGTGTGCAAACCGGAAGTTATTTGATCAAAAGCCACGCGATTACTCACGCCATAAAAGAAGGCTTTGATCGCGAGAACAGAGTTGAATGCGTGCTGCAAGGTAACATTATAGAAGAATATCCTGATTCCTCGAGAGTTCTGGTGTGCGGAAGAACAGTTCTATCAGGCGATTTGAATATTTACCTCCACGTCGTATGCGAGTATTCTGACCCTAACTACATCGAGTTTGTAACAGCATACATACCCGGATGAGCATGAATGGAATGATCCGCCATTTTCCCGGCGCAGAAAGGGAAAGAAATAGTCAAAGACATGTCAAACCAACCTGTTCCAATTTGTGGTGAGCATAAAACACCCAAGGTCTGGGGTCCGGCGACCTTCGAGTATATTGACGATGGCGTCTCGATACGAATTCCTAACATACCGGCCTGGGTTTGTCCTGAAGATGGAGAAGCTTCATTTACACCCGAAACAACAGACGAATTAATCGCTACAGTTCGTGAGTTGATCGAACCGGCAAGACGTGCGAGAGAACGTCGGTCAATGCCAACCGAATACATTGTATCTGTTAGCTAAGCCGCGACCGTCTCGATCCGAACGTAATCCGCTTTGCGTTTGCAGGGAACGAATCCCTCATCAATTATTGACTGACGAAGTAGATTTTCTGTCGCTTTGTGGTGAGCTCCCGCCGGTGATATCACATTCTCTTCAATCATTATCGAGCCCAGATCGTTCGCTCCGAAATGAAGTCCTTTACGGCCAGTCGCAATTCCTTGCGTCAGCCACGACACCTGAAGATTCGGAATGTTCCGCAAATAGATACGCGACACCGCCAGCCAGCGCAGGTACTCATCCGGCGCGGTGCGGTTCGGGAACTTTTTGCCTAACGGAGTATTGTCCGGCTGAAACGTCCAGGGAATGAATGAAACGAATCCGCCCGTGCGCGACTGCAGTTCGTGTAAACGCTCAAGGTGCTGAATTCGGTGTTCAAGTTTTTCGCCGAAATCGAACATCATTGTCGCCGTTGTCGGAATGTGCAGGTTATGGGCGACTTCCATGACCTCCAGCCATTCTTCGGCGTTGCATTCCGTGCGGCGACGCTTGCGGAACTCATCGACCAGAATCTCTCCGCCGCCGCCTGGCAACGAATCAAGACCTGCATCCTTTAACTGGCGCAGAATCTGCTCGTAAGAAAGCCCCGTAACATTGGACAAGCCGTAAATCTCTGTCGGCGAAAAACAATGGAGGTGAACTCCGTAACGAGTCTTGAGCTCTCGCAGCAAACCGGTGTAATAGTCCAGCGGCAGATCAGGATGCAAACCGCCCTGCATCAATATGCCGCTGCCGCCGAGCGCGATAGTCTCTTCGACTTTCTTATAGATGTCTTCGTAACTTAAAACATAACCTTCGGGCGAGCCCGGCTTTCGATAAAAAGCGCAGAACGTGCAAACCGACGTACAGATGTTCGTGTAATTGACATTGCGGTCAACAACGTAGGTGACAATATTGTCGGGATGCAATTCACGCCTGACGTCGTCAGCGAGTTGTTGCAGATCCTCTAAAGGAAGCTCTGTCGCGGCCTGCAGCCATTCCGATTGAGACAGTATTTCCTGTCGTTTAATTGCGTCGATCAGGTCTGTTGCTAGTGTGCTCATAGACGCCTGAATTATAGCCTGACTAACAAGACTGCAACAATGGCCCAAGAAGAGCAAAGGACGCGGATTTAACGGATGCGACGGATTAAAACGGATCTGAATCCGTGAAAATCCGCCCGATCCGCGTCATCAGCGTCCTATGCTCTTATTCGTCTTTGCGCTTCGGCCGCATATTTCCAGCGAGAACTCGTTTACGCAAACGAATTGCGTTTGGAGTGACTTCAACTAACTCGTCGTTATTGATGAATTCCAGCGCTTGTTCCAGCGAAAGCTCTTTAAACGGAATTAATCGAATCGCTTCGTCGGCCGTCGAAGCTCGCATGTTAGTCAGCTTCTTTTCCTTAACAACATTGACGTCCAGATCGACGTTGCGAGCGTTCTCGCCGATGATCATCCCTTCGTAAACCTCTGTCTGAGGCTTGATAAACAACTCACCGCGCTCCTGCAGGTTGTAGAGGGCATATCCAGTCGATGGTCCCGGTCGGTCCGCAACCAACGCTCCGGTCAGACGGTTAGAGATTGTTCCCTGCCAGTCTCCCCATCGCAAAAACATTGTATTGAGCAGTCCCGTTCCCTTAGTGTCTGTCAGAAATTCAGAGCGGAACCCAATCAGTCCGCGCGATGGCACTTCGAATTCCAGGCGAACCCGGTGATCGCCGCTGGCGCCACCGTGATTGACCATCTTGGTCATCTTGCCTTTTCGGCGACCGAGCGCTTCAGTTATCACTCCGATAAAAGTCTCAGGAGCATCGACGACTACCAGTTCAATCGGCTCCATTTTCTGCCCGTCAACGGTTCGCGTGATGACTTCGGGTTTCGATGCCTGCAGTTCGTAACTTTCGCGGCGCATCATCTCGATAAGAATTGCCAGTTGCAGTTCGCCGCGGCCAGAGACCTTGAAACTGTCGGGCGATTCGGTCTCTTCGACTCGGATCGAAACATTGCCGAGCGTTTCCTTGAACAATCGATCGCGCAATTGCCGCGATGTAACGTATTTGCCGTCTCTGCCGGAAAATGGCGAGTTGTTGACGGAAAAGATCATCGAGATTGTGGGTTCGTCAACCGTGATCGGTGGCAATTTTGCCGGTTCGTCGGCCGATGAAACTGTTTCGCCGATGTAGATGCCTTCTATGCCTGCCAGAGCGATGATTTCGCCGACGCTCGCCTCATCAACCGACGCACGTTTCAAGCCTTCAAACGTGTAAAGCTGCGTTATTTTTGTTTTCTGGAATGAACCATCAAGTTTGCAGACCGCCACGTGATCGCCGACCGCAATCTTTCCCGAAAAGATCCTGCCAATGGCCAGACGACCTACATAATCGTCATAATCGAGGTTGGTAACCAGCACCTGCAGCTTATCTTCAAGCTTTGGCCGCGGCGGCGGAATCGTTCGGAGTATCTCTTCAAACAACGGCCGCAGATCCTCGCCCTCATCGTCCAGCGATTTCTTGGCTACGCCTTCGCGGCTGATAGCATAAAGAATAGGAAACTCGATCTGACGCTCGTTTGCGTCCAGATCAATAAACAGGTCGTAAATCTCGTTTACAACTTCCTGCGGGCGCGCGTCCTGGCGGTCAATCTTGTTGACGACGACGATTGCAGGCAGAGACTGTTCAAGGGCTTTGCGCAGCACGAATCTGGTTTGCGGAAGCGGGCCTTCCGAAGCGTCAACCAAAAGCATCACTCCATCGACCATTTTCAGGACGCGTTCGACTTCGCCGCCAAAGTCAGAGTGACCGGGCGTATCTACGATATTGATCTTCACGCCGCGGTAATGGACCGAAGTGTTCTTCGCCATGATGGTAATGCCGCGTTCGCGCTCCAGGTCCATACTGTCCATCACGCGTTCCACTATGCGCTCGTTGTCGCGATAAGTGCCGCTCTGTTTCAACATAGCGTCGACCAGAGTTGTCTTGCCGTGGTCCACATGCGCGATAATAGCGATGTTACGGATGTTTTCTACTGCTTCAAAAGCCACAATAATCCCCTTGGTAATACATAGACAGCAATAAAGCCGTCTGAGCAAACTGACAAGGATACCAAGGCTGACCGGTAACCTCAAGGGGCTCTAACAGAATGCGCCGGAAAATAGCAGTCCGTAAATACCTGTGACACCGTTCGTCCTAATTAAAGGCTCCGTGACACGTGGGGTGTCACAGCGGTATCAACAGATAATAAAGGGGTTAATTCTCCTGTGACAGGTGTGACACCAGTTGGCCAAATTCGATTTTTGTGGCACAGCTTGGTACATTATGGCACAATGATTCACATGAGACTAACAATGAACATTTCGCTTCCAGGTCCTTTGAAAGAATGGGTGGATAGTCAGGTAAAAAGCGGCGATTATAGCAGCGCCAGCGAATACATCCGTGATCTGATCCGCCGCGAGCAAAAACGAGTGGCGCGTTCCGAAAGTAACGCCGCGTCAGAAGGCAGCGGTTCCGTCGGTTCGACCGCGAGAGCAGGTAAAACTATGGATCGTTGAAGCGACGAAAGAACGGATTTCGAAGCCAAATTCGTGATTGGCTAGCTTCAGAGTTGGGTGAGGCGAACTTATTAATCTTTCTTAAGCGTCACCCGCCTGAATACTTTTTTGTCGGGCATTAGCGTTAGGGTCCCTTCCATTGTTTTACCGTTAACAACGAATTTCCAGACTGCCCGATCGCTTTCACTTGTTAGGGTTTTGTTGTCCCTGTTATATCTGAACTCGATATCGCCCATGTTGACAGCTTTACCATCGACGATTCTGTCGGCCGAGACCGTCAAAACCCCTGGTTTTTTGGATTTCGAAATGTGGTAGACGTTCTTTTCGTCGTGGCAGGCCGACGCCCTATCCTGACAGATGGACTCACCGCTCCAGTCGCCCAGCAAGTCCGACTCTTCCTGAATCGCCACAGTCCAGTCCTTAAGCAATGAAAGCTGGATGGGATTGCTCGCTGTCTTGAGTCGCGCGTGGCCCGCACAAGGAGTTATACCGGTTATGGAAATACACAATGCGAATAGGATGCTGCACAGCGCGATTTTTCGGAGACTTAGTAGTTTTGCGATTGATAATCTGATCAATAGAGTCTCTCCTTTATTTTGGGACTTTTATGTCGTAGCTCATATTACGCCGATAAGCCGTTAAGGAATGCTAGGAATTTGTAAATAATTGTCAACGCCTCGACCCAATGCGGCAACGCCGAAGGCGTTAATGAGCCCCAGCCCAGAGTAACACTCTGGGTCCGCGGCGATTAGGAATTGCAACGCTGTAAGAGTTGTTGAGACTGCGTTCACAGAGAGCTTGACTGAATCAATAGCCTCAGGAACTCTTACAGAGTTCGCTAATCATTTGACTGTCCCAAGGGTGTCGCTGTCGCTCACCTTGCTGGATTTCATTAGCGCCTTCGGCGTACGGGTAAACACATTATGAATAACTCTAACGAAGCTCTAAAGATGCGGCGATGTCCTGGCATTATATTCGCTGATGGTCCGACCGGCCGCCGGCCCGCATCGCTGGCACAGGTATAGACGTGTGGGAAGTTATCTCGACCTACAAGAGTGTTCAGAAAAGTATGAAACGGCTGAAGACTTATTATCCGCAGCTTGACGAACTAAAGGTACGAGCGGCGCTCTCTTATTATGAGTGTTATCCGGAGGAGATTGAAAAGAAGATTGCTGAAAACGAGACTTGGACTCCTGGAACGCTGAAGGCGCATTATCCATTCACACCAGCGACAGAGAAATGAAATATTATCTGGACGAAGATCTCAGCCATTTGGCGGAACGCCTTCGCCCGGCGGAGATTTCAGCAACCTGCGACCACGTCTTCCCCACTCCTACACGCAAATTATTATTGCTCATTCATTGTGCGACAACTTATCATGTCCCTGAGATCATATTGCCAGCTTCACGAAGAGTATTTATGGCTACACCAACAGAAACTATTCATATCGAAGGCTTACCCATAGGAACAATGGCTGCGTTAGAAGAACTAGCGCGCTCGAAGGGAAAATCCGCCGAGGAGTATGTTCGAACGATGATTGAGGCTCAGCTTTTGGCTCAGCGTCCATTTAGCGAAATTGTCGCCCCTATCAGGAAAGAATTCAAAGAAAGTGGAATGACTGAGGATGAGTTGGATGCTCTATTTAAGGAGGCCCGCGAAGAGGTTTACCAGAAAAAGTTGAGCAAAATTAAGTGAGCCGGCGGCACAAACCTTTTGCTGTTGTCTTCGACTGCATGGTGTTCTTACAAGCGGTAGCGAATGAAGAAAGTGTGGCGGCGCAAGCCGTTGATTTAATGGAAACAGGAGAGGTTCAGCTCTTCGTCAGCGTAGAGACTCTCAAGGAAATTCGAGATGTTCTAAATCGTCCAAAAATAAGGGCGAGGTTCCGTACAATAACAGACACCCGCGTCGAGGGACTCTTTCAACGCCTGGACCTTCGAGCTATCTTTGTCCCTAATGTGCCTCAAGCATTTGAATATGCCCGCGACCCCAAAGACGAACCTTATATTAACCTTGCCGTTGCTGTTGGTGCAGATTACATCGTAAGCCGAGATAATGACCTTCTGGATTTGATGACAGGACATTCGTTGGAATGCAAAGAGTTCCGTCAAAGATTCAGATCGCTAAGAGTAATTGAACCCCTGGACTTACTTGAACAGATAAAAGTTTCGAAGGAAGCCAAGTGAGCTGGTAAGACGGTACTCATGATTACTGTTTATTTTGATCGTAACGTATTTGCAGATATCTGCGAGATGAGGAATGGAATTACGGCTTCTGATATTTCAAGGCTTAAACACGCGGTGAATTCCAAATCGGTATATATCCCGGCAAGCGTCACACTTTTTGAAGAAACGATTAGCATCTTGCGTGAATCAGAGGATAGATATGATCAACATATCAATGTAGTACTCGATTTGATTGACAAGCGAAAGATGGTTAAACCATACAATGACTTGTTGAGGGATGAATGTTATAACTATGCGGCTGGTCAACCACCTACGATCAAAACTATTAAGACTCCGCCCAACTTGCTGAAGATCCTCGATATCTCTCGTAATTCAAAGAACCTGAACAAAATAGCGGAAGATGTCCCGCTGACAGTTGAAAGTTAAATAGGTGGCGGTTCACCTGGCCGATTTTGTAAGATCGGCAAATCCTAATTTCAGTGAAAGGAAGAACCGCCTATGAAGAAAGTTAACACGAGAACCAAAGGGATCAAAGTGCTCAGCAAGGATCAAGTTGATATGACGAAGAA
>DASRDY010000320.1:0-24767 GCA_035652355.1 Blastocatellia bacterium
AAGTATCAGTTCCGACGCAGATGTCTTGCGTTCGGCCGACAAACTCATCTTGCCAGGAGTAGGCGCGTTCGGCGACGCGGTGCGAGGTCTCCGGCAACGCGGCTTTGATGTTCTCGTTAAAGAAGCCGCAGAGACGGGAAAGCCGATCCTTGGTCTTTGCGTCGGGCTTCAGATGCTCTTTGATGAAGGATTGGAATTCGGCCGCCACGAAGGTTTGGGATTGATTCCCGGCCGCGTAGTCCCCTTCCCAAAAACCGACCTGCACATCCCGCACGTCGGATGGAATCAGGTGGAGATTACAAACGGACACCCGCTGCTGAAAGGACTCGCTGGCGATACTTACTTTTATTTTGTTCATTCATATTATGTCGAGCCCGCCGAAACAACCGACGTACTTGGCTGGACACATTACGGAATTAAATACGCGTCCGTTTGCGGCAAAGGAAATGTTTTTGGTGTGCAGTTTCACCCTGAGAAGAGCCAGGAAAATGGATTAACGCTGCTGCGCAACTTTGCAGAATTGCGTGCCTGAACAGAATGCTGATTATTCCCGCAATAGATCTAAAAAAGGGCCGTTGCGTTCGATTGACGCAAGGCGCGAAAGAAAGCACAAAAATTTATAATGGCGATCCGGCGGAAATCGCCGCTCAATACGAAGCAGAAGGCGCAACCCGGCTTCACGTTGTGAATCTGGACGGCGCGTTCGGCGACAGCGATTCCGAAAATATCAAAGCTGCGCGGCGCATTTTCAAGGCAGTTACAATACCAGTTCAATTCGGCGGCGGCATTACCGGTACAGCAGATGTTGAGCGATTGCTCGACACCGGAGCAAGGTATGTAATTGTCGGGACGCTCGCCCAGGAACAGCCCGATCTGTTGAAAGAGATGGTCAAACGATTTGGCTCGAAAATAATAGTGGGCATTGACGCCAAAGATGGCGTTGTCAGGACTCGCGGCTGGGAACAGTCTGCCCAAACGCGAGCAGCCGATCTTGCTCTTGCGGTCGCCACAGCAGGAGTCGGGCGCATCGTATACACTGATATCGCGCGTGACGGTATGCTGACAGGCGTGAACCTTGCAGCAACCAGTGAGATAGCCAGGACCAGTGGGTTGAGGGTGACGGCTTCAGGCGGCGTGGGGTCGCTGGATGATTTACAAAAACTAAAAGAGATCGAAGCCGACGGAGTTGACAGCGTGATAGTTGGCAAGGCGCTCTATGAAGGTCGCTTCACTTTGAAAGAGGCTCTTAATGTAGCATAGGCTGCCAGCCTGTGCTGATTCATTAGCGCGCGCGTTGTATAACAACCTGATAGCTCCTTAACCTCGCGCAGGCAAGATGCCGACGCTACATGACATGATATGTTAGCCAAACGAATTATTCCATGCCTCGATGTCGACAGCGGGCGCGTTGTCAAAGGGATCAACTTTGTCGATCTACGCGATGCCGGCGATCCGGTTGAGCAGGCAAAGCGTTACGATATCGAAGGCGCTGATGAACTTGTTTTCCTCGACATTACTGCATCCTCTGATAGAAGGGCCACGGTTGTTGAAATGGTTCGCGCGGTTGCCGATCAGGTCTTCATTCCTTTTACGGTTGGCGGCGGAATACGAACTGTTGAAGACATAAGAGCGATCCTTTTGGCCGGAGCCGACAAGATAGCTTTAAATACCGCCGTGGTAACCAATCCTGAATTGATCAGCGCGGGAGCGGAAAAATTCGGCTCGCAATGTATAGTTGTGGCGATTGATGCCCGTCAGCGAACGGGCGGAGACGGGTGGGCGGTATATACGCACGGCGGACGAACGCTGACTGGACTGGATGCGATTCAATGGGCACGTCGAGTTGAAGAGCTTGGCGCGGGAGAAATCCTGCTGACGAGCATGGACCGCGATGGCACCCAAGACGGGTATGATCTTACTTTGACAAGGGCGGTTTCCGATGCAGTAGACATTCCCGTCATTGCGTCTGGCGGAGTGGGCAAGCTAGAGCACTTTTACGACGGACTAACTTCGGGCGGAGCCAGTGCAGTCCTGGCCGCATCAGTCTTTCACTTCGGCCAGTTCTCAGTTCCGCAGGTAAAGCGATATTTGAAAGATCGCGGTCTGCCGATTCGCTGAAACAACATGGAAAAACCCGCAGAAGTAGTCTGTTGTTCCCAATGTCCCGATGGCAACTGCATAGACTGTCCGGTTGCTGAAGCGGAAAGGGAAACCTCGTGGTGGCGAAAGGTCAGCAGAAGCCTTCATCTCGACAGATTGTTTGACTCAAAGACAGCGGGCACAAAAACTACGAACGATAACTCTAACGATCGCTAAGTTGCTCAGTAGAACCAAATCTAGATTACGGCCAAATTTAACCGGCAATAAATTTAAAATCTTTTTTATTGAAAGTAAGCAGTGGAAGATTGTGAACCAAACAAGTAGCAGCGATAACCGCATCGGCCAAGAGCAAGCCGTCAGAATTTGAATATTGAATATTGTTCTATAAGCTGCATCGCCCGAGTAGATATGCTGTGGTCGAAATGAATTATCGGAATTGGTGCAATTTCTCTTTTACTCTTTTTGATATCAGCGTTGCTTTTAGAACCTTGTATGAGCTCGACCCAAATAACGGTATTGATATATGGCCCCAATTGTGCGACTTGGTGAGTCAGAGTAGTGTTACCGCGAAAGATAGGAAAGAATGCATTAGTGTCTACGAGGACGGCCACCGGTTCTCCTGATTTTGTTTGCGTATTCTATTGCTTCTTTATCGTCCTTGAACCGGTCGGACCAGATTCCGGTCAAATTTTCCAATGCTTTGCGGATTTGATCAGGATCAGGTTCCGCTGAAGTTCCCGTTGCCGACTCTACAGAGTCCTTGGCAGCATTTGACTCTGGTCCCCCGTATATTTCCTGAGTAATCTCAGCAACCGTCTTTTCCATAGCCTAATTATAACACGTCTTGTTGAGCGCTTCGTAAAGGCTATCTGTCGCGGATTCATCCGCCGAACAGTCTCGACACGAAACGCGCTAAGCTCGCTGTCCAGCCAGTCTGCGACTGGGTAATTCCTCTTTTCGCCAGGTGTTTTTCTTCATCCTGACTGAAACCGAATTCCTTCAGAATCTCCTGCGTGTGCTCTCCGAGCCTCGGTGACGGCCGGGGCGCGGATAATCCAACGTTCGAAAATTTGATTGCACTGGCAAGATGCGGTTGGCCCGATGTGTCGTTAATAATCATTTTACGTGCCTTCGTATTCGGATGATCAACAACTTCGCCAAACGTCAATACCGGTTCGCAACACGCATCGTGACCGGCAAAAACTTCGACCCATTCGGACTGAGTCTTTGAACCGAACATTCGTTTCAGCAGATTGAAAAGGTCTTCGCGCTTTTTGCCTTCGTCAAACTGGCGTTTTTTAAGCTCCGGCCGGCCGATGGCCACGCAGAAATTCTCCCAGAACTTTGTCTCAAGGGCGCCCACAGACATATACCTTCCATCCTTGGTGCGATAGATCGCGTAGTAGGGATTTGCTCCGGTTAATTCGTATTTGCCTTCGGGGTTATTCTTCGCGCCGGCAAAATACCCTGACGCAACGATCGGCAATAGTGCCAGTACAGAATCGGTCATGCTCAGATCGATGAATTGACCTTTACCGGTTTTCGATCTCAACAACAAAGCCGACTGAATGCCTATCACTGCCATCAATGCGCCGGACAAATCAGCGATCTGCGTTCCTGGTGTCACGGGTTTTCCTTTGTCGTCTACGGTCACGCCGAGCAAACCCGCGAGGCCAAGATAATTCACATCATGGCCGCTCCGATCGCGAAGCGGACTGTCCTGTCCATAACCGGTAATCGAGCAATAAACGATTGCGGGATTGACTTCGCTCACGCGTTTGTAATCGATCCCTAATCTTTCGGTAACACCGGGGCGAAAACCTTCCAGCAGCACATCCGATTGAGCAATGATTCGATAGAAAACTTCCAGTCCTTTTGGATCTTTCAGGTTTAGCGTCAGGCTTCGTTTATTGCGATTGACTTCTCTGAAAAAAGCGCATTCATCATCGATCTTCGGCGACATTAACCTGGCCAAGTCGCCGACTTTCGGTTCTTCAAGTTTGACTACATCTGCGCCCAGATCGGCAAGAATCATCGAAGCGTACGGTCCAGGAAGCAGGCGCGAAAGATCGATTACTTTGATTCCGGAAAGCGGTAAGAGCGTTGAGCTTCTATCAGCTGTTTTATCCGATTCGACCGCTCCATTTGTAGGGTTCACGGCATCTGCCATCCGCACTCTGCCTTTCCGTTTTCAAATAACGCTTGCTTTAAAACCCTGTGCCTTCGTTGACCTGATGCTTTTTATACGCGCCAGTGTCGATGATATGCCTGATCTCTTCGATTGTAAGTTCCAGCTCTTCATCCTTGGTGTAATAGTGAGGCGAGATTCTGATGCCCGCACCCGGCCGATAATCACAAATGAATTCGCGACGGATTAGTTCTTTGGTCACGGCCTGCGCGTTTGGAACATCCACAGTTATCGTGCTTCCGCGTTGTTCCGGGTCTCGCGGACTGGTAACTGGAAATCCGCGCTCTTCCGCAAGTGAAACCAGATAGCTTGTCTGTCGCTTTGATTTCTGGCGAATCTTCTCGACTCCAATGGCATTGATGATGTCGTAACCGGAAACAGCGGAATAAAGTGCCGGTATATGCGGCGAGCCGTGTAAAAACCGGAAAATGTCCGGCGCGTATTTGATTTCGCCGATTTCAAAATTAAAAGGATGTTCGTGCGCCATCCATCCCGTAGCTTTCGGCTCAAGCTGCGGAATCAGATCAGGCCGAACGTAGAGATAACCTGCGCCAGGTCCGCCACAGAGCCATTTCACTGATCCCCCGACTGCAAAATCGACGTTAAGTTCCTTTACGCTGAGTGGCACTGTTCCCGCCGATTGATAAACATCCAGAATGACCTTCGCTCCGACTGAATGGGCTTTTTCGACAATCGGTTTGACGTCTTTGATAAACGCGCTCTTGTACAGAACGTGTGAGATCGGAACCAGCAGAGTCTCCTCGTCTATTGCATCCAGCATTTTCTGCAAGGGCACGGTGATACCGTCTTCGGATTTGACCATTTCTATGCGAGCGCCGTTCGTTTTTTGCGCTTCGTAAACATACATCACCGAAGGAAAATTCATGTCGGAATAGACGATCTTGTTCCGCTTTCCGGTAAAATCGAAGCAAGAGATTATCACCGACTGGCATATCGAAACGTTCTGGTGCATTACGACTGTTCCGGGATCGGCGCCGATGATTCGGCCGACTTTGTCGCCAACGGTTTGCGGCATTTCCCACCAGCCTTCGGCCCAGGCCCGCACTCCGCGAGTAGCCCATTTGTCGGCGTATTCTTTAAGTTTTGAATAGACGCCGCGAGGCATCGCTCCCAGCGAGTGACTGATCATATAGACAGTCGTATCCAGAATGGGAAATTCTTTGCGCCAATGCAGCAGTTCATCCGTGCCAGTCATTTTATCTGTGAAGACCTCTTCTTATTTTCTGTTAATACACGTAGCCGTTTTTACGCTCATAGTGAGATTTATTTCAACCTGAGAAGACTTTCGACCGAGATATCCTCGTCGACTGCTTCCCAATGAATGCCGATTCCGCCGCCGATCAATCGCCATTCTTTTCTTAGCGCTGGAGTAGCTTTTTTCAATCGAGGAAACCAGATCAACGGTGCGGAAATCTCCCGGCCGTCTGCCAGGACAACTCGAAGACAGTCATCTGTGCAACTAACATCAACAGCAAGGGGCTCAACTTCAACCGCTAAAGTGCTCATTCGATTTCTCCAACAACGCGTCACGATTTTCTTCGATGATATCCTCAATTTCCGACAGTTCATTACTGCGGAAACCGCGCGATTTAATCAAAGATACCGGGTTTAACCAGAATTTAGCAAATCTTTCGGCCTGTTCGACGTGAATGTGTGGAGGCTCGTTTCCTTCCATACTGAAGAAGAAAAATCTATATCCCTTTACGGTTAACGCTGTGGGCATAATCCAAACTATGCTGAATGCTAGTCCTGAAGAAGCCGCCAGGCTAACTATTATTTAGATAAGTCCGAACGTGCCAAAGTTCCGGGAAAAATTTCTTATCCAACGTCCGTCGTAAATACTCCGCGCCTTCGCTGCCGCCAGTGCCCCGCTTGCTCCCAATCATACGCTCGACCATTCGCACGTGACGATCACGCCACGTCAGGAAATTTTCGTCATATTCGATCAGAGCTTCGGCAAGCATGTAAAGATCATAATGATTTTTGGCTTCAGAATACAGCCGCGATAAAGATGAAGTTCTAATCTCGTTTCTGTTTTCCTTGTCTGTTTCAGATAAACCCTGTTCGTCACGCGGAAGATCAAATCCGCGAGCGCGCAGCAAATCATAAAAGGCGTCCACAAGAGTCGGCGACTGTAACCTTCGTTCCAAAATCTCAGTGCTCTCCCCGTCATCAGTGTAATTGGAAAGATAAGCGCGGTTCTTTGCCCCCGAGAGAAACTCTACTTGTCGAAATTGAGCAGACTGAAAACCGCTGGCCGGTTGGAGCCTATCCCGAAACGCAAGGAAATCGTGCGGGGTCATCGTTTCCAGAATCTGTATTTGCGAAACCAGAATTCGCTGGATCTCGATACATCTCCGCAAAAGCCTTATTGATTCCCAAACATCACCATCCGTAAGAAGCTTTATCACGGAATCCAGTTCATGGAGTATTTGCTTGAACCAAAGCTCGTAAACCTGGTGAATCGTGATAAAGAGCAACTCGTCATGATGTTCCGGATCAGACAGAGCCTGTTGCAGAGCAAGGAGCTCCGGGACTTTCAAATAACTGCCGTAGGTTAGCCGCCCCTTACCGGGTGCGTATTTTTCATCTCCAAATGACATAATGTTACAAACAAAAACTAACCACGGAGACACAGAGGCACAGAGAACATAAAAACTCTCCGCCTGCGTGTCTCCGTTTTGAACTTTCTTCTCTTCATTAAGTTAAATTACTGCGGTTGCCTCTATTTCCACTTTTGCGCCGGCTTCGAGCAGCGATTTGATCTCGAGCAAAGTCATTGCCGGAAAATGCTTACCCATAACTCGACGATAAGCTTCGCCGACCTTTTTGATTTTTGCGACATATTCCGATTTATCAGTCACGTAAATTGTAAAGCGACAAATATTCGTTACACCGCCGCTAGCAGATTCCACAATCGTTTTAATATTCCGCAAAGCTTGCTCGAACTGTTCGACAAAGCCTTCACCTACTAATTTCTGTTCGCTGTTCCAGCCTATCTGGCCGGCAATAAACAGAATCGAATTGCCTTTGGCAAGAATTCCATTGCTGTAACCTTTCGGCGAGCCAAGCTCAGTCGGATTAATTATTTCGAAATCCATATTTGTCAGAATTGCGAAGCGCCCCCGCAAATGTTTATTGCCTGTCCATTAATCCCGCGGCCGTCTTCCGATGCCAGAAGAAGAGCCATAGCCGCAATTTCTTCCGCAGTAACCAGTCGATGCTGCGGATTCATGTTTAAGAGCGTTTCCTTCGCTTTGTCTGTTGTCGTACCAGTTTTGTCTGCTATGTTGTTTACGGCCAGGGTCGCCATGTCGGTCTCGACATAACCGGGACAGATGGCATTGACCGTAATTCCCTTGGCTGCGACTTCCATTGCAATAGATTTCGTGAAACCGAGTACTCCGTGTTTCGATGCCGAATACGCGCTGATGTAGGGCATGCCTTGTTTTCCAGCTATTGATGCAATGTTGATGATGCGTCCGGATTGACGTTTTATCATTTCTGCGATAACTGCCTGAGTGCAATAATACGTGCCATTCAAATTGACGCTGATTATCTCGTCCCAAAGCTCGTCGGTCATTTTCGTCAACGGCTGACTCTTTGCCACTCCAGCGTTATTGACCAGAATATCGATATGATCAAATTTTTTGATCGCGCTATCAACCATCCGATCAACACTCTGCCGATCCGCCACATCGCAACGCAGCGCGATGGCGCGACGACCAAGGTCCCGGATCTCCGCTGCAACTTCCTGAACCTGGGCAAGGGTCCGAGCGGCAACTGCGCAATCGGCACCTTCGCGCGCAAATGCGAGCGCGATAGCGCGACCGATTCCCCGGCCTCCGCCAGTGATTAATGCCGTTTTTCCCGCCAGTTTCATATCTTTGACGAATCTATTCTAACCGCCTGACGGATAAGCGCAATCGAAAATAGCGCTTGTAGTCTATAATGCTACTTCCGTTTCGCAGCGATTCGAGGTCAAAAATGAAAAGCATCCGATTTCACCAGTTTGGCGAGCCAGCAGAAGTTCTCAAAATTGAAGATGTACGAAAGCCTGAACCTGGCAATGGCGAAGTCCTTCTGAAAATGCTGGCACGGCCGATCAATCCTTCGGACTTGCTGACGATCCAGGGTCTGTACGGAGCATTGCCACAATTACCAGCGACGCCCGGTTTCGAAGGTGTCGGAATTATCGAGACTCTCGGTTCGGGCGTTGAAGGGTTTTCGGTTGGACAACGAGTCATTCCCCTCGGAACTCCAGGCACCTGGCAGGAATATATGATCGTTCGCGCGAAATCTATGCTCCCTGTTCCTGACCCGATCAACAATGAAACCGCAGCGCAATTCGTAGTCAATCCAGTGACCGCTTGGGTAATGGTAACTGAAGATCTGAAAGTCGGAAAAGGCGAATGGTTGCTGCAAACGGCCGCTGGATCGACGCTCGGCCGAATCGTCATACAGATTGGGAAACTGCGCGGCTTCAAAACCATAAACATTGTGCGAAGGCGCGAACAGATTGACGAATTGAAGCAAATCGGCGCCAACGAAGTGATCTGTTCAACTGATGAGAGCATCGTCGATCGCGTGAGCGAGATTACCAAAAAGACCGGAGTCTTTGCCGCTATCGATGCCGTGGGTGGTCAAGTCGGCGGTGAAGTAGCCAGGTCGCTTGCTCGTAATGGTGTAATGCTCTCGTACGGTCGTTTATCACCTGATCCGATTCCGCTGGATGTCGGGACAATGATTTTCCGGACCTCCTCTGTGCGCGGATTCTGGCTGAGCGACTGGTTTAAAACCACGCCTTCAGCCAGGCAAGCCGGAGTTTTAAATGAATTATTGCAACTGATGGTTCAAGGAAAGATCGTTCCTCCGGTTGAGGCCACGTACGATTTAGACGATATTATTAATGCCGTGAAACATGCGCAATCATCGGGAAGGCGCGGCAAGGTATTATTGACAAGCAAATAGTTACTTCACTTCGTCAAGGAGGTCCTTTAGCTCCTTAATTCTGTTGTTGGTCATTCGCGTCAGACAACCGTTGTAAACAAGCGGATAGATCGTACCGCCTAAATTCAGGAACGTCTCGCAATCGCAGTTCGTGTCGCGATATTTGATCCAGGCAAGTTCTGCTTCCTTCAGCTTAGTCTTATGTTCGCCTTCCAGCTTTGTCATTACCTGGTTGTAAACCTTATTCAACTGAGCGTCGGCCGCTTTAAACTCTCTCTCGGCGCAGTTATTCATCTCAACCTGATTTGTTGCCGAATCGCATGGATCGGCTTTCTTCTTGGTCTGAGTAAAAGCTCCGATAGACATAAGCATAAGAAATATTGCAGCGAATAATACCGCTCTCTTTAAATTCTTTTTCATAAATTTGATTCCTATCCAGGGCGGAACCTTAACTGTAGGCGCCACCATTCGGGCTGATGACCTGGCCGATAATAAAAGTTGATTCATCCGACGCAAGAAATAACGCGGCCGCAGCGATCTCTTCCGGCCGGCCGATTCTTCCAAGTGGAGTCATCGTCGTCATCATCTTGTGTATTGCCGATGGCAGGTTTTCCAGGATCGGCGTGTCTACCCAGCCGGGCGCTATGCAGTTAACGCGTATGCCGACTGCGGCAACTTCTCTGGCGACCCCTTTCGTGAATGCCATGATGCCGCCCTTTGCCGCGGTGTAAGCTGGCGCTCCGGGCAAACCCATATATGCGGCCATAGAACTGATGTTGATGATCGCTCCGGATCTTTTCTCAGTCATCCGTTTCAGGGCTTCCCTGGTGCAATAGAAAGTTCCATTCAAATGAACATTGATTATCGACTGCCAATCGGAATCTGTCGTGTCCTGCGTCGGGCTGAGTCGTCTACTAGTGTTCCCTGCGTTGTTGACAAGTATGTCGACAGACCAACCCAGATCGTCGACGCGAGCAAACAGCTTTGCGACATCTTCCGAATTGCCGACATCTGTTTTGATTGCTATGCCTTCAACGCCTTTTTCCTTAGCGACTCGAAGAGTCTCTTCGCCATTTGCTTCATTAATATCTGCGATTACGATGCGCGCTCCCTCTTCAGCAAAACGCAGCGCGATTGCTCTGCCGATTCCGGATCCCGCTCCGGTAATAATTGCGACTTTATCTTTCAGTTTCATCTTTAATTTCCAGTAGTGGTTAACGCTTGTTTGAACCGGTCGCAGATATAGGCAACATCTTCCTCCGTGAGCGTCGGCCCGCTTGGCAGAACAATCCCCGATCTGGCAATTCTGGCGGCGTTATCCAGGCTTTTCGACCGTGGGAAATTAGCGCAAGCAGGCATTTCATTTAGCGGATAGAACATTGGACGAGTTTCTATCCCATGCAGCGCAAGCTCAGCCATTACTTCATCTCGTTGTTCATACGTTTTCCATCTGTCCAGACACAATGCGATCATCCAATAGACAGGCTCGGAATCAGGAACCGAGTCCTGAAATCTAATGTCATCCAGATCGGAAAGATGCTGTTTATACCACGAGGCCAGATTCCGACGATGCTCGATAACCGCATCTAATCGGCTCATTTGCGCCAGGCCCAATGCGGCCTGAATGTTTGTCATACGATAATTGAAACCGATCTGGTCATGCCAGTAACGTTTGGTCGGACTTGTTCCGTGATTGCGTAATCGTTTTATCTGATCGTGCAACTCTGGATCAGAAGTCACGATCATCCCCCCTTCGCCGGTGGTCAATAATTTGTTGCCATAGAAACTGAATACTCCGGCAATTCCGATCGTGCCTGCAGTTCCCCCGTGAAGCCTTGCTCCGTGAGCTTCGGCCGCATCTTCGAGAATTTGAATTCTGGGAAACGCTGATTGGATCTCTTTAAGCGGTGCGGGTGTACCAAAAAGATGTACTGGTATAATAATCCGAGTGAGCGGTGTTAATACATTCTCTATTGTTTCCGGTGTTAGACACCAATGATCCGGATCAACGTCGGCGATGACTGGAACTGCACCGCAGTGAGCGACAGCCGATGCCGTGGCAACAAAGGTTATGGCCGGTACGATAACCTCATCACCGGGACCTACGCCAAGAGCGGCCAGCGCCAGGTGCAGCGCGGTTGTGCCGTTCGACACCGAAGCCGCGTACGAACTGCCGCAATGTTCGGCAAAGGATTTTTCGAACTTCTCGACAAACGGACCGGCCGAAGAGACCCATCCGGTGTCCAGCGCCTCGTTCACCAGCCGTTTTTCAGCCTCTCCGATAATGGCTTCTGCGACTCTGTAGGTGCGACTCGGCTGCAAAACTGTCGTTGCGCTTTGCGCGGAATTTGCGTTTTTTGACTCGGTCATTTTGGGTTTTCCGGGGTAACTCATCTGAGCCAAAATTGCCTAAGATCCTGTGATTACTGTCACGGCCAGAGCACTTTCGGCCTGAAAAATAGTGGAAAATTTTACACTTTTTGAGAAAAATAGAGTCGCCATATCGTTGGCCAGATCAGTACTTAGTTCTATTTTGCCGGAAAAAGAAGGATAGGATGCCGCCTTTTTTCCGGGCGCCGGGATCCTTTGACTCAGGGATGAACGGCAAGGGTCGGTCTTCAACCACAGCCTGGGGATTTTCGTACGCCATTTTATGCGCTGCTTCAGCCCCGATCAGTTGCCCGACTACTTGAACAGCTTGCGTTAGCTTTGGTTTACGGCCGGCCATGTTATGAGCGTCGCTGCTGAGGAAATGACCTAAGCCATTCTTTATCAATATTTCTGAAGTTCGTTTGGCTTCAGTCCCAAATCGCCCTAAGACACTGCCACCATTGATCTGACCGAAAGCTCCCTTGTCGACCAGCCGGTAAAACAATGACGGATTGTGACTTATCATCCTGTTGCGTTCAGGATGAGCTATGATTGGCGTCACACCACCGCTTTGAAGCTCGAACAGGACGTCTTCAGTGTTCGGAGGTATTACAAACGTGGGAAACTCAACCAGGATATAAGAACCGCCGTTTATGGTCGGGGCGAGCTTCGTATCGAACACGTTCTTGATCAGATCGTGGGTGAAGCGCAACTCGCAGCCCAGGAACAATTTGAGGCGATCACCGGCGATTGACTGTGTCATCTCCATTGTTTCCTGTAATTTGGAAACCGCATGAATCTCGTGGACTCCGTTAAACCGGTGCGGGGTTACAACAATGCCCTTAAACCCATCCTCGACAGCAAGATCCAGCATCTGGGTCGTAGTTTCAATTGATGTTGAACCGTCATCAATGC
This sequence comes from Blastocatellia bacterium, assembly GCA_035652355.1. Classification (GTDB taxonomy): domain Bacteria; phylum Acidobacteriota; class Blastocatellia; order DASRDY01; family DASRDY01; genus DASRDY01. Next base: position 12,545 of record DASRDY010000320.1, read on the forward strand.
CCGGCATTATGTGGCAGTGGAGATCTATCACTGGGTATTCCCCTTTAAACGAGAGATTAGAACAGATTAGACGATCACTGTCCAGTTAAATGACTTTCGGAGCTTTCGCAAAATCCATAAGGTTGTGACACCATTTGCAACGAAAAACAGCTGGGGCACTCGGGGTGTCACAGCGCTACTTGCAGAAAACAAAGAACATACGTGTGTGTGACAGGTGTGACACCAGTTGGCCAAATTCGAACTTGAGAACCCTGTGGCGCAGACATTCAGTCTGCGCAGGTTGATTGAGCGTTCGCTTACATTCCATCTGACACTTCATAAGCCTGCGCAGACTGAATGTCTGCGCCACATCGTAAATGTAACCAGGCAGCCTTATTCTTCGTAAAAGCATCTGCCAATAGTTCCGGTGCCAAAAGTGACAGGCAGTATAAATTATGCAAAATATGGTTAGACGTTTGCTGTCACGACCGATTTCCCTTTGAGTTGCCGCTATCAAGAGTGCATTAAGCAAAAACTTAAAGATTTTTCAAGAGTTTTTGTCTTTTTTTGCAAAAAAGGGCTGGAACCTATTGCGCAACAGGGTTTTATATGCTAAAAGCGCTCGTTTGCGAAAAAGACCCTGCAACTTCCGGCACTTACATACGTTCTATATAAGGCACTTTTTTTATTTTTTCGAGGAAAGGCGGAGGAACTCTTAGCATTAAATTTGCGTCTAACACTGGTAGTTACGCATTTGGGGCAATCTGCGTATTATACAGTGTGAATTTGTCCGTGAAAAGTGGGTGTAAGAAGGAATGACATTATTTGAAGCATTAGAAAAAGACTACGACACTTATTACGAGGGAGACCTCGAAGAGGAACAAGTGCGGGTCAAACCAAGTCTCGTTGAAGAGCTTGACGACGAAGAAGGCGAAGTCCTGTCAGACAAGCAGAATACAAACGAGCCTGAAGAGGGTGAGGTTGAAGACGAAGTTGTGCCCCAAAAGGTCGCGACTGATGACTACAGCCTTGACTCCTTCCGAACATATTTGCGCGAAGTAGCCAGCATCCCGCTGTTAACGGCGGCGGGCGAAATCTTTTTGGCTAAACAGATCGAGCGCGGCCGCAACAAGGTCTTAAAAGCCTTGTCCCGTTCGCCGATCATCTTGAATGCCATGTTCGAAGCGGCTGACAGGGTTGGCAAGTTAGAGGCAGACGCCAATTACTTTATCGGAGCCCCTGCTGAAGGCGGCGAGGAAGCGGTTGCGGAAAACAACGACGTTTTCGTCCAGGAAATAGCAGAGATTCGCAAACAGTATGTGAAAGTCCAGAAAATGTTTGCGAAAATGCGTGAGGAAAAAGGAAACACGCGTCTGAACAAACGCCGGATGATTAAGTACAAGCGAGCTCTGGTCGATCTGTCCAGAAACGTTCGCGCTGTACGTCCGTCTGAGCAGTGGACCGATGATCTGGTAAGCGAGCTAAAGGATAAAGAGCTTGAGTTCCGCCAGGCTGACGTTCATCTTCAGAAGCTGCAGCGTCGTTTGGATCACAAACCGAAGAACGCCGATACGACCGCGTTGAAAAAAGAAATTCGCGAAGCGCGCAAGGTAATGACTGAGCTTGAGAAGAAGTACGGGGTTTCCTGCACAGAATTCAAGCGAAACATGCGTCGCCTGTATCAGGGTGAAGCCATTGCCGGTCAAGCCAAGTCGAAGATGGTCAACGCCAACCTTCGTCTGGTGATCTCTATCGCAAAACGATACGCGACACGCGGAATCGGTTTCCTGGACCTGGTTCAGGAAGGCAACATCGGACTGATGCGAGCGGTCGACAAATTCGACTATCATCAGGGATTCAGATTTTCGACCTATGCGACCTGGTGGATTCGCCAGTCGATCCAGCGAGCTATCGCGGACCAGGGTCGAACGATCCGACTGCCTGTTCACGTTGTTGAGGCGAACATCCGACTGACTCAGACCAGAAACAATCTGGCGAAGAAGTTGGGACGCCAGCCTACTCAACAGGAACTGGCTGAAGCTCTGGATATGCCGGTCGACAAGGTCGTGAAACTGCTGGAAAGCACCAAAGACACGGTGTCGCTGGATGCCACGCTCTCAACCGATGAAGAGACTCCCCTGGGGTACTTCATCGAAGACCGCTCTGCGGTTGATCCTGTTCAATCGGCGATGGATGCCGATATGCGTCGGGTAATCGACAGCGCTCTGCGGACATTGAAACCGCGAGAAGAAGAAGTTATCCGCATGCGTTTCGGACTGAACGAAAAAGGTGAAGTCCTGACGCTGGAAGAGGTCGGTCAGCGATTCGGCGTTACTCGCGAACGAATTCGTCAGATCGAGAAGGCAGCCTTAAACAAGCTGAGCCTTCCCTCTAGATGCGGTAAACTGTTACATCTCGATAAGGCAAGCTAAGCCTTACTTCAGGTTGCGCAGACTATAGTTTTAGATATGATTGACGGGCGGTAAGCAACCGCCCGTTTTTATTTTGTCTCCTCAGCTTTTTCAGGAGAAACGTCATGGATTATTTGCGATTGCCCTGCGGAGACAATTATCCAGAGATATTCAATCTGGTTGTCGAAATTCCAAAGGGAGTTGCTAATAAGTATGAATACAACAAGACGCTTCAGGTGTTTGAGCTCAACCGGACTCTTTACTCTCCCATGCATTATCCCGGAGATTACGGATTTGTGCCCAGCACGCTGGCAGCGGACGGTGACCCGCTGGATGCCATCGTTTTGACAGACGAACCGACGTTCACCGGATGCCTTGTCAAAGCGCGTCCTATTGGAATGCTTGAAATGGTTGATCAAGGAATGACAGATGAGAAGCTGCTGGCGCTTCCGGTAGATAATCCGCGTTACGAAGGCATTGTTGATTACACAGAGATTCACCCGCACATTTTGCGAGAGCTGGATCATTTTTTTCAGATATACAAAGAACTAGAGAACAAGCGGGTTGAAACATACGGCTGGCGCGATGCGGCGACAGCAAGGCAGGCGTTGATCGCCGCGCGCGATAGATTTAAAGGTTAACCACAGAGGTACAGAGAAGAATTTAAACTCTGTGTCTCTGTGCCTCTGTGATGAGAAATGTTTTTTGATGGCCAACAGAATTGCAATACTGATTTCAGGGCGCGGATCAAATATGGTCGCGCTGATAGATGCCTGTCGTTGCGGCGAAATAGATGCTACTCCGTTTGTAATCAGTAACAGGGCCGATGCTGCGGGACTCGATCGCGCCAGAGAGCGCGGAGTCGAAGCAATCGTTATCCCCAGCCGAGGAATCAGCCGCGACGAACATGAGAAACAAATAATAAGTAAACTGCACAGCCGCCAGGCTGACGTCGTATGTCTCGCAGGATACATGCGCCTGCTCGGTCCGAGTTTAGTAAATGAGTTTCGCGGTCGAATATTAAATATTCATCCTTCGCTGCTCCCCGCGTTTCCAGGTTTGGATGCACAGCGACAGGCGCTCGAGTATGGCGTTAAGTTCAGCGGATGCACAGTTCATTTCGTGGATGATGGGCTTGACAGTGGGCCGATCATTTTGCAAGCTGTCGTTCCTGTTTACGATGATGATTTCGAAGAGACGTTGGCTTCGAGAATATTGTCGCAGGAACACAAGTTATATAAAGAGGCAGTCAACATCGTATTAAGCGGCAAATACAGAATCGAAGGGCGAAGAGTTATTAGAGATAACCGTGGCGTGGACTTTAGTCCGCGCAAAACATAAAGCCTTCAAGGTTAAGAGAAACAGTCATCCTTCTGAGTTATATGAGATGTCTGTTCCATTTAGCCTTGGCGGTTTGGCGATTGCGTGGACTAAAGTCCACGCCACGATTGTCAACCGGATGAGATATGACCAAACTCGACATCTATCAGGATCTGCAACAGCGAGGATTGCTGTTTGACTGCACGAATCCTGAGGAGTTAATCGACTTACTCAACAAGAAATCCGTAACCCTTTACGCGGGTTTCGATCCGACTGCAGACAGTCTTCATGTCGGGCATATGGTACCGTTGCTGGCGTTGCGTCGATTTCAATTGGCGGGGCATAAGCCGATTTCACTGGCCGGCGGCGCGACAGGAATGATTGGCGACCCAAGCGGCAAATCTGAGGAAAGAAACCTGCTAACGAAAGAGGTACTCCAGTACAATCTGGAAAAGATAAAGCCTCAGCTTCAGCAGTTCCTGGATTTCGCTCCCGGTCCTTATCAGGCTACGCTTGTTAATAATGCGACATGGATGGAGCCAATCAGCTACTTGGATTTCCTTCGTGATGTAGGAAAGCATTTTTCCATCAATCGGATGGTCGAGCGGGACTCTGTCCGCGCCCGACTGGAAGACCGCGAAACCGGCATTTCCTACGCCGAATTCAGCTATATGCTGATTCAAGCTTATGATTTTTATCATCTGGCTGAACAGTACGGCTGCGATTTGCAGATCGGCGGCAGCGATCAATGGGGCAATATTACTTCAGGCATAGACCTCATCCGTAGATTCTTGAAGAAAACTGCTTATGGAATGACTCTTCCGCTGATTACAAAATCGGATGGTACGAAGTTCGGAAAGACCGAGCAAGGCGCGGTGTGGCTGGATCCCGAGCGAACCAGTCCATACAGGTTCTATCAATTCTGGCTGAATGTCGATGATCGCGATGTCGTAAAGTTTTTGAAGTTTTTCACGTTCCTCTCGCTGGATGAGATCGGGGCACTTGAAGAGAAGGCAAAGAACCAGCCAGAGCAGCGTGATGCGCAAAAGGCGCTAGCGTTCGAGATGTCATCACTCGTGCACGGCCAAGACGAGGCTGAGGCTGCGATCAAAACATCTCAAGCTCTGTTCGGCGGATCCCTTGAAGGGTTGTCGGCAAAACAGTTGAACGATATCAGCAGCGATATGCCGACGACGACGATAGATTCAGAAAGGTTGAGCGCTGGGATTTCTTTAGCCGACCTGCTCGCTGAAACAAAGCTCTCACCATCAAAAGGACAGGCAAGAAAAGATATTGAAAGCGGCGGTGTTTATGTGAACAACGTCAGGGAGGACAATCCGCGCTCGATGATGAATAACGAAAAAATGCTGTTCGGAAAGTTTTTAATGCTTCGTCGCGGCAAAAAGAATTATCACATGATCAAGCGCGGGAATTAATGTAGGGGCAGGGCACTCTGCCCCTACAACGTGAATAGCTTTTGAGGTCGTACCGATGCTTCGTTTATTAAGCGTCAAATTCTGTTATATCTCTCTGGTCATTATTGCTATTTCGTCCACAGCCTGTTTCATTGTTTCCGGAAATCAGAACGTCTATACCAGCCAGGGCGTCATCAAGGGTATCTCTGACGATAAAAAAACTGTTGTTATTAAGCATCACGATTTTGTGAACTCCAGCGGCAAGGTTTACATGTCGGGTATGACTATGGAGTTCCATGTCAAAGATCCGCAAATCCTGAATGGAATTTCGCGGAACGACACGGTCAATATTGAGTTGACTGTTGGCAGATTGGAAGAGTGGGTCAACAAGCTGCAAAAAACCGGTCACGACGCGAACGAAGATACGCTTGACGCCACGGCTGCAAAAACAGAAGGCGCTATGCTAATGGACGATCAGGCGGTTCCTGATTTTGAGTTGACCAATCAGGACGACAAGCAGGTAAAGCTTTCCGATTTTCGGGGGAAACCCGTCGTCGTAACCTTCATTTATACTAGATGCCCGTTTGAGGATATGTGTCCGCGGTTAACCCATAATTTCCAGAAGATTCAAAACGAGCTCGCGCCAAAATTCGGAACGAAGTTTGAGCTGCTGTCCGTGTCAGTTGATCCCGCAAACGATACTCCTGCTGTCCTGAGAGATTATGCAAAGCGAGAGCACATCGACCTTGCGCAATGGAATCTGCTGACAGGCAAAGACGATCAGATTCATCGAATCGCAAGCAATTTTGGCGTGGATTACTGGGCGTCAGGCGGCATCGTAAATCACGGCATGGCCAGTGCAGTGATCAGGCCCGATGGCACACTAATGAAGGTCTATCGCGAATCGGATTGGAATCCTGGTGACGTAGTTGCGGATGTCACGAAATTGTTGAGCGGAAGTTAAAATAATGCCGGAGCACAATGGCGTGTGCCTCCTGCGGCCAAGATTCAAGCCGTGAGTTGCATCGATTGTATCCAACCATGGCAGGCATTGAACTTGCGCGGACTAAAGCCTAAAGTCCACGCCACGATTTTACGGGTTTTCGGTTCCTTTTATCAGTTCTTCGACGGCCAGGGGACCTGGATGCACCAGAGCCTGCCTTATCAAATTGGATCGGTTGTGTGCCGATTGAGCCAGTTTACGCAGGCGTTCCGCGTGTTCGTGGTCCTTCTGCTCTCGCAGATGTTCGGAAAGATGGGTCAACAGCAAATAGGTTTCTTCGATTGACCGGATTGCGTTCCACAACGCTTCTTCGACTGATTCGCCTAGTTCCAGCAAAAGACTCTCAAACGAGTATGCATGCCCCGTATGGCAGCGGAATCGAAGCTGCCCTTCCTGTTTCATTTTCAACAGGACACCGTGACATTCCGGACATGCATATGATGAGGGCAGTCCCAGTTTATTAACGCCCGCCTGCAGGGCGTTGTCTTCTTTCGCTATATTGATTTCGATCTTGATATCCTCCGGCACATGTCGCTCTCCTTTCTGTTCCGCCGTCGCATTGGTGAGTTCCACCAATAGAGGGGCAATCCTGGCAACCGGAAGAACATAATCTATCTTTACGTGATTTATGGCGTTCAGAGGCATTGAGGGGTTGTAGGCCTCGTTTGGATCCTGAACTATCGTAACACCGCCGAGTTGTTTTATCGCCATCATACCGGCAGTGCCGTCATCCAGACCTCCCGACAGAATCACGCCCACTGCGCGCGGTCCATAGACTTGCGCGGCAGAGCGGAACAGAGGATCGACTGCGGGACGAAATCGGTTCTCTTTTGGTCCTCTGGTCAAGCGAACGATTCCGGGCTCTAGAATAAGATGCTGATCAGGTGGAGCGACATAGATTCGCCCTGGCATGATTTTCTCGTTGTTCCTGGGGAGCGCCGCCGGCAGATCACCAGCGCGGTGGAATACCTCGCCCAATAGTCCTGGCGCGTTTGGCGCTGTGTGAACGACGACGAATATCGACCCTGGAAAACCTTTCGGAAGTTTCGCGAACAATTCCCGCAATGCTTCAATTCCGCCTGACGAAGCGCCTATGACAATGATATCCTTTTTCGTCACTATGAACCTCCTGGCCATAACGGTCCGGAACGGGAGAGATTACAAAGGGGAGTTAACGGGAGGGAGATATTTTATTATCGCAGGTGAAAAACCTCACACCTGTTATAGTTTTAGTGAACATAAATATATAGCAAATGGCAGCCCGTTTATAAGTGATTTGTGGGAGCGGTGGAGATTGGGACTGCGACATTACGTGAGTAATAAGATAGATGTTATCGGAAGTCAGATCATGGGATATTTGCCAAGCCAGCGAAGCTGGCTTTCTTCTTCTTCTCTATGTCTTTGCTCCGTTGGCGGATCGACTCGTTATTACACTGAGGCGCAGGCTCAATCCATCTGCGAATCGTTACCTCGCACAAAAAACCCTTACGGCACAGCTTCTTTCTTGACTCATTTGCATTAAAGGACAAGAATCGAATAAAGGCTCTAGTAAGACCCAGTGGACAGAGAACCCCAGTTAACCGGAAGGCTATTATGGATCATGAGGACCAGAAGGCGGACGGCACGCCTCCCGAACAAAATATAATAATCGGGGAAGAACCGACAAAACCAGAGCGCAATGAAATGCTGGTCGTCGGAATTGGCGCGTCTGCCGGAGGCATAAAGGCCCTGAAGGAATTCTTTTCGCACACCCGTTCGGATTCCGGCATCGCCTATGTTGTTGTCCTCCACATGTCGCCGGAATACGAGAGCAAACTGGCAGAGATCCTGCAACTGGACTGCGAATTGCCGGTTGCCCAGGTGACTGAAAAAATCAAAATCGAGCCAAATCATGTTTACGTCGTTCCTCCAAACCAGAGTTTGTCGATGCACGACGACCACCTTGTGCTTTCCGAGATAACAAAAGTCGAAGAACGCCGCGCCCCGGTTGATGTTTTCTTCCGAACTCTTGCTGAATCGCGCGGTAGATACGCAATGTCCGTCACCCTGTCCGGCACAGGCGCGAACGGTTCGATGGGTCTTAAAAGGGTAAAGGAACTGGGCGGATGTTGTATTGCCCAGGATCCGAATGAAGCCGAATACAGCGATATGCCGCGGAACTCGATCGCAACGGGGTTGGTCGACTTTGTCCTGCCTGTCGTTGAAATGCCGGCCAGAATAGCCGCTTATAAAGAGAATCTCAGGCGGATGTTTATTCCGATCGAGCGTCGGAGTCCCGCCGACGCTGACGAGCAGGCGCTCATCAGCATATTTACCCAGCTTCGCACGCGCACCGGACATGACTTTTCCAACTATAAACGCGCGACTATGCTGCGTCGAATCGAACGGCGAATCGTCGTTAACGAAGCGCGGGATTTAACTACCTACGCGCAGTTGCTGCGCGAAAAACCGGACGAAATCTTTGCGTTGCTGAAGGACCTGTTGATCAGTGTCACGAATTTTTTTCGCGACCCTGAATCCTTTGACGCTTTGAGCAAACAGATACTTCCGCGATTGTTCGATGGTAAAAAACCCGGCGACCAGATACGCGTGTGGGTGGCAGGCTGCGCCACGGGGGAAGAGGCCTATTCCTTAGCCATGCTGTTAACCGAACACGCTGATACACTGGCGATTGCTCCATCCATCCAGATTTTCGCAACCGATATCGACGAACATGCAATCGCTTTTGCGCGCGAAGGTTACTATACCCTCAATGACGCCGCCGACGTTTCGCCAGAGCGCCTCCGCCAGTTCTTCATCAAGGAGAAGGATGGTTATCGCGTTCGCAAGGATTTAAGGGAAAAAATATTATTCGCCCACCACGATGTTATAAAGGACCCGCCATTTTCCCATTTAGATCTTGTAACCTGTAGAAACCTGTTGATCTATCTGAATTCTGTTGCTCAGGAACGATTACTGGGCATCTTTCATTTCGCTCTGCTACCGGGAGGATATCTTTTTCTGGGCGGATCCGAGTCGATCAACACCTCCAGCAACTATTACGTCGCGATCGGTAAAGACAGTCACATTTTCCAAAGTCGTCCTTTCTCGGTTCGAACCCCTCTGCCAATTCCCCAGCTCCCGGCAAAGCTGGAGCTGCGAGGCAATGATCAATATCAGGAAAAGAGCAGGCTTGAGCGTTTGTCATACGCCGACCTGCACCAGCGATTACTGGAACAGTACGGACCGCCGTCAGTGGTGGTTAACGAAGAATATGACATTGTTCACTTGTCAGAGCAGGCAGGGCGTTACCTGGCGGTAAGCGGCGGCGAGCCAACTTACAATCTGCTGAAAATAATTCGTCCGGAATTGCGACTAGAGCTTCGGACCGCCCTCTACCAGGCGGTGCAACGGCGAACCAACGTCGAGGCTCGCGGACTGCAGGTCGAGATAAATAGTGATACAGAAACGATTAACCTGATCGTCCGCCCGGTACTCCGCGACGACGATTCCACCCGCGGGTTTATTCTGGTTATTTTTGAAAAAGCCGCCGATACGGTGGGGCAGGCTTCGCCCGCGGAGAAGGTCGTTTCGGCCGAGCCAGTCGCGCGCCAACTGGAGGAAGAGCTGGTTCGAGCTAAATCTCAATTGCGTGCCACCGTCGAGCAATACGAAGTTCAGCACGAAGAACTGAAAGCGTCGAACGAGGAGCTGCAGGCAATCAACGAAGAATTGCGATCTACTGCCGAGGAGCTGGAGACAAGCAGAGAGGAACTGCAATCCGTTAACGAGGAACTGACAACCGTCAACCAGGAATTGAAGATTAAAATAGAGGAGCTGAGCCAGGCAAATAATGATTTTCAAAACCTGATGAATTCGACGCAGATCGGCACGATCTTCCTTGACCGCTCTTTGCGAATCAAACTGTTTACGCCTCGCTCGCGAGCTATTTTCAACCTTCTACCGACCGACGTTGGCCGGCCGCTGTCCGATATTACTTCGAGATTCTCTTATCGCGGTTTGATATCGGACGCAGAGCGAGTCCTGGATCGCTTGCAGACTACCGAGCGTGAAATTCAGACCCACGATGGAAACTGGTATTTGATGAACCTGCTGCCGTATCGCACCGCGGAAGACCGAATCGACGGTGTTGTGATTACGTTTACGGACATTACGTCACGCGTTCGGGCGCAGCAGCGCGCGGAATCCGGTGAAGTACGACAGCGCCTGATGGTCGAGAGCGTGAAGGAGTATGCTATTTTTACAGTTACTCCGTCCAACATCATCGACTCCTGGAATCTGGGTGCTGAAAGGCTGTTCGGTTACACCGAAGCAGAGGTTATTGGGAAAGCCGGGTCGATCCTGTTCACGCCTGAAGACAGGGAGGCGGGAATTCCCGAAGCCGAGATAAAACAGGCGGCCACTGAAGGCAAGGCTGAAGACGAGCGGTGGCACATACGCAAGGACGGCTCGCGTTTCTTCGCCAGCGGAGTGATGACCCCGCTGGGCGAAGGAGACAGAATATATGGATACGCCAAGATCGCTCGCGACCTGACAGCGGCGAAGAAGGCTGAAGAGAAATTGCAGAGCGCCAAAGATGAGCTGGAGCGTCGCGTGTTAGAGCGCACCAGGGAATTGAAGGACGCGAACCAGAGATTGGAGGCTGAAATCGTCGCGCGCACGCTTTCCCAGGAGCGATCGATCGATTTGCTGGAGCGAATTGTTTCGGCGCAGGAAGACGAACGGCGCAGGGTTGCGCGCGATCTTCACGATCAACTGGGGCAACAGTTGACAGCCTTGAAATTGAAACTCGAGTCAGTGAAGCAAAAGTGGGGCAAAGACGACAGTCTGCGAGAACAACTGGAACAAACCCAGTCCATTGCGCAGCAATTGGACGCAGACGTTGATTTCCTGGCCTGGGAATTACGACCTGCCGCGCTGCGGGAACAAGGGCTGGTGGTGGCTCTCGACAATTATGTCCAGGAATGGTCCAAACATTTTCATATCACCTGTGATTACCACACGGCTCGGATGGCGGATGTCACACCAGGTCTTGAGATAGAGACTAACCTTTATCGCATCGCACAGGAGGCGCTCAACAATATCGCGAAGCACGCAAAGGCTACGCGGGTTGCAATTGTTCTGGAGAGTCGAGGCGACAATCTAATCCTGGTGATTGAGGACAATGGAGTAGGCTTTGAACCGACCGAAGAGTCTACGTATGGTCAAAACGACAAAGGATTAGGTTTGACAGGAATGATGGAGCGAGCGGCCTTGATTAGCGGAACATTCGAGGTCGAGTCAGAGCCTGAAAAGGGCACGACTATATTTGTCAGCGTTCCGGTCGCAAAACGCGGAACAAAAGAAGCAGAGGCATGAACAAGAAGATACGGGTATTGTTAGCCGATGATCACGAAACAGTTCGCGACGGCATTCGCGCCATTATAGACATGCAGCCCGATATGGAAGTAATCGCCGCAACGAGCGATGGCCGAACCGCGGTCTTAGAGGCCCAGAAAGCGCACCCCGACGTCGCGGTTATGGACGTTTCGATGCCGCAGATGAACGGGTTAAAAGCAACTCAACGGCTGGCGGAAGTTTGCCCTAAAGTTAAGGTTCTGATGCTGACACGTCACGCGGACGATTCTTATCTTCAGTCCTTGCTTAGCGCGGGCGCGATGGGATACGTCTTGAAACAAAGCGCCTCAGCGGAATTAGTTCATGCGATACGTGCGGTTGTGGCCGGGGGAACCTATCTCGATCCATCCATCACCAGCAAAGTCTTGAGAGGCTATACGGGAAAAGCCATCAGTCCGGTTGCATATACCGGATCGCTGACCGACCGAGAATTGGAAGTGATGAAATTGATTGCGTGGGGATACAGTAATAAAGAGATAGCAGGCCGCCTTGGCTTGAGCGTTAAAACCGTCGAGGTCCACAAATCAAACTCCATGAAGAAACTTAATATGCATAGCCGAGTTGACATTGTTAAATATGCATTGTTAAAAGGATGGCTGCAGGATAATTGATATTGCTTCTCGGCCAGATAATTTTTCGAGCTGGGGCGCGTAACTGACTAAAAACATTAGTCTTTTTCTCATTTCTTCTCCTTTTAC
>DASRDY010000321.1:0-76425 GCA_035652355.1 Blastocatellia bacterium
TGTTCGTTTCATCCTGCCAGTAATAGCCGCTGCCGGCTTTGACCTTAACGTTGCTTCCGACCATCAAGGCTGAACCGGCGATCAGCGAAGGATTGACCTTCACCCGTTGACCGTTCACCTCACGATAGATGTTGAAGCCAAAGTTATTTACTTCAAATCCGGTGTTCCATCGCAATGAAACCGCGCCTGCTTCGCTGGTAGCAGTAAAGCTCTCAAAGTTCACCGCTGTCGGTGTGACAGCCGAGCTAAGCGTCCACGGAGAGAACGCGGTAATGCCGCTCTTCGTCACAGATTGATTAACGGTATCCTGAGTGTCCGCACCCTTATCTTCCCACTGCCCACTAGATGAGTTAAAGCGCCAAAGGTGTAGTGTATTCGGATCGTTGCCGTTAAGATCTGCCGTTAGATAATGAAGCTGAACGGTAGCGGAAAAGCCGCTGCCACCATTAGGTGTAATCACGTAGGTGCGCTCGACGGCGTTCGAAAATCCGGAATTTGTTTGACCCGTGGACGCATCATTAGGAGTGATCTCTGTCAACCTAACTGTTATCTGGGATGGTTGCGATCCTGAATCGATGGAAATTGTATTAAACGGATTCCCGAAACTAAGCTTAGTTCCTAATGGAGCGTCGCCGATATTGGTACGCACCACGTCTCCAATCACATCGGCGGACCCTACCGAGGCGGCAGTCTCGGGCATTATTAGCTTGAATCCATTGGTATCCAGATTTGTGTCCAGAGTAAGAACCAGGTTAACCACTTTGTCCGAACCTTGTATCATAACCCCGGCTCCAGTGTTATTAATTACCAAGTTAGCGAACGAAGTCTGTTGGCTTCCGTTGATACGCTGCTTGGATGTTGTGTCGGAGCCTATGAAGCTGACTGTACCCATCAAGGTAAAGAAATTACCAAGGTCATGGTTAAAGTTGCCCCTCAGGGAAATTGTCCCGCTGTCCATAACGGTGGCGCCGGATGATTCGATAGATAAGTCGTTTAGAACAACATTTCCTGTAAATTCGACGGTTAGCGGTTGATCGACAATGACGGAACTGTTGTATTGACCAGGGTAGACTAGCACAGAACCACCAGGCAAGGTGGATTCAATTGCGGCCTGAATATCCGTAAGGCAAGGAGTATTTCCAAGGCAAACCCCCGCCGGGTCAGCGGATATACCTGTGGCTTGATTGACGGTAAACTGAGGACTGTGACCAGCGGATAAATTGTCACCACTAGTCCGCGATACGGTTAAACTGACACCATTTCCCGATTTGCCATATATCACCCCTGAGATTGTCGCGTAATTTGTGCCGGATTTGATAATTCCCGTCAGATTTCCAGAAAGCGAGCCTGTCCCTGTATTTACACTCAAAGTCACTGTAGTGTCATTCACTACATTGGATGGAACACCATTTGAGTCCTGAGACTGAACGATGAGCGAGAATGGAAGCCCAACCTGTGGATTAGCGCCTCCGTTAATCTGGATTATTCCCAGATTGCTATCCGGGCCTGGGTTTGCACCAAGAAGCACCGAGACATTGTCATCGATGGAGTTCGCAACCACCAGATCCAGTAATCCGTCTCTGTTAAAATCTCCGACACCCACAGCGGCCGGACCGCCACCCGAAAGAAAGGTTATTGGCGATCCGAACGTTCCCGTTCCTGTTCCCAATATAACGGATACAGTGCCGTCACTACGGTTTGGTACAGCCACATCGAGTTTGCCATCGCCATTGAAATCGCCTGAAGCAATCACGGATGAGGCATTGTTTGTAGAAGAAAATGTAGGTAATCCAAACGTCCCCGTGCCACTGCCAATCAAAATCGATATCTTCTGATCAACGGCATCCCCTACAACCAAATCTTGTTTACCGTCTCCATTGAAATCCGCCACCGCAATTGATATTGGTCCATCACTTGCGGAAAAGGAATTTGGAAAACCAAACCTTCCGTTCCCGTTTCCCAGGAGAATCTCAACGCTTCCTCTCTGCAGGTCCGCAGTTGCCAAATCAATCTTTCCATCCTGGTTAAAATCACCGACCGCGATTGCAAACACACTCTTGCCAGCATTAAAGTCCGTAGACGGCCCGAACGTACCTGTGCCCGTACCTAACATGATTGAAATGGTAGTGCTGGTCAGCGTGTTTTGTTCATGCCCGGCAGCAATATCTAAGTTGCCATCGCCATTGAAATCACCAACGGCCACATAATTCGCCCCTCCATTTGTTGTAATATTGCTGGGAAATCCGAATGAACCAGTCCCGTTTCCAAGAAACACAGATACGGTGTTATTTTGATTTCCGGTAACAATATCAAGCTTTCCATCACGGTTGAAATCACCAATTGCAAATGAAAATGAGACTCCGCCGCTGGGTAAGGTTATTCTAGTCCCAAATGTGCCATCGCCTTTTCCAAGAAAGATTGCTACAGCGCCGAGATTGTTAAGTACCGCAAGGTCGGGAATTCCATCATTATTGAAATCTGCTGTCACTATTTGATCTGGTGCCTCTGTTAGATTTAGCGCGGGCCCTGTAGTGAGCTTATTTCCAGAGACAAATTCTGGCTGAGAAATCGGTGTCGCTGTGTTTGTGTTCAGAAGCATGGAGGCGTCATTCGAATTGGCATTCGCGATTACAAGATCGGGTTTGCCATCAGCATTGAAATCGCCTACAGCCGCAGCTATAGGACCGGTTCCCACATTGAAATCGCTGGAAGCCCCAAAACCGCCTGTTCCATTCCCCAGCAGAATCGAGGTCGTATTGGAAGAGTTATTCGCCACCGCAAGGTCAGGTATACCATCCTGATTGAAGTCAGCGACTACAACTGAAGTTGGATTGCTTCCGACATTGAAGTTACTTGCCGCGCCAAAACTGCCCACGCCATTGCCCAGCAAAATCGAGACATTATTTGAACTCCGATTTGTAACCACAAGATCGTACAAACCATCGCGATTGAAATCGCCGATTGCTATCGATCTTGGACCGGTACCACCAGAGTTAAAATTATTCGCCGCCGAAAAACCGCCCGATCCATTGCCCAGCAAAATCGAGATGTCGTTTGAGCCAAGATTGGCTGTCGCGATGTCCAACTTGCTATCGCCGTTAAAATCTCCGATTACAACCGACGAGGGTTGCATCCCCACCGCGAAATTAACGGCTGCAGAAAAACCGCCGTTACCATTCCCAAGGAGTATCGATACATTATTGTCGTTGCTGTTCGCGGTAACTATGTCCGGATTGCCGTCATTGTTGAAGTCACCCACCGCCACCGAAGATGGATTGCTCGCAACATTAAAATTAACGGCGGCTGCAAATGAACCGCTGCCATTCCCAAGCAATACTGAAACGTTATTAGACCCTGCGTTTGCTGTTACCAGATCAAGATTGCCGTCTTTGTTGAAATCACCAACCGCCACAGAAGAAGGCGATGTTGCGACATTGAAATTAGCAGCCGAGCCAAATCCGCCTGAACCGTCGCCTGCACGCAATGAAATGTTATTCGATCCGGAATTCGCTGTAACGACATCCGGCTTTCCGTCCTTATTAAAATCGCCGACCACAACACCAGTAGGAGACGCTCCCATGGCAAAACTTGTAGCCGGGGCAAAGCTGGCCGAGGCGGACGCCTTAACGCTCGCAATTTTTGACAACACACCTGCCAGTAAAGTGCAAAGCAGGGTTGTTACAACAACCAAGCTAATCGACCGACGACTACGATTTACGCGCGTTGTTTTTCGATTAGAACTAAATGATTTCATTTTACTCTCTGTTTTTCGTCTGATTCGTAAGCTGAATGTCTCAGCTAACTCGTGCCGCGGTTTCCTCTTTAACCAAACAAAGACGAAGCGCTGTGAACCTGTGCGGTCAACTACTTCGTCAAGCTGATTTGCGACGAAATGAAACTAAAAAATGTGAAAAACCCGATCGCCATTAACAAGGTGTTCAAATCCTTATCTCAAAAGGCGCAGTTCGCCCGGTGATATTACTTATCGGCGTTTGTACGTGGTTTTTGCAGTTAAGAAAATGAGCGCGATAAGAAAACTTATGCGTCGCCGGTCCCCTGAATGCCCTCCTCAATTTTTTGTTCTTTTTAGGTCTTGCAAATCTGCCAATATACTTATACTCTTCCCCTAAGGAGCTAATGGGTGGCAAAGAAAAACGAACAGGAAGAGCTGCTGCACGGTACGCTGGATATGCTGATTATGAAGACGCTCGTTCGCGGGGCCTTGCACGGTTACGACATCGTCGAACGCATCCAGATAACCTCGGACGACGTTCTTCGCGTCGAAGAAGGCGCTCTCTATCAAGCTCTGCATCGGCTCGAGCTTCGTGGGCTTCTCGATTCGGAATGGGGACTTTCGGAAAATAATCGCCGCGCAAAATATTACCGACTGACTATGGAAGGCCGCCGTCACCTGGAGGCTATCTCTAAACGATGGGATCGCGTTTCCACGGCTGTCTCGCGAGTCATGAAACTGGCCTAATAGAGTTCCGCTATGCAATGGCTTCATCAATTGCGCTTGCGAATCAAGGCGATCTCTCGCCGTCGACAACTGGATCGGGATCTGGATGAAGAGCTCCGGTTTCACCTGGAGATGAAAACCGCCCGTAACCGCGACTCAGGTTTGGATTCGCGGAAGGCCATCATTAATGCTCGTCGAGAATTTGGCAGCCCCGTTAAATGGAAGGAGTCGATTCGATATATGTGGACCATGGGATTTCTGGAAAGCGTGTTTCACGATTTGCGGTTCGCGGGACGCTCGCTGGCAAAAACAAAAGGCTTCACCATCGCGGCGGTGCTGGTGTTAATGCTGGGGATTGGCAGCACTACGGCAATATTCAGCGTGGTAAACGCTGTGATCCTTCGCAGTCTTCCCTTCCGAAATCCTGACAAGCTGGTCGTTTTGTGGGGAAATGTTATGCGTCAGAAAGTCGAGCGACGCGGCACTTCGTATCCGGATTATATGGACTGGAAAACGCAATCGACTTCATTTGAGGGCATGGCAGCCTACAGCGACGGACCGTTTACTTTAACCGAGGTCAACGAGCCAGAACTTATTACCGGTGAATATGTTAACGCCGGTTATTTTGAGATGCTGGGTGTAGCACCTATCGCGGGTCGAACGTTCACCGCAGATGAAGACACCGTCGGTAAAGCGGCTCGAGTTGTTTTGATAAGCGAAGGCATGTGGAAGCGACGATTTGGCTCTGATCAGAACGTTCTGGGAAAACAACTAAAGCTCAACGAACAGTCATTCACCATTATTGGGATCATGCCGAAATGGTTTCGAGGTCTCAGCGACACCGGAGAACTGTGGGTGCCGTTTACTTCAGGTGCGGCTGCAGACTATCAGGATAGAGGATCACGAGGATTTGCAGTTCTGGCAAAATTAAAACCCGCTGTCACAATCATGCAGGCACAGACGGAGTTGGACGGAATTTCAAAACGATTGGAGCAGGCCTATCCCGACACGAACGCAAAACGCGGAGTGGAAGTCGCACCACTGATAACTGAAACGGTCGGGCAGCTCGAAACTCCTCTGCTGGTGCTGCTTGGCGCGGTTGCTCTTGTGCTTTTGATAGCTTGCGCGAACGTCGCTAACCTGTTACTGGCGCGATCGGAGGCGAGACGTCAGGAGATAGCAATTCGGATGGCGCTCGGCGCAGGACGGTGGCTAGTATTTCGTCAACTGGTTACTGAAACGATTCTGCTGAGTTTCATCGGCGCCGGATTCGGCGTACTGCTGTCAATCTGGTCTGTGCAGTTACTGACAAAGGCGAGCCCGATCACTTTTCCATCTTTTATTAAGCCTTCGGTTGATTGGACTGTGGCGGGTTTCGCCGTTGGGATTTCAGTGCTGGTTGGTCTGTTCGTCGGTCTTGTACCGGCCCTGCAAGTCGGTCGACAGGATCTGCACGAGACATTGAAAGAAACAGGAGCCCGTTCAGGCGAGGCATCCGGAAGGCAGATGTTTCGCGGAGCACTGGTCGTTGCGGAAGTAGCTCTGGCAATTATGCTATTGATCGGAGCAGGATTGTTGATGCGGACTTTTCAGCGTCTGTCCACCATGCAACCCGGCTTTGATCCCAGCAACACGTTGACTATGCGCGTGTCTTTGCCGCAGCCAACACAACCTCCGCAAGCAGGAGGACAGCCTTCGTCGCAGGCTGCGCCGGATGCCCGCACGATTGTGACAGGTCGACAGATCCTGCAACGAGTTAAAGTCCTGCCATCGGTGAGTTATGCCAGTGTGGCCTCAGAGTCGCCACTGGAGAATGGCGGCAGCGCGATATTCTACAGCGCCGAAGGACAATCCATCACTGATGCGCAGACGAGGCCCCGCGCATATTATCATCGTGTTTCGCCTGAATACTTTGCAACGATAGGCTCGCCGATCATTGCAGGTCGCACATTCACCGATGAAGAGATCGAGAATCGCGCTCCCGTCGTGATTGTAACCGACAATCTGACCAAACGATTCTGGCCTGGGCAGGATCCGATTGGGAAACGCATAAAAGGTGGGGATTTGAATTCAAACGCTCCCTGGTGGGTAATTATTGGCGTTGTTCACGAGATGAAATTCCGAGGATTACCGGAAAATCCGACTGCCGATCCCGACGTTTTCCTACCGTTTTCCGACCGAATGCGAAACGTGGCGATATTGATTCGCAGTTCGCAGGACCCCTCAAATCTGGCAAATGCTGCGCGAGCCGCAGTACATGAGGTTGATCCGACAATCCCTATTTACCAGGTTTCGACGACATCAGAAAAGTTCGATCAAGCGATAGAACAGCAAAGATTCGCCGGATGGATGATGACCGTATTCGCTGGACTCGCGTTGATTTTAGCGTCAATCGGATTGTACGGAGTAATGGCTTATACAGTTAGACGACGGGCGCGAGAATTAGGCGTTCGCATCGCGATAGGTGCAACTCCCGGCAGCGTTGTCGGGCTGATAGTCCGAAAAGGAATGACGCTGGTCGGTATCGGAGTCGCCGCCGGTCTGATTGGAGCTTTTGCCCTGAGTGGTTTATTGCGCTCTCTTTTGTTTGGGGTAGGCGCAGCAGATCCGCTGACGTTCATAGGGGTTTCGATTGTGCTGGTATTGGTGGCTTTTGCTGCTTGTTTCATACCCGCGCGTCGAGCATCGAGAATTGATCCGATTACCGCACTCCGTTCGGAGTAGAAATGTAGGTGAAGGGCTTGTCCCTGCCCGGATTGCCGAAAGGCAATTAAATCTCTGATTCCAAGCGCTTTATCGTGCCGCGCACGATCCGGGCAGGGAACCAGCCCCGCCCCTACATTTCTACTCCGCTTAATTCTTTCAAATTCAAGCCCCTTATCCGTAATGCCGATAGCATAGATGCCGAAGATACCATTGAGAGGTAACAGGTATCAGTGCATCAGAACTGCGGCCGGATGTAACGGATGAACATTCTTATCGTAAATGATTCTCTCCCTTACCCTTTGACGTACGGGGCGGCGGTCAGAGTCTACAATTTTGTAAAGCATCTCTCTAAATCGAATACCGTAAGCCTTATTGCTTTCCGCGATTCGTGCGACACCGAAGAAAGCATTAATCACCTGCGCCAATATTGTAAGAATGTCATACTGGTAGACCATCATCTTTCAAGTAAAACTAAAAGATTAAGACAGCTTCGCGCAGCGCTCAGCACTGCAAGCTCGCTTTATTATGAATATTCGTGTCCGAACTTCCAAAGAAAACTGGACGAACTTGTTAACAATGAGCCATTTGACTGCATTCAGTTAGAGTTTTCCTTTATGGCTCATTATGACCTCGATTCGAAAATATTCGCGTGCCTGGATGAGCATAATGTCGAGTTCAACATCCACTATCGGTTCTATCAGCAGGAATCGAATCCCGCTCGAAGACTCTACAGGTACCTGGAATATCGAAAAGTTAAGGCTGAAGAGATCAGGCTGGCAAAAACATTCGACCACATCTTTTATCCGTCAAAAGTTGACGCAGACACAATGCGCAACTATTTGAGTCAAAACATCTCGGTGGTTCCAAATGGCGTAGACATCGAGTATTTTCAGCCTTCGGAAAACGGCAGCGGCGGACCATTTCTGTACTTCGGAGCGATGAATTACGGTCCAAACATTGATGGCGTTCTCTACTTCACGCACGAGATCTGGCCATTGATTCGTAAGCGTCACCCGTCCGCGATATTTGAGATCGTCGGACCTAATCCGCCCGAGCAGATCAAACGACTTCACGGCAAATACGGGATCAAGGTGACAGGCGAGGTGAAAGACATTCGAGATCCCCTTCACGAAGCATCGGTTATCGTCGTTCCATTAAGAATTGGCTCAGGAACGCGGCTTAAAATTCTGGAAGCAATGGCAATGGGCAAGGCTATTGTCAGTACCTCCATCGGTGCCGAAGGAATTGAGGCAAAAAACGAAGAACATCTGACCATTGCGGATTCTCCGGCAGCATTCGCTGATTACTGCCTTGAACTGGAATCCAACTCAGGAATGAGAAAGGCGATGGGCAGAAAAGGAAGAGAGCTGGTCGAGCAGAACTATAGCTGGAAAGCTATATGTCAATCTGTTCAAAGGATTTATGAGCAGGCACACTAAGAAAATGCTTCTGGTCGTCCGAGGTCATATCGGCGATCTGATTGAAATGCTCCCCACGGTGCGCTCGATCCGGAACCACAATCCGGATGCGCATATTACGCTGTTCGGCAACAGTTATTCGACTAGTCTGCTCGAAGGTTGCCCATATGTCGACAGAGTAATCAGCGGTTTTTCGTTCGACTATAAGACCAGGTTTAAGAAATCGCTTATCTTAAGCAAATACCTGCTTAAGATAATTTTCGGGCGTTATGACGAGATTCTCTTCCTGACGGAATATCCGTGGGGATTATTGCTGGCGGCCTGGCTGGGCAGAATCGGAACCAGGGTGGGTTATTCGGGAAGCTCCAATTGTCACATCGGAAAATTTGCTAGACTCCTGACTCACGATCTCGGTTTTATGCCCGATGATCGCACTTGCCGAAAGACTCCTGGAAACGTCGCTGCAAGTCTCGGTGTTCCGGTTGACCTTCATTACAGCCCGATCGACTGGTTTCCCTCTTCCCTGGTGCAACGGTCAAAACAGATGGTCCAGAACGCCATTGCCGAGAAACTCGGACCAGAACAGGCGAACGAGCCATACTTCGTTTTCCATCCCGGTTGTCACTGGATGTGCAATGAGTGGGAAGACGACCGATGGGCGGAACTGGCGGACCGAACGATAGAAGTTTTTGACTGCCCAATCGTCTTCACTGGTTCAGCCGACGAGCAACCTAAAATCGAAGGAATAATGGCTCAGATGAAACACCGAGCCGTATCGCTTGCCGGTTCTACAAAGATACCTGACTTTATAAACGTTGTTGCTGGCGCGCGATTGCTGGTTGCAATCGACGGATCGCAGACGCAGATCGCGCTGGCAAATGGCGTCCCGGCGGTGATCATGTTTGGAACAGATAATCCGAGCATCAGCGGGGCTCTTTTTAAAGAAGAGAAATTCGTCGCCGTTCGAAGCTGGCAGGGTCCGGATTTCCCCGGCAACCGTGATCCGCATTGCGTTCTGGCAAACGGTCACTGCCACAACCAGGCCTGCAAAGCGGAGCATGCATTAGGCGGAATAACGGTCGATGAAGTCCTGACCGCAATGCAGGGTCAGTTATACCCACTCAGAGGACCGCTCTTGCAATTATCGAATTCACCCAGACCAGTTGCGAGGACATGAAGAAGACCACAGTTGCCATAATGCTGTTGAGCGCGCTCCAGATGCTGGCTTCTTATGCCCAGCGTATGGTTCTGGCCTATTTCTTTGGCGCATCGTCGGATATGGACAAGTACTTTCTGTGTCTGACAATCCCCAGCACGTTGGTCTTTTTCCTGAAAGCGACAGGAACTTCAGCATCACCGGTAGGAACCAAGTTCGAAGAGACGGACCGCGTCGACGCCTCGCGAAAATTATGGGGCGGGCTATTCTGGCTTGCGATACTGACACTGGGAATTGTTACTTCCCTGCTGGTCTGGCGCGCGGGAGACCTGGCGCACATCGCTGGACAGCAAACGAATGAACAGCTTACTCGAACAACGCTCATCCTGCGAATTCTGCTGATAAGCGAATTCGGAATGGAAGGAATGAGCATGCTGGTCAGCAACCTGCAAATCCTCAGGGGTCGCTTCATTCTCTCAAAGATAACCGGGTTGTTTCCGTTCATTTCGCTGATCACTGGCGTTTCCATTTTGCATAGCCGTCTTGGCGTAGTTTCAATTGCAGTATCGCTTGCGGCAGGAAGCACAACGGCGGCGATAGTCGATGTCTGGTCTGTGCGCAAAGACCTGGATTTCGGCATGCTGCGAAACTTGTTCAAAGTGAAGATGCCCGAAGGCTTTTCAAGCGTAGTCCGCCATTCCCTTCCGGTGATGGTTCTGACTCTGAATGGCCAGGTACTAACTGCTGCGGACAACGTTATGGCGACGGCAATCGGAGCCGGAGCTCTGTCGGTTTTCACGTACGCGTACGGGATATTTCAAATTCCGCAGATCATATTTACACAGGCATCGACACTGGTGAAGACGCCTGATCTGTTCAAACAGGCTGCGCGCGGCAACTATTCGCTATTCGCCAAGAACATTTACGAGACAATGGAATCAACGTTGTTCCTGGTGATGCCTGCCACCCTGGGGCTGATAATTCTGCGGGAGCCACTAATTCGCCTGATGCTTCAGCACGGCAGCTTTAAGCCGGAAACGACGGCGGCGGTTTCGCACCTGCTTCTTTACTTTGCCCCGGTCTCCATTTTGTGGGCGATGTGGCTGTGCCTGGGAAGACCGCTGATTGCATTGCAGCGAGCTTCATCGGTAATGCGAATCGAAGTGGTAATGACTGTCCTTAGCATCGGATTGAATTACCTCTTGCGACCATGGTTAGGACTGGAGGGTCTGGTTCTGTCCACAATTCTGGCGATGTCATTTACTGTTGTCGGATTTCTCTATGTAATTCAGAAAGAGATCAAGGTTCTGAGCATTCGAACCACAATCGTCATAGTCCTGCGAACCGGCGCTGCTGCGTTAATAATGACGGCAGTCTGTATCATCGTCAAACAAGTACTGGTGGCAGGATCAGTGGCAGATATTTTTGTTATTGGAATCGTTTCCACTCTCGGTGTGATCGTTTATCTATTCTCGTCAAGGCTGCTACACGTTGAGGAGGCCACATCAATTACCGTCAATGTCAGGTTGCTGGCAAGGCGTGTGTTGCCATGGTTGCCGCTGCGACGAATAGACCCCGCACCAGGAGGAGGGGATCAGATATGAAAATCGCACTCAATACATATCAGTCCGCTTATCAAAACCCCGGCGGGGGCGAAGTGGTGCTGAACAAGCATTACGAGCACCTGAAGGCTCGCGGACATCAGGTTGAGTTGTTCAACCAATGGACGACGAAGATCAAAGACTTCGACCTGATCCATAGTTTTGGCTCAATCAATCGGGATTTCTGGTTCGCGGTAAAAAGCACCGACGTGCCGCTGATAGTTACTCCGATCTTATGGCCGCAGCGGACTCTGTTCAATTGGCTTTGCGCGCCCCTGGGCGGAATGGTCAAGTCGGCATCACCTTACACCAAGAACCCTTTCAAGATTTATTACGAGTTTCGTCTGCCCAACCGACTGATAGTCAATTCCCAGGCTGAGGCAGACCGAATCCATAAAGTCTACAAGCTGCCAATTGAGCAGTTCTCGGTTATCCCTAACGGTGTGGACAAGAGATTCCGCGACGCAAATCCGGAGCAATTCGTAAAACGTTACGAGATAAAAGATTTCCTGTTGTGTGTCGGGCGCATTGCAAATGTAAAGAACCAATTGGCACTTATCAAAGCGGCTCGCGGACTGGACGTAAAACTAGTCTTTATTGGAAGTCCGGAACCCGCAAGCATGGATTACTATCAGGAATGCCGTAAGGAAGCTCCAAAAGACACATTGTTCATCGATCGCGTCGATCAAGGAGCCGCACTGCTTTCATCCGCTTTTGCAGCGGCCAGCATGGTAGTGATACCCAGCTTGTTCGAAACTTGCGGCATTGTTGCGATGGAAGCAGGTCTGGCAGGAGCGCCAGTAGCAATCACGCATAATGGTGGCACGCGAGAGTATTACAAGGATTATGTTAACTATCTCGATCCAACTTCAATCGCTACTTTGCGTAAATCGTTGATAGCAGCGCTGGAAAAAAAGAAGGACACAGCAAAGTTCCGGTCATATATCGAGCAAAACTACTTATGGGAACGGGTGATCGATCGGACTTTGGAAGTCTACCAGTCTGTCATTCGCGGGGGCAGGAAAGCAGAATCTGAGGCTCTGACCGATCCCGAGGATAGTTCTTCCGGTTCGGGCGATTGCCCGGAAATCGTATTACCGAAACTGGAGTTGGACGTGGAGGAAGCTACGCCAGTTTATATGAAGGAGAACAGCAATCCGTTGATAGGAAATAGAGTCTAGATGAGTGACTGGAAACGAACAGTAAAGATCGCTTTGCTTCAGCCGTCTAAGATCGCTCCATTGCGCAGCGGGTTGATGAAACTGAATCGCAGCAAGGTGCGCATTTTGATGTACCACCGAGTAACGAACGAGCTTGGGCCATCGGATGCTCCGTACAATGCGGTGTCGCTCGTCAATTTCGACAGACAGATGTCATGTCTGGCAAATGACTATAACGTGATAACGCTGGACGATCTGGTTTCACATTTTAAGCAGAACAAATCATTGCCGGAAAACTCGGCGATCATCACTTTCGATGACGGTTTTCGGGATAACTATTTGAATGCTTTCCCGATCCTGAAGAAATACAACTTGAAAGCTACTATTTACGTATGCTCGGGCACAGTAGGCAACGGCAAGAGACTGTGGTTTGACCGAGTGAGCTCAATTCTGAATTCAACTCACGTTAAAAGGTTCCGTTTTCCATCTGTCGCCGGAGAAGAATTCGAATTAACAGGCGATGATTTTCACGTCCACTATAAAATCCACGACATGCTGAAAAATTACGGCCCAAATCAGATGGAGGAGTCCATTGCGTGTCTGGCTCATACATTGATCGTCGACGAAACCGACTTGAAAGAGAACGACGGATCGGGAATGCTGAAATGGGATGAACTGAAAGAGATGCAGGAAAACGGCATCACAATCGGCGCGCATACAGTCACTCATCCTATTCTCTCTCATCTGGATGACAAGACTCTTGAATATGAAATGCTGGAATGTCAGCGAGCATTACAAGCTAATCTCGGCCGTGCAGTGCGACACTTCAGTTACCCAAACGGCCGACCAAGCGATTATGACGAGAGAGCGTTGAAACTGGTGTCGGAGCATTACGATTCGGCGACAACCACGACCCCGGGATTAACAACGGAGGCGTCCGACATATACCAGTTACCCAGAATGCACGTTGATGATGAAGTCGAGTTGTTCGGTGGAAAACTGGAATTACCTTATTTATCGCGCAGCGCGGGCAGCGACGTTTCTGTCTATCAACCAACAAGACAGGATTAACTCGTGGCGCATTCGTCCCGATTGCGCCTGCTACATAAGCCGACCATCATCTCGAAAAGTGTGCGTTCCTCTAAGGGCGCAATCGGGACGAATGCGCCACAAATAATCTTTCAATCGCAGGAACAAACTGGTGCAAACTAAACGCTTGCTCGACGCGCTCGCGGCCGCGCGCGCCTAGTTTTGCAGCGTAAGCGGGATCTGACAGGACTTTGATCAGAGCGTCAGCCAGAGCATCCGCATCTCCGGCCGGAATTGATAGCCCCGATTCGTTTTTCGTGACCTCAGGCAATGCCCCGGCATCGGATGTGATTACCGGTCGCCCCATTGCCATGCCTTCGATAGCAACCATGCCCAGTCCTTCAGGAGCGCGGGAAGGCATCAAAACAACATCCAGCGCTGCGTATATGTCGCGAAGATCTCGACGAAATCCGGTGAAGATGAATCGATCTTCGAGATGGCGCTCGCGAATCATTGCTCGCAGACGATCTGAGTACCCTTCGTTGCTGTCAAAGATCGAATCATCCCCAACGAAGAGAAACTTCACACGAGGCACGGCGGCAACAACTTTTGACGCGGCGTTGACCAGATCCTCCTGACCTTTGCTCGGTGTCAATCGACCGATTAAACCAACCAACAAGGTTTCATCACTTATATTAAATTCATCGCGGAGCTTTGAAGATTTGTACTCCGGAGAAAACTGTTCCGTATCGATTCCGTTATAGATAATTGCGCATTGCTCCGGCTCAACGCCCGCTGGTCTGTATGTGGTCGCCGTGTATTCCGAATTCGCGAGGAGACAGTCTGCCTGTCTCGCACCGCGTTTCTGCACTGGATGGTCGTGCAAAGCCGAATGCGCGTGGTAGATATATGGCGCTCCCGTTAGCCGCGAAATAACGTTTGTTATCAGAACCGCCCGTACGGTGTTGTTGGTATGAATAACTTTGATGCCATTGCTTTTGATCAGAATGATAAGACGCAACGCACACAACATACTTTGAAAAAGACTGAAACCGGCTACCAGCTTCCCTTTCAAGCCAGCACGCGGCGCTTGTGAGTCGCGAGTACCATAATTGAGCGGAATGATTGTTAAATCAGGAACCGCTTTCAATTCTTCGTAGAGCGCTCCCCGATAATGACAAGCAACGAATGCGCCGAATTTATCTCGATTCAGCCCACGTAGAATTGTCAGCAGAACCGTGCTGTCGCCGCCAATCGAATCACGCACATCGACGAAAAGAACCTTCAGTTTTTCGGCCAGTGCCGCATCACGTACTGTCGATTCGCTTGAGACATATTCGCGGCTAGACATACTGCGGCTCCTCGATTCCGATCAATTCGTCGTTCGAATCATTCTTGGCCGATTCCTCTTCCTCGATCTCAGTCACCTCGTTTGTCGCTTCGATCTTTCGCAACGCGGCGATCAATCCAAGTTGAGTCCCAAGAAAAACCATGTTCCGGTAATAGTTCAATTGCAGATCATAATAGGAGACGATCAACTGTCCGATGATCTGCGTCATCACAACCAAAGCTAGCACCTTATAATACGGGTCTCGCAACCGCCTGAACGCGCAGGCAGCGTCGGCAAGCGCAGCGGCAAACAGAAACAGAAATATGATGAAGCCGTGTGTTCCCGCTTTGGTCCAGAATCCCAGAACAGAATTGTGGGGAATGAAATCCCATAGCGGGAATGATTTGCTGATGTCATCCATCGGAACAATGACTTTGTAACGCTTGCCAAACCCCTCGCCTAATGGACTGGTCGTTACTGAATAAGCCAGGTTTACCTTTTCGTTTATTCGGTAAAGATTCGATGTGTCGTTGTTATCAAACACGGATTTTAACTGTCTGATTGGAAGAGCAATCGCACTGTTGCTGTTCCAGAATACTACCGTATAAGGAACGGCCATAAGCAGCGCAGCAACAGCAAACCCGATTGCGCGTCGTTTTACCGCCGGATTATCTACGACAATAATTGCGATCAATATCCCAAGCGCCAGCGTGCCGTAGGTAACTCGGCGCTGGTTCACCAGAAAGATGAAAGCCATAACGGGAGTGAACGCCAGCAGCACTGTTCGCTGACTGTCCTTTATCTTGAACAGGATCATTCCCAGCAGGAAGATGAATGCGAAGTTGAAAAAATGCGAATCTTCGTGCGCCAGAATGGTCTGAACCGTTCCAAGCTTGGCCCCAAGAATGAAGATAAAGTAATAAAACCCCTGAAGACCTTTTAGAGCCAAAGCCGCAATGATGATCCAGACTAGAATTCTGACTTCCTTTTCGGTACGAATCATCATCGGCGAGATCATTAGAACTACCACGAGATAAACAAGAGCCCGAATCTCCCACAACGATTTCAGGAAGTCTCCGCCTGACGACATTCCGCGCCCTTCACCCAGCATAACGACACCAAGAAATGCGAGAGCGACAGGCAGAATCGCGTATTTCGGATAGCGAATCGCCGGATCGTATTTGTTCTTGAATAACAGAACCAACACCAGCGCGACCAGGTGAATCTCCAGCGTATTCATCTTCAAAAATTGAAGCGGAATAACCTGATAAAGATTGCCCAGGTAATACCTGCCCAATATGACCGTGATGGTGCTGTCGAACGGTCGCTGAACGGGAAACTGCTCAAGAACCAGGATCAGAAAGACCATCAGGTAAAAGCTGTATTGTTCGTATCTGAGCGTCAGCCACACTCCGCCTATCACGGCGGCGATAGTGATTGCGGCGTAGGGATCGCCTTCGGTCAGCACAACTCCGCCGACTACCGCGACCGCAAGTGCGGCGGCGATGATGTATTGGACAGCTTTATTCACTCTAGCCAGCTTATCGGAACAACTGTCACAACGGATTACCTTTGAAATCAGTCAGTTGAGTCCAAAAGAACTAATAATTTGCTGTACTAATTCCCGGGCCAGCCGATGAGATATACAGCCCCGACTAAATAACAGCGATGGAGCGCGAATATAAGGGCGAGACAACCAGAATGAATACGATAATTAACAGTCAAAAGTCGATTCCCCCATTTCCTGGCGGACAAAGGACAGTGTCCCAGCCATCCTTAGCAAAACTGCTGGACATGCTGGTTGCCAAAGACACCAAAAAGACCGAGCAGTTTTTGTCTTCGCTCATAAGCACGGGCTCGGATGGTCGGACCATTCTGCGCGATATCTTTCAGCCGCTGTTTCAGCAGCTTGCCGCCTATATTTCTACCGGGCAGATAAGCCAGGCGCGCGCAAACGTAGCCAGCGAAATCGCTTTCCAGATGATACGCGGTGTCATCGACCGATATTCCCCGAAAGGCGCATTTTCGTGTTCGAAGCTGGCCATCGGTTGCATAAAAGGCGACGCCCATGATCTGGGCTGCAGGCTGGTTGCCAATTCGTTTGAAATGGCGGGCTGGGATGTTGATTATCTGGGAGGCGACTTAGACAAGACCGAATTTGTCCAAAGAGTCGTTGAGGCAGAGCCGGATCTGGTGGGAATCTCGATCAGTAATCTGATCCACGTTCCAGCGCTGAAAGAGTTGATCACTGAGCTGCATAACTGCGAGATCGCTGACAGGTTCAAGATCATGGTCGGTGGTTACCCGTTCTCTGTTAATCCCACTTTTGCGATTGAAGTCGGCGCGGATTTTACTGCGCGCAACGCCGCAGAAGCAGTATCAAAAGCCAGGCGCTATGTGATCCGTTATACGGAAAGCGCTCCAATAGAAGTTACGACGTTTGTCGTTTAATGCCCGGGAGCGAACGCCTCTCACGTACTACAGTCCGGAAGGCTACAAATTCTAAATAACCTTCTCAAGTAAACAGGTCAGGCACGCGGGGCGCGTGCGCTACGAGGATTAAGAAATCTGCTCCAGGAGTATTCGACCTTAGCAGGGCCAGCCTTTGCATATTCAATCGCAAGATCAGCCACGGCGTTTACCATCCACCGGAAATTCTCTTCCTTAACCGATCGCAGCTCCGCATCCGGCGCTGGATTCATGTAGTCGATGGCGTAAGGTATGCCGTCCCGAATAGCGAACTCTACCGTATTCATATCGTAGCCAAGCGCTTCGCAAAGGGTAATACAATCGCGTTCGATTCTTTCTTTCAATTCAGCGCCAAGATAATCGATAACGCTCATCTGGACGTAGTTCTGCCCGTACGGCAAGCGTGGATCGTACGGCATGATCCACACATTTTTCCGACCTATGCAGTAACAGCGAACATATCGATCAAAGTTGATGAACTCCTGCAAAGTCATGCAGAGCTGTCCCGTCTCATCAAACTTTGAAATCAGATCCTCGAGGTTGTCTACGCGATAAACGTCGCGCCAACCGCCGCCGTCAAACGGTTTCATAATTGCCGGCATGCCGATGTAATCGACGATACCTTGCCAGTTCAGGGGATATTCCAGGTTGCGCAGGCTCTCTGAAACAACACCATCCTTGTAGCTCTTTTGTGGGAGCAGAATCGTTTTAGGAACCGCGACGTCGATTTTCGTAGCGAGTGAGTAGTTGAAAAATTTATCGTCGGCCGACCACCAGAATGGATTGTTGATTACCCGCGTGCCCTGCAATGCCGCCTGTTTCAGATACGCCCGATAAAATGGAATCTCGTGCGATATGCGATCAATGATGACTGCATATTCCAGCGGCTGGTCGATCCGAATTCCGCTTAGGGTAACGTATTCTGCAGTGACTCCTGATTCTCGACCATTGATTTCGTCGATCAGTGCGGGCGGAAACGACTGCTCGCGGCCGACGATGATACCAACTTTCATAGTGTGCTCCTCACTGGCTTTTTGATGGCTTGATGGAAAGTCGCGTTAAGATAACGTCCATCACAAAGACGTGTCAACTACGATATTGGAAATAGGTGTGGTTCAAGTTTTTGGCAACAAGATAACGCCTGCGTTAGTCGCCTTCAGGCGGCTTTCCCAAAGGGTTAATAGACCGGCTTGTTTTACAGCCGGGTAACAGCGAAGGCTTTTCTTCACACGGCGCAGAGAGCGTTCTTTCAAATTGCTTTAGCCGAATGATGGCTAAAGCCTGCGAATGGAAGCGCTCTGAAGCGCGCTATGCACAACGGGCACCGTCCCTCCCGCTTGTAAAAGACGCGGTCTAGTAACCCTAGCGGGAAAGCCTCGTGAACGAGGCTCTGAAAAGTATCAGAAGGGCCATTCTCCCCAAAACGTGAACCACACCCATTGGAAATACATACATCGTTATAGTCGTGGTTCTGCATCCAAAGCTCAGACGGGCAGACGTTCTGGTCGGCATTAGTCAATTAGGATGTGACACTTAGCTGTGTTATAATTTCGTTTACGATAATGTGCGTTGACTCCGCTCAGTCAGACTTCCGCACGTCTTCAATTTTCGGAGGTATATAGCGTTGCATTTCTTTAAGCACGGGCTAGTCCTGTCTTTGGTCATTGGTTCGTTTTTGGCATTCTCGTTCGGCGCTCAAAAGGGCGGCAAAAAAGGCGCTCCGCCACCGCCACCACCCGAGAAGGGTCAGGCACAACCTCAAAAAGGTCAGTTCAACGGAGACGCTATTGCTGAAGCTACCATCATAACTTACGGCGGACGCAATTCACTCGCATTGGTGAAAGTCAACGGAATAGAAAAAGATACTGTCCTGTTGCCAACGACCGGGGGCGACAAAGAAGGTCAGTTAACGACGCGCTTTGTTCGAAAGGAGAAATCCTGGCTGGATTTCAAACGTATAGACCTGACGATGCCTGATGCGGATGCATTAAGCCTTGGATTCAACGGCGCCAAGGTCTGGGCAACGCTTAATGGACTGGCAATTGAACCGAGACCTGAAGCCGAAAAGACATTCAGGGCCTCGATGATTCATAGCTACGATGCGCTTCTCCGTTATCGCGAGGACGGATCCAAGTTAGAGGCAAAGCCCAATCAAACCATCAAGGGTATCGAATGTTATGTTGTCGAGATGACGCACGAAGATGGATCGCACACAACTTTCTATGTCAGCGCCAAAACGTTACATATTCTTCATATCGAATACGAAACGCAGTTAACCAGCGATAAACCGACTAAATTCAAAGTGTCGTATTATGAGTACAGGACCGTCCAGAACGTGTTAGTGCCGATGCGCACAGAGATTTATGAAAACGGCGTCCTGACGCAAAAACTGACCACTACATCGATAACCTTTAACGTATCTATGGATGACGACGTGTTTAACCATTCTTAAAGAATTTTAATTGCGAGGCTCGTTATCGTCATCAGCAATTTCAGTAGAGTCTCTCTGGATTAATTCTCTTAAGCTGAGCCCGGTCCTCTGTCGGACCTGCTCTTCGAGAGCAGGTATGCCACTGAATGCCTGGTCCAGCATTATGCGTTCGACTCTCCACATCGGTATAAAAGCAGCGGTCAATCCCAGTCCTTTTTCGCCGGATTTCAGGCTAGAAAGCCAATCTTCAAATGCCGACAGATCGATACCGCAGATATTCGCGCCAGCAGCGGTGAGGTCGCATAGCATTCCCCATATCTTCTCGCGAGGGTTTTGCAGATATATAACGACCGTGTCTCCGATTGAAAGATTAGCCTTCATGAAATTCCTCTCCAATGAATTCTTTTCTACTTCGAAACCGGCTGTGATTTCAAATCCCAAATTTTGACCGTGCCGTCTTCGCCGCCGCTCGCCAGCAAAGCTCCATCCGGACTGATGTCGATGTGATTGACTCCTGTCGAATGCCCAATTAAAGTTCGAATTGAATCTCCCGTGTCGGTATTCCAGAGCCGGATAACCGGATCGACTGTACTCGCAGTAGCGATCAATGCTCCATTCGCAGCAACAGCAACCGATGACGTCACCAGTCGATGCGGCGCAAACGTCAAGAGTTCTTTTGCGTCGGGATACCGCCAGATTCTAACCCTTCCTTCGCGCTTTCCGGCAAGATCCCCAACGCTTCCGCCAGCAATAACCAAGCTTCGACCTGGATCAGACAACAGGCAATAAATCTCGCCGTTGTACTCGAAATGACTGTTCTGTGGCTTGCCGTCTGATCGACGCCATACTCTGATTCCGCTGCCACTGGAACCAGCAAGAACCATCTTGCCATCCGCTGACAATGCCACGGCATTTATGCGATCAAAGCTTCCTTCAAAAACGCCGCTCAATCTGGCTGTGGCTGTCTCCCAGATTTTAACTTTTCTGTCTTTTCCGCCTGTAACAATCCATTCACCGGTTGAATCAAACGACAGCGCCAGCAGAGATATATCATCAGCTTTAACTTGTTGTATCAGGCTATGCCTTGATAAATCGTAAATCCTCAGCAGACCAGTGTCGTCACCCGATGCTGTCAACCTGCCATCAGGTGAAACCGCGGCGGCTCGCAATTGAGATCCACCGCCGGATAATTCCCAGACCTGTTTTCGGGACTGAATATCCCACAAAATCAGTTTGCCGTCTTTACCGGCGCTCAATAACTGTTTCCCATCGGGAGTGAATGAAACGGAACTGAGGGGGCCTTTGTGCCCATCAAAAGTGGCAATTGAGAAGTCCGGAGCGGATTTTGGAACTGATTTGTTCTTACCGCAGTTAATAAACAGACAACAGGCAATCGACAGTGCGATCGTGAATGCGATCCGATCCATTAAAAAATTATAGATGGAGTTTTCTATTCGCGTGATTTTTCGTCGTCTCCCCGGGGTCATTTCCTCATCGCATGAGATAGATTTTAAATTGTTTATCATTGGTTTGCATCTCTGTGACCGAACCGATGCCAAAAACGTATTAAACTTTGGATAGCTACTGCTGGTTTTGCTACTCTTTCAACGCATGGTTCAGACGAAACGACCGAAGACACTCAGCCCAACGCCTGAAAGCATACCTGAGCAGGTCGTACAGCCGCATGCAAAAGTAAATAAAATTATTCTCGTCTGCTTTCTTTTATCGGGCGCCAGCGGGCTAATCTACCAGGTCGTTTGGCTCAGAATGCTGACCCTGATCTTCGGCGCGACATCATTTGCGATCAGCACGGTTCTCACTTCATTTATGGCTGGTCTTGCCGCAGGCAGCATTTATGCAGGTCGACGTACCGAAAAAATGCGCAGGCCGTTACTGGTCTACATACTGATGGAAGTAGGAATCGGGCTTTACGGTCTGTTGCTGCTTTTGATCCTGCCCGCATTATCGCCCATTTACGGCGCAGTGTGGCAGCAGTTTCACCTATCATTTCTGTTGCTGAGTTTGGTCCGCTTCGTCCTGGTTGCGATTGTCCTGCTGCCACCTACACTGTTGATGGGCGCAACGCTGCCGGTGCTCAGCGCTTACTACGCTCAATCAAAACAAAGACTGGCGCTATCGATTGGATCGCTCTATTTCGTCAACACGTTCGGAGCAGTTTTTGGGGCGGCGGTTTCCGGATTCTGGCTGTTGCCGATGCTGGGCGTTACCAAAACCGTTTTTGTTGCCGCGGGTTTCAATTTCGGTCTCGCGCTGCTTGCCGTAGTTCCCTTACGGTATTCGCCAGCCGTGAAAGAGATCGTCGACAAGATAAAAGAGAAACGGTCCTCGCGAAAAGTCGCAAAATTCACGCCAGCGCTGGCTGAGCCTCTCTCAAAATTCGCCATTAACGGAACGTTGATCGCCTTTGCAATCTCGGGATTCGTGGCACTCACCTACGAAGTCGTCTGGACCAGGATGTTGAGTCTGGTAGTCGGATCGTCCGTCTACGCGTTCAGCATAATGCTGACGACATTTCTCAGCGGGCTTGCCATTGGAACGTTGATAGCCTCGCGACTCGCTGATCGGTCACGAAAACCACTGCTGTTTCTGGCGCTGTTGCAGACGGGCGTCGGACTGTCGGCGATGTCGGGCTTATGGTTGTTTCCGGAGCTTCCCTATTGGTTCATCCAGCTATTCAAAGTCCTTTCGCACAGCCAGACGTGGATTCTGTTTGCGTCGAGATTTTTGATCGCGGGTTCGATTATCGCGCTGCCAACGATTCTGCTCGGAGCGGTGCTGCCTTTCGTTATCCGCATCGTCGAGCAAAACAAATGGTCAGTCGGCAAACTGGTCGGCGACGCATATACAGTTAATACGGTGGGCGCGATTCTTGGCGCTTTTTCGGCAGGCTTCGATCTGATTCCGCTGCTGGGAATGCGCAACACAATTACCGCCGCAGTCGTGACGAATCTCGTTCTGAGCGCTTTTCTGTTGTTTCTGCGCGCCGGCCGAAGCCGAAATCGGCAGTTGATCGCGGCGTGCCCGCTTTTGCTCATATTAATTTTGATCGGACGGCCGGACTGGAATACTGCTGTGCTATCCAGCGGCGTCTATCGTTATGCGCCGTCGTACGTGGATATGAATCGGCAAAAATTCCTGGATCAGGTCAGCGGAAAGAGCACGACGTTATTTTATAAAGAGGGACTGACGGCGTCCGTTGTGGTCCAAAAACAGAACGATCATTTAGTCCTGAAGGTCAACGGCAAGCCCGACGCTTCGACGGCGGGCGATCTGCCGACCCAGGTGATGGTCGGCGTAGTTCCCATTCTGATGCGACAGCAAACTGACAAAGCAATGGTCGTGGGAATGGGCAGCGGCGTTACCACCGGCGCGGTGCTGCAAACTCCGGTGAAAGAGGTCACGCTGGTTGAATTAGAGCAAGCAGTAGTCGAAGCCTCGCATCAATTCGATGATTACAATTATCGACCTCTGAATGATCCGCGACTCCATTTGGAAATAAACGACGGCCGCAACTTTATGGCCGTATCCCGCGAAAAGTATGACCTGATTGTTTCCGAGCCGTCCAATCCCTGGGTGACAGGCGTTTCAAATCTCTTTACTGAAGAGTATTTTCGGCTTGGCGCACAGCATCTGAACCCTGATGGATTGTTCTGCCAGTGGCTCCAGATATACGAAATGCCGGCCGATGACGTCAAAGTCCTGGTTCGAACCTATCACAAAGTTTTTCCCTATGTTTATTTGTTCCGCGCCGCCGAAGGTGATCTGGTGCTGGTTGGCAGCCTCCAGGATCGCAAGATCGATTTGAAGATAGCTGACGAAAAGTTCAAGGATCCTCGCATCGCCGCCTTAATGTCACGCATTGAAATCAACAATCCAGCCGAGCTGCTAACGCGTCTATACCTCGGGCCAAATGACATCGATCGCTATGCCGGCACCGGGCTGATTAATACCGACGATAACGCATACATAGAATTCCAGGCGCCGAGACAGGTTGGACTTTCAAATGATTCGACGGTCGATGAAAATGAAGCAGAGTTGAAAAAGGCCTATCGCACTAACCTTCAATACATCACTTCGCTTGACGATCCTGTCGCGGGTTCAAAGCTGCTTACAGATCTCGCCTTGGGCCGAGTTAAGCAAAACGATCTGGACGGCGCGTTGGATCTGGCCAAACAGTCTGTCGCCAAACTCGAGACGGCGCACGGCTATTCGGTTCTCGGAGAGATTTACCTGGCGAAGAACCAGGATGAAGATGGGATGAGATGCTGGACAAAGGCATTACAGATCGATCCCAACGATTTCACGACGCTGATCAACATTGCAGTCTATCATCTTGCAAGAAATGAATTTCCCGCCGCATTGCCATGGGTTGATCACGCTTTGAAGATCGATCCGAGCAGCGCCCGCGCCCATCACCTGAGGGCGGTAGCCCTGGAAGGCACCGACGATCTGAAAGGCGCGATCGATGAATACGAGCTCGCGGCCAAAGACGAGAAGTACCCAATCGTCATGCAGCGGTTCTATCTGCAGTACGGCAAAGCACTGAGAGATTATGGTCTGTACGTGCAGGCGGCGCAAACTTTGGAGAAGTATGTGTTGCTGCAGCAAGACGATTACGAAGGGCATTATGAACTGGCCTATGCATATCAAATAATCGGCGAGCAGCAGGATAACTCGAAGGCCATGCTCGGAGCGATCGATCAGTATAAAATGTGCACGAGGCTAAAGCCTGATTTTGCTCAGGCATATTTTGGGCTGAGCAATACGTTGCGACATCTCGGTCGAAACGATGAAGCCGACGAAGCGTTCAATAAGTTCAAGGCGCTAAAAACTTCGAAGCAATAGCCCGCGAGCGCGTTTCGTGTGATATACCTGATTATTCACTAATATTAATTTCGAGAGTATCTTCCTTGAGAAGCGTGCTAGACGCTTTCTCTTAAGAAACAATCTCCCGCCTTCAATCGGACAGTGCGTCGACGGCCTTCTCGACTTGCTTTGCCTGCGCTATTCTAACCCTTGCATGTCTTGGAGGCATGTTTCATCTTTCCATTCGCTTGCGAAGCATGCTGAGATAACCCCAGCAATATGGCAACGAAAAGCACATTGCGTAAATTAATTGACCGCCTGATCGACGATGACTGCTCAGGGATGGCGGCGGAAACGGCCTACAGCTTTATCTTTTCTTTCTTTCCCTTGTTGTTGCTCGCGGCAAGTTCGGCCAGTTTTTTCGGACACGGGGAACACACTGTTGAATCGGTCTCTACTGCGCTCAGTCGTTTTATGCCCGCCGAGAGCCACGATCTGATCCAGTCCTACGTCAACAGTCTGTTTGCCAGCGGCCCGCGTTCGGGATTGTTTTCAATCAGCTTGTTGTTGTTACTGTGGACAGGATCGTCGCTGATTTCTACGCTTATGAAATCAGTCAATCGAGCTTACCACATACCACCCGATCGCCTTCGACCCTACTGGAAAGAAAAGCTGGTCGCCATTGTGCTGGTGCCGATTACTTTTCTGCCAATCGTTCTCGCTTCAATAGCGGCGATAATTGGAAGCAGAGCCGCTGCCTTTGTCGGAACAGAGATTGGATTTGACATAGAGGCATCGGATCTATGGGCTTTAACAGAGTGGGCGTTGATTGTACTGGTCCTCTTTGTGATTATCAGTCTTCTCTACTACGTCAGTCCTTGCAAGAAACTTCGCATCAAAGAAGTGCTGCCCGGTGCGATTCTTGCGTCGGTGTTGTGGGCCATCATCACAGTCGGTTTCAATTATTACGTCGGCAGGTTCGGAAGTTATAACCGGATTTACGGAAGCATCGGCGCGTTCATCGTCCTGTTATTGTGGATGTACCTAACTTCACTGGCGTTCATCATCGGCGGCGAATTCAACGCAGTTCTGGAAGAAAATCCCTGATCATTCCGTCAATCGATTTGCATTAAGAAATTCATACTTCATTGATAGACCGTGATTACTGGAACCTTTATTTGGCAGCGGCGTCAAATAGAGCAACTTACTCTCAAATACCCGGTCGGTGCACCGACTTTTATGTCGGAATTAATTGAGAGGTTGAGGAGTGAGTTTTATGAGTGGTTCGATGGGATCTTTAAGACACCGCGGAACGGCACGCGTGTAATTGAGACTTAACTCAATCAGCGCCCACGCGTGTCGCTCCGCCGGTAGAGCAATGGCGCGGAAGCGGAAATCCTCTGGCTGTTGATGTGGGAGCAAACCAATCAAGGCCCCAAAGGTTTTGATTCCGCTTCATTTCGTCAGACGATCGACTGACGAATTACTTCTATCCCCGTTCTTTAAAGACCGTCAGATAAATAATTGGACCAATTATCGGAAAGAGCAGCACAAGGATGATCAATACGGCCTTGCTCGTGGTATCTCGATCCGATTTGGCGATATCGTAGATCGCCACGCCCGATAAGATCAGGGCTATTAGACCCAGTATGCTCATAATCTAAAACCCTCCCATCCGAATGACTGACATCAACTGAGTTTGCCGCGAACAAGCTCGCTGATCACTTTACCATCAACCGCCTGACCGGAAAGCTTTACCATTACCGCTTTCATCACTTTGCCCATATCTTTGATCGACGCCGCGCCGGTTTCCGAAATTGTCTCTGCGACTATTCGGCCCAGGTCTTCGTCGGTCAACGGTGGCGGCAAGTAAGTCTCAATGATCTTGATCTCAGCTAGCTCTTTACCTGCAAGGTCCATACGCCCACCAAGGATATATTGTTCCACAGAATCTTTTCTTTGTTTTATCAGAGAGGCCAGAACCGATTTGACTTCGTCGTCATTCAAATCATGACCGGCATCGATTTTGGTATTCAACAGCGCCGCTCTTACCATTCGCAGGGTTCCTGTTCGAACGGCATCTCTGGCCTTCATCGCCTCGTTCAGATCGGCCACGATCTGGTCACCTAAACTCATAGTACTCCAGCTCAAAAAACTTAAGGATTTTTCTTTGTCACGGTTCGCGGTCGCGTACTGGGCGCGTCCGTCGTTGATGTAGTGTTAGAAGCGGTGCTCTTTGTCAAGCCGAGCAGCTTTAATGCCTGTGCGGTTGGCAGACCGGTAGGCTTCATACCGTGAGCGCTCTGAAAACTCTGCATTGCAGTCTTGGTTGCGTCGTCGTACGTTCCGTTCTCTTCGCCTTTATAAAATCCCTGTGATGTGAGCGCGTGTTGGATCTCGACGACTCGGTTAGACGGGATTTCGGCTCCTGGTTTTGGCTTTGGCGGAGCTACGCGAGCATACATAATCCTGCCGCGCCGATCGCGCTTGACTCTTCCACGGCTATCACGAAGCGGAACCAATCTTCCGCCGCCCCCGCCGGTGTGAACTGCCACTGTCCGGCCGTGAATTCTTCGGTAAACAACTCTGCCACCGCGAGAGCTTCTTCCGCCGCGGGCGCTTCTGCCACCACGACCACGCGATCTGGATGCGCGACCGCGGCTGCCGCGGGATCTTGACGGGTGCTTGGCTTTGGCAAACGTTCCTGGCGAAGCCAGGGCCAATATCAAAATGAAAGAAAAAACGAATAATGCTACTTTCCGATAAATCCTGCTTTGTTTCATCTGAGGATTTCCCTCCGAAAATGTTTTATGAATGCCTGCCAGTGTAAAGAAGGGCTCGTTCAGAACTGCCGCACAACCCAACCGTGCATTGCTAAAAATCTACTGACGCGGCAATTTCCAGAATACAGCACCACCGCCTGCTGGACAAGTCTGCAAGTGCATCTGTTCACATTCAGATTTTTACCGAAACCAGATATTTGCGGAATGTTATGACGTTGTTCCTCAAGTTCGATTCATTCTTTACCGAAAAATATATACGCAAAGGAGTATTTGAAATGAATTGCCCCAAATGTCAGACAGTTAACCGGAACAGCGTTACATATTGCTTTAAATGCGGGTTTCACTTTAGCGACCGCGCAACAAACGTAAGCACAAATGAATACGTGTCCGTTGAACTACCTGACCCGCGACAGGAAACCGGCTATCGTCTTAATACCGGTTTGGCAACGATGTCCGTGATAATTGGCGTAATTGGTATTTTCACGTTTGGAATACTGGTGGTCGGCGCGCTGGCGGGTATCGTGATTGGAATCATCGCGCTTAATAACGCCAATAGAGATCCCTACACCTATGGCGGCAAACGAAGAGCTGTCGCCGGAATCATCGTCAACATTGTGGCAGTCATTATTACTCCGGTAATTGGAATTGTCGCCGCCATAGCGATACCTTCCCTGCTGTCCGCCAGACAGGCGGCGAATGAGTCCTCTGCGATCCGCAACCTCAGAACGCTGAGTCGAGCGGAAGAAATCTATATGCGCCAGAATGGCAAGGCCGGAAACGTGCCTGAGCTGGTCTCGGCTAAATTGGTCGACAGGTGGTGGATGACCAAACATATGGATGGATACAGTTTTGATGTGCGCGTGAACCGGGACGGATTTGAGGCCTTTGCCAGACCGGAAAACTACGGCGCCAGCGGTCACAGATCGTTTTATATTTCGTCGGAGAATTGGGAGATAATTCATGCAGCGGATAAACACGGGGCGGACTCTAACGTGAACGATCCCGTGCTGGGATTGCCGTCTACGCATCGAATCGATCCGAATTGACCGACGGATTTTCAAGGCTTTCGTTCAGAACCCCTCCAGAGCCTCGCCAGAACACTCGACCTTCTATTTTCCATTAAGTCCAGCTCTGTCTGACGACAGCGGCTTTGCCCTTGTAGTTCATAAAGTTGTAATGTATAAAAACATGTACGCACGAACTTTGCGTGAAGGCCTCGCAAACGAAACAACAAACTTTACAGGGTTAGGAACAAACTATGACTAAGAAGAATATTTCAATCTATCTTGTTGTGTGTGTGGTCTTGGCTTTTTCGGCTATCGCATTCGGGTTTGGCGATCCGCCAGCCGCAGGCGTTGCCGCACCTGATTTCAAGTTACCAACGACTGAAGGCGGTCCGGTCAGCCTGAAGGATTATAAAGGCAAATGGGTTGTCCTTTATTTTTATCCTCGCGATATGACCAGCGGCTGCACAATGGAAGCGCATAATTTCCAGGCGGATCTGGCGAAATATACGGCTCTTAATACTGTAATCCTGGGCGTCAGTGTCGATTCGGTTGATTCGCATAAGGAGTTCTGTACTAAAGAGAGTTTGACGTTCAAGCTTCTCGCAGACACTGATCATACAGTCACAGACACGTACGGATCATTGATAGAAAGCAAGAGTGGCGTTAAGTACGCAGCCAGAAATACCTTTATAATCGATCCAAACGGAAAAATTGCTAAGGTCTATTTGAAGGTCAATCCGATGGGTCACAGCGCAGAAGTTCTGGCGGCCCTGGCAGAATTGCAAAAGAAGTAAGACTTTAACGGACCTTATCAAGTGTTTATTACTGAAGGTCGACCGCTTCGCGTGATCGACCTTCACACCGCTTTCGCGATCCACTGTTCGTGTACTCTCTGAATGACTGCTAACAAACCGAGGCAGTCGGGTTTGGCTGCGTACATTTCCCTCCTCCGACGCAATAGAGATTTCAGGCGTTTATACACCGCACAATTAATCAGTCTGGCTGGTGATTGGTTCCTCACCGTTCCGCTCCTGAATCTGGTTTTACAGATGACGCATTCGGCAACTCTGGTGTCGGTCATGGTCGTCTGCCAAACGCTACCAATATTCATTTTCACTCCGTGGGCCGGGCACGCGATTGATAAAAGAGATCGCAAAAAATTGATGATCGCCATGGACCTGGGACGAACAGTCGCGGCGTTGCTGCCGCTTTTGGCAACCAGACCGGCGCTGCTTCCCTTCGCTTATGTTGGTGTCATTGCAATCAGTATTGGTGCGGCATATTTCGATCCCGCTTCGAATGCCGCTCTGCCAAATATTGTGGACAAGGAAGACCTGGGACCGGCGAACGTCCTGATGGGATCGACGTGGGGAACGATGCTGGCCGTCGGAGCTGCGCTGGGTGGCGCAGTTGCCGTGAAATTCGGCACGAATGCAGCGTTCATAACCGATTCCGTCAGTTTTTTGTTTTCTGCTCTGCTCCTGAAGAGCATAAAAATCCCGTTCAGCGAAGCGCGTCCGCACGGCGAACATATTCCACTGAAAAAGGCAATGCACGAGACCTACATCTACGCTAAGAGTCATCCAAGAGTACTTGCATTGTTGACTGCCAAGGGCGGTTTTGGGATCGGCGGCGGAGTCATCGTGATGCTGGCGATTTTCGGCAGCGCTCAGTTCGGAAAAGGAGCAGCAGGCGTAGGGTTTTTATATGCAATGCGCGGGCTGGGAGCATTGCTTGGTCCATTCATCGTGCGGGCTTTGGTAAAGGGCGACAATCAGCAGTACCGAACTATCGGCGTTTGCGGAATAGTGTTTGGTCTCGGCTATCTCGGTCTCGCATTTTCTCCAACACTAATGATCGCTGGAATTGCAATATTGATTGCGCATCTTGGCGGCGGCGCACAATGGATTACATCTACATACGGCTTGCAAAGAGAGACGCCCGACTACGTCCGCGGTCGCGTGTTTTCGGTTGATTATGGATTGATAACTTTGACTATGAGCGGATCGTGTCTCGCGGCCGGTTTCATCGCTGACAAAGTTGGTCCGGTGGCAACAACCGTGGGCGCGGCGATTCTCAGCACAATTTGGGGCGCAACCTGGACGGTCCTGACCTACAAACTATGGCGGCAGAAAAGTTCCGTCACGACGTAAACTTGCCTGTGAGACTGTTAAACGCCGCTTGAAGATCTCCCCGTATATCGCCGGGCTTGCCGTTTCCGATTTTTCTGTCGTCAACTTGAACTATAGGCAGCAATTCAATGGTGGTGCTGGTGATAAAGACTTCGTCCGATGCATAAATTTCGTCAGGCGTCAGATTCCGCTCAACGACGTTGTAGCCGCGTTCTCTTGCGATCTCTAAAACGACAGACCGGGTAATTCCCGGCAGAATTCGGTTATCTGATATTGGTGTAACAAGACTACCATCGCGCCAGGTGAAGACGTTGCAGGACGAGCCTTCGGTAACGAAGCCGTCCCGAACAAACAGGGCTTCAAACGCCCCTTCGCGGTGCGCGCGCTCTTTTGCCAGGACATTCGGTAGCAGGCAAATGGTTTTCAGATCGCACCGGGCCCATCGCTCATCCGGAAGCGTGATCAGGCTACCGCCAGTTTCGTATACATCGTCAGGTATCTGCCGGACAGCGCGAACACCGACGACTACTGTCGGTTTCACGTTCTCGGGAAAACCATGGTTTCGTCGAGCCGCGCCTCGGGTTATCTGGATATAAATCTCGGCATCTTTGATCTGGCTGCGGTCGAGCAGGTCGTTGCAGAGATTAGTAAATTCGGTTTCGCTCAGAGGCAGTTCCAGATCGATTGCGCTGGCGCTGCGATGCAACCGAGCAAGATGCCTGTCGAGAGCGAAAATGCGGCCGTTGTAAACCCTAGCGACCTCATAAACACCGTCACCGAAGTAGAAGCCTCGGTCCTCCAATGCCACAGTGGCGTCGCCAAAGTTCGTATATTCGCCATTGATCCATACAACACCGTTGACCGCATCTTCTAGTGGCATCTCGATCCCCTGTCTCCTATATAGCGTAGGCTTCCAGCCAGCGTAAACAGTTAGGTCTCGCTCTGGTCAATTCGTTACGCCCACCATCCAGAATTGCGCAGGCTGGAAGCCTACGCTACATGGCTAAAATGAAGCGTAGAACTTAACCGGGATATCCGCAACTGTCTTTAATCCAGGTTGCGCGTTTACCACCGCAGGAATTGCATTAACTACCGCTGCCGCCGTAGCTAAATCTCCGTGCGTTCCGCCCGGAATTGTTAACGTCAAATCAGGCTGGCCTTTGATTTTGATCGTGTCTGCCGGATCCTTTGCGCCCACATACATTCTCAATTCCAGGTAAAGCTTTTCTTCGCCATGATTGGTCGCTCGGCAAACCTGGCGTACACCGGCGACTTGGCCTTTTTTGACAGTCAGATATTCGGTAGTGACATCTGCTTCGGCGATTACGGGCTCGATGATTTCGGAAATATTGTCCACCGAAATTCCCATTCCATCCGCAATTAGTCCAGCCGATTCCGGCAAGCCGTGATGCTTAATGCGACCAGCATCGACTTCCTGTTTGAACTGCTCGCCGGTCATTCCGGCGCCGACTTTTTTCTGGAGCGGCAAGCGTCGCTTTGATGCATCAACCACTCGCGTGACGTGAACGGTGTCGACTTGCTGACATACCGATGAAAGAGTCAGAGCCAGCTTGTCCATCACAAATCCCGGGTTGACGCCAGTACCGTGCAACGTGACGTTTTTGGCCTTTGCTCTTCGGTCCAATTCAGCCGAAAGTTCAGGATATTTCCTTAATGGATATGACAGTTCCTCACACGAAGAGACCACATTGTGACCGGCGTCCAGGCAATGAAATAGTTGATCCTTAACATCATTCAGGTATGAAGACGTTGAATGGATAATAACGTCGGCATCCAGCGCCAGGACTTCATCAGCTTTATTGGAAATGATCACGCCAAGATCGCGATCAAGTCCGACGACTTTGCCCAGATCATTGCCCACTTTGGCGGGATCAACGTCTATCGCTCCAATCAGTTCCGCGTTTCCTTTTCGAGTGATGAGGCGCACGATCGCAGCGCCGATCGGCCCTATGCCGTATTGAATTATTCTAATGGCCATAATATCTCTCCAACCAATCCTTTATTAAAAACAGCGCTTATATCAAAAGTACCCACAGATCACAACCTGCGGCCGAATGGGAGGTGTTTAAATCAGAGCGAATGAGGATAGACTGGTTATTAAGAAACGAACGAGCCACAGGCGATGCCAAAGGACGCAGAGCTTTTAATGCTTTCCCTCTGCCACCTCTATGTTCTTCGTGATGAATTCTTCTTCTGTAAGTCTTAATTAGATGCGGATCAACTATT
The DNA here is from genome assembly GCA_035652355.1 of Blastocatellia bacterium. GTDB lineage: Bacteria > Acidobacteriota > Blastocatellia > DASRDY01 > DASRDY01 > DASRDY01. Next base: position 32,756 of record DASRDY010000321.1, read on the forward strand.
GTTGGAAGGCACCCAAAGCAAAGCTCGTCTCACGACGTGAATATTTTCGCGCTGCAATCCGACTTCGAAAGTGTCGCACTGCTGAACCATCTGCATATAGTCAGTGTAGAGCGAGTTCAAGGCGTCTTTGGCATCGCGCTCTACACGGTCTAATTCGTCCAAGAGGTCCTGATCAACATCGTCTGTAGCCATCGCAGCCGGTCGCGGCACCGGGTTTTGCAACACCATTCGGAATTTGCCGATAAACATATCGGCTAAGCCTTTTTCGCTGGCGGCGAACAAATCTCGCCAGTAGGCGAACATCTCTTCGGCTTTGTCGCCTTCCAGTTTCCGGCCTCGTCGCGCCTGGGCTTCCCTCAACTGCTCGATGGCAAGCTCGAATTTACCCAGCAGGCGCTTCAACTCGGGCTCGACCTTCTCAATCCCCATGTCGCCGATCCGAGCCATAAAGCTTTCGCGCGATTCTTTCGGTTCTGAATAAACTCCGAAATTTGCGTTGCGCAGAATGCCGTATCTGGCGGTTCGCACCAGGTGCTCGATCAGTTCTTCCTGTATTTCGTCGAAATAAGCCGAAGAGAAATCGTAACTGCCGGATTGGTAAGCCGCATCCGATGAAGCGATCCCGCCCAGCTCTTCCGCCTTCTTAATCTCGACTGCCGGCGATGACCAATCGATTGTGACCTGTTTCGTCGGATACCAGGCCGTGTAGTAGCGTTCGTCCGAATATTGGAAACCGGCACGTATACTGCGAAAGCTCAGCCGACACTCGACCAGCGCTGCAGGTCGATAAACGGATTTCGCCGGCAAACCCGATCCGCTGGAAGGGCGATACCACATTTGCGGTATCTGTCGAACATCAGTAACTGCTGAACGCTGGCTGTCCATTTTTAATCCCCTTCCGAAGGTGCAAAATCGAGGCGACGGATTATAACCGATGAACCCTGTTCAAGAAAACCGCCGAATTGCAGGCCGCGATGCACTGCCCAACAACTTTCATTAGAACCAGTCGTTTAACATCAACTACCTTATGTATTCTATCAAATGTTTTACAGCCGGCGTTTATCTTTTTGCGCTGACATTGTGGGTCAGCCACGGTAACTGGAATCGCTTGGATATTAAAATACTCTCGTTTATATTTACAAAGCTCAGCGATCTCGGTACCGGTTTAGAACTTTAATTTACGACCAGAACTCAGTTAAGGGGAACGATTATGAAAAACATTCTGTGCTCGTTTTTGGCTGTGATATGCCTTTCTTCTATTTGTCTTACGACGTCTGCCGTCCAGACGAAAAAGACTAAACACAAACCCAGCAAAGAGCACACAGAGGCTGTCAAGAAGTGTAACGACGACTACGCGGAAGCATTGAAAGTCGCGAGAGCGAAAAAGGGCAAGGAGCATACTGAGGCGGTAGCTGCGGCGAGAAACGACCGCAAACAATGCCTTGCATCAGCGCCAAAATAGTCTCAAAGCGCGACCACAAAAGGTCCACAAGCGCCGGAAAGAGTCTCAAATGCCACGGCTGAATAAAGCAGTCCCTACATTTATCGTGTCGGATGTAACGGCTACTACGAAATGGTATGCCGACAACCTTGGTTTTACGGTTCATCCCTTTCCAAAGGATCCGCCATATGTCTTCGCCAGCATCATAAAAGACGATATTGAACTCATGCTGATGCTGATCGACGACTATCAGAAACCCGATCTGTCGAGGCAAAGACCATCTGGTTTGTGGGATGCGTACATTAGAATGACTGGCGTTGAGCAATTCTATGAAGAGCTAAGGTCAAAGGTCGAGATCAAACTGCCTTTGACGCGACGACCGTACGGCGACATGGAATTCGAAGTGAAGGATCCGAACGGATATATTCTGGTTTTCAGCGAATAGATGTACACGATATCGTGTGCTGTTATACCTGCTTTCGTGTTAATGGCCGAAAAAATTAGTAGCAGCATCTCTGTCGATAGAATAAGTCCTTATTTTTCAACGTCATTTTTATCGAAGAAGAATCCACCCGCTGGCACATTTTTTGATGGAAAAACCTTTGAGCAGATCAGCAACTTTATCAACAAACAACTTTGGAGGGTATGTGGGTATGATGACTCAGAAGAGTTCTTTGCTGAAGAAGATGAGCCTGGTGGGAATCATAACGGTATTGTGCGGGCTGACGGTTTTTCCGGCGACCTCATACAAGCGGTTTCACGAAGAAGAAGTCTATTCGTTCGGCAATCGCGAAGGCTATTCGATGGGATTTCGTCGAGGTCGCGAAGATTACGCCAACCACATGAAATATGACTTTAAACACGACGGCGCCTACAAACACGCTGATTACGGTTATCGTGCCGAGTACGGTTACAAGAGCGAATACAAGCGAGGCTTCAAGGACGGTTTCGAGCGCGGCTACGACGACGCATTTTACAGCCGCGGAAACCACGAACCGCGAGTTCGCTACCCAGATTATCGTCGGTATTAACTAAAACAGATAAGATTCACCACAGAGGCACAGAGACACAGAGCAAATTAGATCTCAGTGTCTCTGTGGTGAATTACTCTTCGAGTGACGCTTCCCTTTTCTGCGTACTGGACGAACGTCCAGAATAGAGAAATCGATTAAGTGCCTGTCGCGATCTACTCGATCAACGAGTATTCGGACCTCATCTCCGAGCCGGAAGCTACGTCCGCGCTCGCCGATCAATGAATGAGTCTTTTCTTTATAAACATAATAATCGTCAACCAACGTTGAGATGTGGACCAGCCCCTCGATAAACAGGTCTTTTAATTCGACGTAGATTCCGTATTCCTTCACGCCGGTGATTATGCCTTCGAAATCCTCTCCGAGATGCTGAGCCATAAACTCAGCCTTCTTCCAGTTCATCAACTCGCGCTCTGCGGCGTCTGCCGCGCGTTCGCGCTCAGATGACTGTGAAGCAATGTGGTCGAGAGTGTCTGTGAGCTCCTCAATTCGCTCTTGTGGCAACGGCGGCGATTGAAGCTGATGCACAGCATCCAGCGATCCGGCATCGACTGGCTTCCGTTCGTCCGGGTCGGTGTGTTGAGACTTCTTTCCGCGCTTGTGATGGTTGGTCTCATCGGAGTTGAATGACAAAACTTCCCACAGGATTCGGTGAACGATCAGATCAGGATAACGACGAATCGGTGATGTAAAATGCGTATAGAGCTTCGTCGCCAAACCGAAGTGACCGGTGGCTTCGGCGGAATATCTCGCCTGAGGCAACGACCTCAGCATTAAATAAGAGAGAAACCGCTCTTCAGGCGTGTCTTTGATTTGACGGGCGAAATGCTGAAAATCTTTCGGCGAAACGCGACCTCCGCGAAAATTGAACTTGTAACCGAATCCGCGCGCCAGCTCAGCGAATTCCGCGGCTTTCTTTGGATCGGGCTCGTCGTGAATACGATAGAGCGACGGAATGTTAAGGCGGTTCAGGTGAGTCGCCACGATTTCATTGGTCAGCAGCATGAACTCTTCGATGATGCGATGAGCTATGTTTCTTTCGGACCGAACGATCCCTGAAATTTGACCCTCGTCATCAAATTCGACGACCGGTTCGGGCAGATCGAAATCAACTGCGCCGCGTTTCTCTCTTCTGTCGATCAATAACAGAGTCAACTTGTGCATCGTATCGAACATTGGCACAAGCGAAGAGTATCGCTCCATCATTATGGGATCGCGGTCGGTGACGATCTTGTTGACGTTTGTGTAGGTCATCCGTTCGTTGCTGTTGATGACGCTCTCACATAGACGGTAATTGATCACTTTGCCTTTGTCGTTTAGCTCCATCAGAGCCGACATTGTCAAACGATCAACCTGCGGATTAAGCGAGCAGATGCCATTCGAGAGTCGTTCCGGCAACATCGGTATTGCGCGTTCGGGAAAATAAACGGATGTGCCGCGCTTAAAGGCTTCATTGTCCAACGCGCTGTCCTGGATTACATAATGGCTGACATCGGCGATATGAACGCCCAGATGATAATGACCGTCGGACGATTGATGAAGTGAAATGGCATCATCAAAATCGCGTGCAGTTTCGCCGTCGATAGTTACAGTAGGAACACTTCGCAAATCGACCCTGCGCTTGCATTCCTCTTCGGTTACTTCGTGTGGAATCTCTTCTGAGGCCTCCAGAACATCCGACGGAAATACGTGTGGCAGATTGTGTTTCCTGATGATGATCTCAATATCGATGCCCTGATCATCAGGATTGCCCAGGACTTCGATGACACGACCAACCGGCGGACGACCAGCTATTGGAAAGCGGGTTATTTCAACAAAGACAACTTGACCGTCTTCTGCCTGCAAAGTATCACCGGGACTAATCTCTATGTCGTAGAGGAACTTCTCTTCGATTGGTACAACGTGCTGCGATCTTCTCAACTGAACAAATTGTCCAACCACGGTTTGATTCGCATGCTTAAGGACTTTGTCGATTTTGCCTTCAGGTTTGCCGTGACGATAGCCGGTGATGTGAACAGTAACTTTGTCGCCGTGAAGAGCGGAGCCCAGGTTAGCTTCCCGGATAAAAATATCGGGCTCGCCTTTCAGGTCTGGTATGACGAAACAACTGCCTTTGCGGGTGCATCGCAAAGTTCCCTGAATAATCTTTCGTTTCTGTTCGCGCTCTTTTTTTCCCATTGAACAGTTCCTCAGGGAGCGATTATCAGCGATTCTTTTTTCTCGGGATAAGGATAAAACTGGGTGGTGAATCTTAAATAGTCACGCCCGTCAGTCGATCTCGACATGTGAAAAGCTATGGCTTGTCTGATAGCTCTAACTATTGTCATCAGTTGCGAGCCGCTTGGCCCATAATCGGAGCGGACGCGTTCCTTCAATAAATCGATAACTTCCATAACTGAATCTGACACTGCTTGAGCGGCCGCCGTGTTCGCTTGATGCGAATAGATAATTCCGCTGCGTTGGGTTTCCATTGTGCGAACAACGTTATCTATTCCTTCGGCGACATCCTGATCAGTGAGAGACTTAAATTTTTCTCGCAGAACAGCAATGATCATTGACTCAATAGTAGTCATAATCTCGCCAAATCCTGGAATCTCGTTGTCAAACGGGACGCCGTGATCATCTATATAACGCGCTCGCTCATCGAATACTTTTTCTAGCGCAGCAGCCCTGCCGGATTTCAGGTAACTACAGCTTTCGGGGCATTCAAGTTTGATCATTCGGTCGAGGGCACAACAGATCGAGCAGATTGACGACGCCAGCGCAGGACAGGACCGCTTCGCCGGTCGTTTATTGCATATTGGACAAAGTCGCATTCTTAATAGCCTCTCAAAGCAGGACAGAATAACAAAATGTCCGGTCGGCTCAAATGCCGCAGATACCAAACCTGAGACCTGCGTCAGTACTAGCTGCGGTAGCGGCTGGGTAAGATGTCCCGTACTCTACAAGTCTGTAGCAGACGCAACATTGACCCATCCGCTTACCGCAGCTGGTACTGACATTGACCCGCCGGAAAAATCGTGTGGTTTATTAGTCAAAGCTGGTTTAACATTGGCTCGGAGTAGAGCAGGAAGATGAGCACAAACAACCCTCCGATTATTTTTGGAGGTCCTGACCGATGATTAAATGCGCCGCATGTGAAACCGAGAACCCGGACGGAAGCGCTCTGTGCCAAAACTGTGGTAAGGCAGTAGGACCATCTTCTGAAGGATCTGTGCCAGCTCGCCGCAGGAATCTTACTCCCCTTCTTGTTACAGCAGCTGTTGTCCTTCTGGCGATTGTTGCGGGCGGAATATGGATGGTCAGGAAAGGGGCAGAGGCGTCTGAATCCACTCCCCCGAAGCTGCCCGATCCTGTTATAGCAGAACCTCAGCCACAGGCGGTACAATCGCAGCTTGGCGACATCTATTATCCGGGCGCGAAAACCCAACCCAGTATAATGGAGCAGGGCGCGAACACTCTGATAAATCTCGAGACTGCTGATCCGGTCATCAAAGTCCGCGATTATTACAAGTCGAAGCTGGAAAACATAAATTTACTGATGGATGAGACGGACCGGTTCTCTCTTTCGTTCTACAAGGACGATAACAAAAAAGGATTGATATCTGCAACTGAGCAGGATGGACACACCGTGATCACCATTGCCGTCGGTCCAACCGCTCCGGCGCTGCCGCCATCTAAAAGTGCCAAGTCCGGAAAGAACACAAAATAAAGTGGCGCAGACATTCAGATTGCGCCGGTAAATTTGCGCGCTAGCAAACAGAGCAGGCCCACACAATACCAGCGCAGACTGAATGTCTGCGCCACTCGGTTTCGGAGAGTAATATGAAATCGACAACGTTCATCAAATTTCTGATTGGCATTCTTTTCATCGCAACCACCATCACCGTTTATTCCAGACGTGCTGAGCGTGTTTATCGCCTTGAAGCAGGTAAAAGCAACTTCATTGTCCACGTCGGCACGGCAGGGTTGCTGAGCAGTTTCGGCCACAATCATACAATCAAGATCACAAAGTTCTCCGGCGAAGCGCGAGTTAACCCCGATGCTCTCGAACAATCATCCTTAACGATGAATATAGAGACTGGCGGCCTTCAGGTAATCGATACTGACGTCAGCGACCAGGACCGGAAAGATGTCCAATCGACAATGCAGGATAAAGTCCTCGAAGTCGGAAAATTTTCGACCGCCAGTTTCAAATCAACCAAAGTCTCTGGAATACAGAGAAACGGAAATGACGCCAAACTCACGCTGGAAGGCGATCTGAATCTGCACGGCGTACAGCGTCATATCTCGATACCGCTGACTGTCTCGATGAATGGAAATGAACTTCACGCAAAAGGCGAGATCGGTTTGAAGCAGACTGATTACAAGATTGAACCGGTCAGTGTCGGTATGGGCTCAGTCAAGGTAAAAGATGAAGTTCGGCTAACGTTCGAAATCGTCGCGGTGCAGTAAACAGATAATCACGGCGCTACAGTGAGAACTTTGTTCAAAGTCGACCAAGTAACTGGAGTGCGTAATAAATACTCACCGATCCAGCTTTTCATAATACGCGCCATTCGCGCAGGCTCTGCAAAGCGACTTTCCATTGCGAACCACCTCGCGCTTGTCGTTGACGGCTTCGCCGCAACCCTCGCAGATTACGCGAGTTTTCGGCGGACCAGGTTCATCCTCGGGCGGAATCTTTATCTTCACTCGTTCTAATGTGAATAGCTCTTCGTCGGGTAATTCTTTGTAGGCTTTTAGCTGTTGTTCTTTCTTCGGCAATTCCGGATACATATCACGAGCTTTTTCACGCGATGAATCTTTCGCTGCAATTCGAACCGCTTCTCCGGTCTTTGTGTTGTACAAGGTGGCCGCGAGTTTGCCGTAATCAAAGTATTTCAAAGCGCGCTTGCCCAGTCGGCATCCGGTAACAACGCTGACTGCATCGGCGGCGCAACGGTCGATCTCGACGAAGGCGATAATAGACTTTCGTTGCGCTTTCGGATCATCTATGCCGATTTCGCGACAACCGGCCATCGCCATTCGCACGCCCAGAACCTGGCCAGCGCACATGTGGCCGTGCGCGCGCCCGGCTTCGTCAAGATATTCGTCGAGCGTCAACATAAGCAAATTGTCATCGACTTTCTCGCATATTCCAAAGTCAATAATAGATAAGCACGCCAATTGGAACAATAGTAAACAAGAATCGTCTCTTTCCCTCTGAATTCGCTTTTGATTTATTGAAGCTTCGCTCTAAAATGAAGCCGCTCCTGGTTCGGGTGCGTTTGTCTTAGAGGAACAGCCGGAGGTTCAATGGTGAAACGAACACTTTTCTTGATTCTTAGCCTGTCGCTGCTTGTCATTCCTGCTGCCGCACAACGGGCATTAACGAAACCCGAGACAGGAACAACTCCGCAAGAACTTCTTCAGGACAGACAGGTTTCCGTGACGCTGAATGATGGCAGTGTAATTGACGGACTTCTTCTGAACATTAACGGGGATGCATTTGCTCTTCAGATCAAAAAAGGAACCATGGATCTTATGTTAAGTGGCACTTCAGTTTTCGCGTTCAAGAACAATTTGCCGGGCGACATTCTTGCCACTCTTCCGTATAGCAGCTCTTCTGTCAGTATGATCTTGCGAACCGATGTTTCGAGGGACCAGGCTGGCCAAACCCTGATCGCAACAGTGATGGTGTCAGGCGGTTTACCAATATCGCATGCAGAGGCGACGCTGAAGTTTGATCCGCAGGTTCTTACGCTATCCGACGTTCGCGGAGGCGGACTATTCAGATCAACCAGGGTTTCGACCGCCATTGTCGAACAAAATGGGATAGAAACCGTCACTGCAACGGACGGATGTGGCCCTGATTGCGATCTAGCAGCGAACGGACGGCTATTTATTTATACCTTCACCGTGAACTCTGCGGGAGATCCTGAGTTAACAATTGATCCATCGAAGTCCAGCTTGTCACCGAACGCAGGACCAGCGGTACCTCTGACGGTGATTTATGGAAAAGTATTGACGACGGAATAACAGTTCATTCTCTATATAAAACCGAAATAGTGTCGTCCCATTTTCACGGCCTTTCACAGGTTCGACCGAGACCTGTTTAACCTTAACTCGTAAATTGTGAAACGAAATCAGGTGGGCCGGCGTCTAAGCTTCAGAGAATCTTAAGCTCTCACTGACAAAACAGGTCTGCAAGCATTTCAAATTGCTCAGGGTAGCTATTCGGAGGATAAAATGATTAAACGATTACTATTTCTGACGATCAGTCTATCTATACTTGTCATTCCTGCTATGGCACATAGATCATCGACAACATCAGGAATCCAGACAACACCTCAAAATCTTCTTCAAAACCGGCAGGTAACCGTGACTTTGAATGACGGCAGCGTGCTTGACGGACTTCTTCTAAACATTAACGGCGGTTCATACGACCTTCAGGTAAAACGAGGGGATCTCAACCTCAACCTGAGCGACACGTCGGTTTTTGCCTTTAAACATGGCTTGCCGACCGACGTTCTGGTCAATCTTCCCGCGAACAATTCGTCCGTGAGTGTGTTATTGCGAACCAATGTATCGGCGGCGCGGGTTGGCCAGACGGTAATTGCGGCATTGGTCGTTTCTGGCGGGTTGCCTGTATCAGAGGCAAAGGCCACACTAAAATTCGATCCGGCAGTTCTTGCGTTGAGACAGGTTCGCGATGGCGGGTTGTTCAGAGCTGGTGGAGTAATGCCAAACCTTAATGTGGGTGACACGATCGATGCGAGTGAAACCGCTACGCTAAGCCGCGGAAATGCGGGCGACGTGGCGGCAAACGGACAACTACTTATTTATATATTTGAGGCGCTCTCGCCCGGCGACGCCAGTCTCACGATTGACCCCCAACAAACAAGCCTTGCATCTGAAGGCGGCAGTGCGGCACCTCTGACGGTGTTCTACGCGAAGGTGTCAGTTGTACAATAGTAATTTATCTTGACTTAAAGTGGAAAAGGGTCTCAGTACATCACGACATGCCTGGGACCCTGTTAATCTAATCGATTGCTGGTTGGGATCTACATGATTATCCAGTTCTTCGTCTCGCCCAGGAATTTCACGCCAATCCGGCGGCGTCCATCTTTGTTGTCTATCCACATAATCTGAATAACAGCGGGAGAGCGAAAGTTTCCCTGCAAAGCGCTAACCTCTAACGATTCGCCTACTCTCAGTTCGTGACCGGTGATGATGCATGCGCCAGTGCGGCTGACGTTCTCGGTCTCAGTATCTTCGATGAAAGCGCGATCATTAACGTCCCGACCGGAAATTGCTATTGTGATTTTCAGAGGTACGCGCTTTTCGCTGCGCCGATTTGAATAGACATCAACCATAATATCCTCATATGTGGGTGCAAAGCCAAAAACCCACCTTACCCTTCCTAAGCCTAATAGAGCAAATATTTGAGCCGCCTGGACCTGAAGCTGTCCAATCCGGATTGCCAGGACGCTTCAATTTCCCCGAGCGGCGTTCCCTTTTCTATCTGTGCTCGCAAAGTTCCTGTTCCCGCGATCACATCGAAAGGGTTTTTGTCGTAAACGTATTCATACGGAGGCTGCTTCCACTCAAACGACTCGGTGTAAAGCTTGTAAATCGATCTGATGATGGCGACTCCGGTCAGTACCGGCTTGAATGCGTTTCTGTCCAGAATGTGCATCTGCAAGCCGCCGCATAACCTGCCGGCGTGTTTCTGGAACGTCGGCTGAAAGTAATGCGGTCTGAAATGTACGCCCGGAAGCAATCCAGTCGATGCCTCCTGCCTCAAATCCTGTACGAGAGTATCCGGATCCACATACGGAGCTCCGACGAATTCAAAAGGCCTGGTTGTGCCGCGCGCTTCTGAAACCATTGTGCCTTCGACGTGGACAGTACCCGGAAAGACTGTCGCACTATCTAATGTCGGCATATTGGGCGACGGGATTACCCATGGAGCGTCAGTTTCGTCAAACCAATTGCTCCTAGCCCAGCCTTCCATCGGCACGATTGTCAGATCGCAGTTAATTCCGAACTCTTTATTAAAAAGCTGGGCCAGCTCTGCCGTCGTCATCCCGTGCCTGGTCGGAATCGGGAATAGACCGACAAATGAGGCGTAGTCAGGCTCGAGCACGTTTCCTTCCAGATCACGACCATTGATCGGGTTTGGCCGATCCAGAACAACGATTCGTTTCCCATCACGTTTGCAGGCCTGCATGCAATGGGCCATCGTATATATAAACGTGTATATCCGAGTGCCGACATCCTGCATATCGAAAACAAGCGTGTCGACGTTCTGCAGCATTTCAGGCGTTGGAACCCGGGTCTCGCCGTAAAGACTGTAGACGGGGATGCCGGTTCGCGGATCGCGATAGCCTTCCCATTCGATCATGTTGTCCTGAGTCTCGCCCCGAATGCCGTGCTGCGGCCCGAACAGAGCGGTCAGTTGGAACTCTTTGCGATTAGCGAATAGATCGGCCGCGTGATCGAATGATCGATTGACTGATGATGGGTTTACAACCAGCCCGACGCGCGAGCCTTTTAGCAGATCAAGATGAGAATCGAATAAGGTCTCTAATCCTAGTTTCATTTTTCATGTAGCGTGGGCTTCCAGCCCGCGCATTTAAAAGAATGTGCCAGTACCTCTGATTTAATGCCCGGGCTGGAAGCCCACGCTACATCTGAGCAAAATCGCTGCACTGCTTCACGAAATGAGTAAAGATTGCCTGCGACAATCGGTCGCGTTCCCAGCCAATCTCAGGATGCCACTGGACGCCCAACATAAATTGGCCCGGCCTGGTGCTGATGGCGGCCTCAATCACGTTATCGGAAGCCCACGCAATCGGGACTAGATCTCTCCCCAATTGATCCACTGCCTGATGATGAGAACTGTTGACCCGCCAAGCCGTGGCACCGGCCAATTGTGCCAGTATTGATCCTTCTTTCAAATCTACTTTATGCGATGGCCGGTCATAATAGTCGCCCTGCTCGTGCTTGATGACGCCCTCAACTTGAGCTTCCAGATCCTGAAAGAGGCTGCCGCCTCGATGAACGTTCATTGACTGTAGCCCAAAGCAAATCCCGAGAACCGGCATCCGACGAGCTTCGGATGCCACTAGTAACAATCTGTCGACTTCATCTCTCAACGGGCTGACCGGACCAAGGCGCACATGCGGAGCTTGACCATAACGGAACGGATCGATGTCGCTGTTGCTGCCGGACAACAGAACCCCATCCAGACGATCTGCCAGGCTATTGATATATTCTGAGTTTGGGATCAGTGGAACGTAAACCGGTAGGGCGCCGCAACCGAAGAGAGCTTCGGAATAAAACCGTCTGAGATAAAAATTCTCTGTCTTGAATTCGTGCCGTAAAGACACACCGATAAGTGGCTGTCTTTTCCCGGATGAGCTTGATGGCATACGACTTAACTCCAATAGAATAGAACCGCACAGTTTAAGCGTGTATTAGATAGATGTCAAAACCGGCGACAAAGTCTCCTCCAACATGAAATTTATCGGAAAAGATTGCGGATCGTCATAGGGTTCAACAGTCAGTGGAGATTCTCATGGAAAATGCAGGCAGGAAATTGCGATAGGAGGCGCCGAACAGAGGCTCGACGCCCTTATTCTAAATCCAGAACCGACTATTTGGGTGGAGGAGTTGTGCTGCCAGAGCCCTTCTTGCTCTTCTTGCCGCCCTTGTGGCGACTCTTCTTTCCGCCTTTGTGGCCCTTCTTGCCGCTCTTGGTCTTGCTTGTGCTCGTTGTCTTACCACCTGTAGTGCCGCCACCGGTCTGCGCCGCAGCGCCAATGGCCAGCGTCAAAAGCAACACCATCGACGCAAAAACTGCTAAAAGTTTCCGTGATTTCATCCTTATTCTCCTGCGAGTGATTTTTGACTGAATCCGATCAGATCTGACTCGGATCGCAACATCTAAAACTGATCCGAATGTACGGGCGTCAAGGCCTTTCGCAACATATATGCCACTCCGGCCAGGCCCGATGCAGGAGTTAATTCTTTTCTTTTCAAAAGCTTGACTCAAAGTATTCTTCCTCGCCAGATTCCGGAAAGTGCGGCGATGGTGCCGGGTAGACTAAACCGCCACAGTTGGAAATACACTGGCTATTCTCCAACTCTCCCAGATAACAGTTACTCTTTATGTGTTAATATTCAATAGGATGGAAAATCGAATCAACAGTGGCGGTAACAAGTGGGTCTTTATACAACCGCTGGAGATTTTTCGTGAACTTTTAACTACGGCATCTCGTTTAGTCCGATGAGACTGAACGAAAAGAGCCAGAAAGTCGTGGGAGCAAAACCGGCTTTGATTTCAACAGACGCTGAGATAGTGCGCCGATGTCGGCATGGCGATAGCGCCGCCTGGGAACAGGTGGTGCGAGACTTCTCGCGTCGCGTCTACAATTTAGCTTTCCGCTTTGCCGGGCGGCACGAGGCGGCAGAAGACCTGACCCAGGAGGTCTTTATTAAAGTTTACCGGACGCTGGATCAATACGATCCCGCGGCCGGCGATCTGCCGAACTGGTTAATGAGATTAGCTCGTAACCATGTGATAGACGATTATCGTAAACGTCAGAGGACCCCCACGGAGACTGGCGAGGATATCGAAGATCACTCTTACCATTTACGGAGCGATACCGATAGTCCTCAACGGAGGTTGGAACGTCAGGAGAAGCGCGTACAGGTGCAAAAAGCAATAAATAAGCTTCCCCCGGATTTACGCGAGTGCGTAATTCTGCGCGATATTGAAGAGTTGAGTTATCAGGAAATAGTGGACCTTCTGCATATACCTGAGGGGACGGTTAAGTCGCGTATAAATCGCGGTCGAATCGAATTGGCCAAGATTTTGCGCCGAATGAAAGTTCAATGAGGACGAAAGTCCACAGAGGACCGAAGTTCAACGACGGTAACACCAGAATGCAGCCGGAGTGCAGAAGGATGGGCAAGAAGAAGGTTTAATCCGATGAAGCCAGAATAAATGTTAAAGGAAACCGCGACTGATGAAGTGTCAGGAATTTGAAGAGCTAATTTCCGATTACCTTGAAGGGCAATTAGCTGGAGAGGTCCAGGCCGAATTTGCCGAACACATGCTGGCGTGCATTGATTGCCGCGGCTTGACAGAGGAAGTTCGGTCTACAATACAATACTGCAGAGATGACAGGGATGTCGAAATCAGACCGGCGTTCGAGGCTCAGATCCTCTCCCTGACGAAACAGGCAAGTCTGCCTTTGGAATTGCCTGCGATGGATTGCTCCGGTTGCGAGAATCTATTCACCGAATTCCTTGACGGTTACGTTGCAGCCCCGACTTATCACGCATTCGAGCTTCACATTCATTCCTGCTCATCGTGCTCTGATTTATTAACAGATACAGTTCTGGCAGTGGCTTCGTGCCATTCAGTTCACAGCGAGGAATCGTTCGAAGCCAGCGAGGCTCTGATTCAGCGCATTCTGGCGGAAACTTCCCTGGCGACGGCAGAGCAGGTTTATCGAATGCCGTGGCGCGAGCGAATTACTGCGTTCCTCACTCCGATTTTCCATCCGATTTCTGTGCGGCAGTGGGCTACGGCAATGGTAATTCTGCTGGCATCGTCTGCTGTACTCCTACTACAGTTCTCAGACGATCACAGCCTTGCAGGTGTAATTCGAAAAGGCAATGTCGCCGCGGGAAGAGCTTATGGCTGGACCGCGGCTTTTCTTGGCCGTAACGGCGCTGTTGTTGATGACGTAAAGAGCAACGTCAAGGAAGTTACCAGTGAAATTAAGAGTGGGATCGACACTATTAATAAGGAGGAACAGAAGCCGGATTCTGATGTAGACAACACACCGGCAGAGCAACCAGGACAGGTCAGTCCCACGAACAATCCTCCTGCTGATAACACTCCGAACAGTCCCAGCGAGAAGAATTCGACAGATAAGAGCAAAACGAAAAAAGCGAATAAGGGCAAGCAGAAGGCAAACCCGCGACCCAATCCAGGAATGGTTGTCGGTCATCAGTTTGCTTTTGGGGAATGATAATAAGATGAAGAGAAGTGAGATTTAAGGGCGACAGGAGCTAGAGGAAAATGTATTGCGCGTATCACCCAATTAATGTAGCGACGGTTCAGTGCAGTAACTGCGGCCGTGCCCTTTGTCCGGCCTGCGACCATCGCATCAAGGGCTACGCATACTGTCAGGATTGCATCGTTCAGGGCGTAGATCGCTTGTCCCATCCGCTGCCGGTACAGCGACCGGTTCAACAACAGCCTCAGCTCTATCGGGCCAAACCGCGTCGCGCAGCATTATTTGGTCTGATTCCCGGTTTAGGCGCCGTATATAACAGGCAGAATACGAAAGCGCTGGTTCACTTCCTTGGCGTTGCCGGTTTGTTTGAGACAGCGGAGATTACGAGCCTTGGTATCTTCGGATTTGGAGGAGTTGTTTTTTACCTCTATTCGATAATAGATGCGTATCGCACCGCAGAAGCCATTCAGATGGGAGTCGATGTCACCGAAGAAGAAGAGCGATTGAAGTCAACCGTCCGACAACACGGGAAAGCTTGGGGCGGATTGCTGGTGCTTCTTGGCGGATTGATGCTGATTGCCAATTTGAACCTTTTCCATTTTGATCTGGGAATACACCGTTTGTGGCCGGTGTTGTTGATGGCCATTGGCGCTATATTCCTGCAGGATTATTTCAGGCACAGGAACAGACCGGCGGACGAATTCGGGGCAAGAAAAGCTCCACGTTCTGTCGTGACGAGTTCCCTGCCAATTCCGACATATACGACTGAGACAGAATCGCAGAGTTACGAGCACCGGAGGAACTAAACGCTTTTTCGAATCCAGCAGAATCAACAAAGTTCGAACAATAAAAAATCGATATCGTAACAACAATAAATTCAGGCAAAGAAATCTTAAGGTTAGAGAGTAAAAAATGGCTGTATGTAACAAACATAGCAATGGACGCAAGGCTTCTCTAGCCATCGGCATCACCCTAATAATGGTCGGGATTCTGTGCGTCGTCATCCCCAGCAGCCAGGTCTTCGTTTCGCTGCTGGTCAGATTCTGGCCGGTATTGTTGATCCTGTTCGGTGCGTTTCGGGTACTCGGTTTTTTGCGCAAGGGCTGCCCGCGCTCGCCGATCGGCGGAGCGCTGTTAGTTGGGATCGGCGGTCTGTTTCTTATTAATAATTTCACCAGCAACAACGCGTTTCAGGCTTATGGAAGATTCTGGCCGTTCCTGCTGCTGGCTTTTGCTCTGGGAGAATTGATCTTTCAATATTCGAGACGTGGCGCTGGGTTGATCGCGCCTCCCGTGATCACGGTTGGCAAGATGGTGGTCGTTGCCTCTTTAATTGCGACCGGCGTTCTCTCTGCTCGAATAGCAAAGACAAACCCGAATTTCTTCTCGGCGGCGATGCCGGGAGCGCTCAGTGAGTTCAGAGACGCGATCTTTGGCAAGCAGTTCACCTTTTCAGATCCGGCGGCGGAGTTCCCTTTCACGGCAAATTCCAGACTCAACATCACTAACAGCTATGGCGATGTTGAGGTTCACGCGAGCTCTAGCAATACGATGAGCATCGTCCTGAGCAAAGGTGTTCGCGCTTACGATCAGGCTACTGCGACAGATATAAACGGTAAAGTTAAGCTTCAAGTCAGCAAGACCGACTCTGGTTATACCATCACGACAAATCGGGATGAGATTCGCTCGAACCTGCAAACAAACATCATAATCAACATTCCAAAGAGCGTGACATTGCAGGTTCAGAACCGCTACGGACATGTCGGAATTACAGGACTAACAGGAAATCAGGATATCAATAACTCTCACGGTTCTGTTGAAGTAAATGACGTCCAGGGTCAGATAAAGATTGTAGATTCGTACGGCTCGACCAGCGTCAGCAAATCAGGCGCACTCGATATCGAGAGTACGCATGGCTCTGTCATTGCCAATAACGTTGCTGGGGATGTGATCGTCAATGCACGGTACTACGATTTAACTCTTAGAAATGTCGACGGCGGCGCAAAAGTATCAGGATCTCAGGGAACCATCAGACTCAACAGTATTAAAGGTTCGGTGTCCGTTGAGGGAGAGCACGTAGACGTGGATGGACACAACCTTCAGGCTGACGCAAAGATTTCCAGCACTCATTGTTCAATCACATTGAATGGAGTTACAGGAGACACATTGATTTCGGCGCCGCACGCGAACATTGACGCCTCCAATATCACCGGATCGTTCACGGTTCAGGATGAGGTTCACGGTCGCATAAATGCGCGCAGGATAACCGGTCCAATCAATATCAACGCATCACAAACGTCGGTTGTGGCTAGCAATATTTCCGGAGCCGCCGTTATCGAAACGACTCACGCGAAAATTGAAGTTTCGGACTTCACCGGATCGCTGAAATGCACAACCAGCTATGAGCGCGTAACCCTCACGCCGGGGCTGGCGCCGCTTGTAGAATCGGGTCCTAATGTTATTAGTAGACCGTCGCTGAAAGATATCGATGTCGATAATGATCGAGGAGAGATTCGGCTGAATCTGCCGGCCAGCGTCGATTTCCAGGTAAATGCGACCGCAAGTCATGGAAGAGTAATAACATCAGGGCTGCCACTGACTGCGGTATCCGACAGGCAAAATTTGTCAGGAATAGTTGGAAACGGCGGACCGAATGTACGACTTTCGACAAGTTATGCTAATGTAGTAATAACAAAGACTACTGAGTCAACCAGTCCGATAGCGGACACAAATCAGTAGTCACTGAAGACTGGAAGGGAATCTGAAATGAAACTAGGAAAGTTTGCGGCGGGCACAATCACAACCATCATCGCTCTCTGGATCGGCATGTGGGTATTAAAGATTCTGGGTTCTTTGCTGGTTGTCGTCGTCGGAATCCTGGGTTCCCTTTTCGGTATCGCAATCGTTGTCGTTAAAGTTATCTTTATTTGCCTTCTGATCGCCTTTGTTATAGGAATCGCGTTTTTAGTCTATTCGATCTTCTTCAAACCGAGATCAAACGATCAAGTTTGATTTTGATGTCTTCGCAGGTCTAACAAATTTACGAATAAAGTCAGCAAACCTGAGCCGCGTTAGCGGTTCAGTGACTTTAGCCGTGTCCTTCAGGGCCTTGTCATTACCCAAATTGATAGAACTTGCGAGGACCAGCAGCGAATTGTACAACTGCCTGAAAGGCAGAAAGTTAATAGCCGGGGGTAAGCTCGAAGAGCGCCACCCCCGGATGAGCGTATATTTTATTCCGAGCCTGAAAGGCTCGAAGATAGTTCTGCGACCCTTTCAGGGTCGGATCGAATTAACAATTGGTTACGGGGGTGACGCGCCAAAGGCGCTTTACCCACGCCTATTAACTGATTGCCCTACGGGCAATTCTGCAACAATCTCGTAACTTGTACGAATTTGGGTAATTACAAGCCTTCAGGGCACGGAGAGCGATTAGTGAATTGATAGGCGTCGCGTCAGCGACGATTGACCCAACCTCCTTCAACCGTCGCTGACGCGACGGTCATCGTCGTGATCGATATCCCAGCCGTGAACGACTGGGCTAAAGTCATATAGCCGCTACGCGGCAACGATGGTCAGCTTTGCTGTCGCAAAGCTTCATTGTTTGCTTATTGCTTCAAAGATTGCCACCAGCACGTTATTCGTATTTCAAAGCGATCATCGGATCCAGCTTCGCAGCTCGTTTCGCTGGTATATAACAGGCAAGAAACGCAACCACCGACAGCACCAGCGGCACTGCAATAAATGCGGTCGGATCTGTCGAGCTTACCTCAAACAATAGACTGGAAAGCGCCCGCGTTACCGCTAACCCTGCTACCAACCCAATCGCGACTCCTGCAACCACCAGCATCATTCCCTGGCCGACAACAAGTCTCAGGATATCTCCAGACTCCGCACCCAAGGCTATGCGAATGCCGATCTCGCTGGTTCGCTGACTCGTGGAATAAGAGATAACACCATAAAGCCCAAGAACAGCCAGCAGCATCGCCAGCAAAGCAAATGAAGCCAGCAGCCACGTATTAAACCGATCGTTCTTGAGCGCATTGTGCGTCAGCTCTCGCACAGTCACGACCCTGGTCACCGGCACAAGTCGATCCAGGCCCTTGGCCTGATCAACGATATCTTTCGTCATAACACCAAGATCGGTGGAAGTTTTCACGACCAGATTCATCTGCCACAGTGGAGGATCAGCCGTATTTACGTACGGGTAGAACATCTCTTCCCAGATCCGGTTGTCTACCCCAGGCTGAATATGATTAGCCACTACTCCCACAATAGTGACGTATGGCGGATCAGGTATTGATGGATTTTCACCAACCTTGATGCGTTTGCCAATGGGATCTTCGTTAGGAAAGAAACGATTTGCGAAGGCCTCGTTAACAATAACTACGTATGAGCCCTGCCAGACTTCCTGCTCAGTAAAGCTGCGGCCTTTGCGGAAAGGAATTCCCATCGTTTTGAAATAATCGGCCGAAACGCTGCCTCCGCGCAAAACCGGCTCTTCACCTTTCGGAACCGGCGGACGACCCTCGACAACAACACGGTCCGTGGCGCCCTCTCCTGTCATCAATAGCGAAAAGCAAATTGCGGCCGATTGCACACCCGGTATTTGCTCGATCTTTGACAAAGTCTGCTTGTAGAAATTCACCCGGGCGTTGGGATCACGATAGCGATCCACCGGCAACGAGAGCCTCATCGTCAGCACGTTATCAGGATTGAAGCCGAGCTCTACATGCGTCAGCCTTCCAAAGCTTTCCAGCAACAGCCCCGAGCCGACCAACAACACGACCGCCAATCCGATTTCCGCCACAACCAAAAGGGATCGAAATCGTTGTCGTCGAGGCGCGGCTGTCATTGAGCCGGATCCACTCTTCAAGGCATCGGTCAGTTTTACTTTTGTCGCGCCCAGCGCCGGAACTAACCCAAACAACAATCCTGCACCGACAGAAAGGAACAATGTGAATCCGAAAACCCACCCATCCAGCTGGATCGAACCTCGTCGCTGCAACGCATCAGGCAGAAAACGCGCGCTTAACGAAATCGCCCAGCGCGCCAGCATCCAGCCGAGTCCCGCACCAACAATCGACAGGATCAAGCTTTCGGTTAACAACCTTCGAATAATGCTGGAATTGCTTGCACCCAGTGCCAGCCTCACCGCGATCTCTTTCTCGCGATCCGCAGAACGAGCCAGCAACAGATTCGCAACATTCGCACAAGCAATCAACAACACGAAGAAGACCGCGCCAAACAGCACCCATAGAGCCTGTTGCGCATTAGGATCGACAACGTAATCGTTCAGCGGCGTTGCATAGATACCGATCTCTTTACTGTGCGTTGTCGGAGAGGAAATTCGCAGACCGTCAATCAAAGCTTCGAGCTCCGCGCTTGCGTGTTGCAGAGTTACCCCTGGCTTCAGGCGCGCATTTACCCGCAAAGAACGACCAGGATTGAGGCGCGCTCCCGATTCGTTCGCCCGAAACGGCGACCACATGCGGCGCCATCCAATCTGTCCACCGAGTCCGTTATCACCAATTGGCGGGGCCACGCCGATGATGGCATAATCTGCGTTGTCGATTCTTACTGACCGACCGATGATCTCTTTGTCGCCGCCGTACATCTCCTGCCAAAGCTCATAACTGAGAATCGCGGTAGGCTGCGCTCCATATTTGTCGTCATCTGGGCCAAAATCTCGACCGAGAAGCGGATGAACTCCCAATACCTGGAAATAGGTATACGAGACTCGCGCGCCCGCCACACGTACAACGCCGTCTCCACGCTCGATATCAAAGTCACGATTGAAATAGGCGGCGACTGATTCCAATGTTCGCGCCTTGTCGCGAATTTCAAAAAATGAGAGCCACGCGAGCGGATTGTTGTGGCCTTCGCCAACCTTGGTTTCGCGAATACCGATCAGTCTCTTCGGCTGATAAAATGGCAGCGGCTGCAACAACACTGTTCGCACCAGGCTGAATATTGCCGCGTTGCCTCCGATGCCTAGCGCCAGAGTCAACACGATTACCGCGGTAGAGATATGCGATTTTAGCAATGACCGGACGCTGTATCTAACATCCTGGAAAAAGATTTCAAGCATAGGAATACCGTTGCAGCGTCGACAATTCTCTTTGACCGGCTCGATACCTCCAAGCTTTATCAAAGCCTGCCGCCGGGCCTCTTCTGGAGTCATTCCCGACCTGATATTGTCGTCGATGTGCATTTGGAGATGGCTTTCCACCTCCGCTGATAATTCCTGATCGATTCTGGATTTTTTGAAGAGCGCGGACAAGCGTGTGAAGAAGGCTCTCAGACGTCTCATGCTTCTCTCTCAGGCGTGAAGAACCTGGCGATGATTGCCGTGGTTCGATCCCATTCCTTCGCTTCTCTTTCAAGCTGTCGTCGGCCAGCTTTTGTCAGCTCGTAAAATTTAGCTTTGCGGTTGTTCTCAGACACGCCCCATTTTGAAGAGATGTATCCCTCCTGCTCCAGCTTGATTAAGGCCGGATACAGCGTCCCATAATTGACGGATAGAAGGTCACCACTTGTCTGCTCTATTCGACGAGCAATACCATAGCCGTGTTGCGGACCCATGCTGTCCAGGGTCTTCAGCACCATCAGGGCAAGCGTTCCCTGCCAAACATCTTGTTTGTCGCTCATACTTCACCTATTGGAAACCAATAGAACTTTAGCACCATACATATTGGAAGGCAATACGAAATGCTCGACCGCGTGAAACCCCTGGCGAATTTCGCGGATACATACATCTTTGCGGCCGCTCTGCTATGCGGAAAGGCTCCGCCTTTTCGTTTATCCGTTGTCGTTTCTCCAGGCTACGCCTGGAACTGCGAGGCGCAGCCTCGCATATTTAATAATTTCTCCACGGAAAACCCAAGGTTTTCCGCAGAGCAGACGGCAAAGCCGTACATGCAAACGTTCGCTGACAGTCCAGTGTGTCAGTTCGCTGATGATATTCGAGAAACTATGCGCTGGAAACGCGGGTCAAAACGGATAGGGTCGAAAATGGGATCGACATTCATTACCAATACTAGAACGGCTCTTTCTTCCACCGCATTTTCCAGATCTTCAAACGCGGCGTCATAACGCTTGAGACCGATATTGACCCAAGATCGGTAGTACGGCGGTACGTGAATCGTCTTCGAAAGCTCGGTTAGCTGTTCCAACGTGCGTTCGGCCTCTTCAGTCTGGCCAGCCCTGCCGTATGCATAGATTAAAGCGGAGAGAACTGTTGGAAATGGACCGTTATGAGCTAAACACATCTCGAGAAGCGAGATTGCCTCAGCGCGCATCCCTTTTAGTTCATACGATAGTCCCTGAATACATAATGCCCAAGGTTGGTCAGGAACCAGATCGAGCGCTTTCTGAGCTTGTGCTATAGCCTGATCCAATTCGTGACCATAGTAATAGGCATTGGCCATAGCGCAGTAAATCAACGGCGATAACGGATCTAACCTCAAAGCAATGTTCAGCCGATCAATCGACTCGTGGAGTTTGCCATAACCACATAAAAGCCTGCCGTAGACTTCGTGGGTATAAGAATAGCCAGGATTGATCTCTATTGATCGTTTCAGATCGGCCTCAGAGGCCGGCCAGTCCCAATCAAATACCCCTTTTACAATTCCTAATGTTGCGTAAGGTTCGGCCAGCTCACTGTCTATTTCCAACGCCCGCATCGCGGACTGTTTGGCCTTTGGCATCGCTATCCTTGGATCGACACCGCCAAACATACCCAGCAGTGCATAGCAATCTGCCAGCCCCGCGTGAGCCAGCGCATAATCGTTCGACAACCGCAAAGCCTCTGTGAAGCAATCGATCGCCTTCAGCACCATCTGCGGTATTCGTTTGTTCCAGAAATATCGCCCTTTTAGATAAAGGCTATACACTTCGGGATTATCGGTATAGCGCTTCAGCACCGCTGCCTGCTCTTCTATCAGCAGTTTGAGTTTCATGGCGTCGACTATTGCCAGAGAAATCTCATCCTGGATTGCGAAAACGTCTTTGAGCTCGCGGTCGTAACGCTCGGACCATATCTGATAACCGTCGGCGACATTCACCAGTTGCGCGGTTATCCGGAGGATGTTTCCCGACTTCCTTACGCTGCCTTCGAGAATTGCGTTGACGTTAAGCGTACGTCCTATTTCGCGTACGTCCGCTCCTTGGCCTTTGAACGAAAAAGCGGAAGTTCGCGCAACGACACGAAGTCGCTCTATCTTCGACAAGGTGTTGATAATCTCTTCGGCCAGTCCATCGCAGAAGTATTCGTTCTCGGAATCAGGGCTGTTATTAACAAATGGAAGGACGGCAACCGAAGGGGCATTCTTCAGCTTCCCGGTTGTGAAGACCTCGCCGCTCGGCGGTTTAAGTTCAACAGTCGTTGCGGAATCATCTACAGATGACGCTATCAGCTCCGCGCCGTCAATACGGCAGAATTTCAACGCTTCATCAGCATATCGTTGATGGCATTTGGGACAAATTTTCATGATTTGATGTTCAGAGTTCAGTTCTTTAGGCTGCAGCTTTAAGAAACAAGCAAGCTGAAGCTTGTACTCTGAACTTTTGTTTTATGCCTGCTTCGGCTCGAATCCCTGATCGCCGATTGTAACCGGATTTGCTTTGCCTTCCAGAAAAGGGCTTATTAAATCGGCGAGACGTTTCTCTTCCGTCTGACGACGCTGTGAAAAATCCACGGACTGTCGTTTGGCTTCGGCGATTTCCGCGCGAAGCGCTTCCATCTCTGTCTGCTTTCGCTTTAGATACTCTTCAGTTTCCTGCGTGATTTTCTGGATTTTGGCC
The DNA here is from genome assembly GCA_035652355.1 of Blastocatellia bacterium. GTDB lineage: Bacteria > Acidobacteriota > Blastocatellia > DASRDY01 > DASRDY01 > DASRDY01. The sequence continues at coordinate 56,053 of DASRDY010000321.1, forward strand.
GCGTTTTGCTGATCAACTGTAGACGCATGTTCAGACAGCATCCTTTGGTAAGCATCCAGCGCGCGGTCGCGACGAACAGCGTCAGAAATAGGAGTATCGACGCCCATCCCCTTGGCCGTTAACGCGAGACTCACTGCGACTACTTTTACGCTCAGTGGTTGATTTGCCACTGTGGGGTTTTCCATGAGTTTTGCCAATTCATCGACGCTGCATGGTGAATCGCCAAGCCCCGCTTCGCGATATATTTCGTCGAATGGTTTCGCTGCCAGATTTCCAGCATTTACCTGCGGCGGCGCTGAAAACTGTGGAGCGGGTTCACCGGCTACCAGATCCGACACACGCGGTCCCCGCGATGCTGCTGCACCCGTAGCCGGTGCGGACTGCACGGGGCCTCGGGACTTTGGCAAAGGAGCGCTTTCCTGATCGGGGAGTTCGTCAGGCTCTATTTTAACAAAGAAATCCATAAGCGATTTGATTGCGCCGCCAGATTTCGCCGATCCTCGCGAATGAGAACCCGCGTCGTGCGTCATTTCTTCCATTTCGCGAAGTATCTCTTCAGTGCTCTTGGATTTTGCTAACGGCTTCTGATTTGGCATATGAATCGATCTCCCTGAAATTACTTAGCTCTATTAAATAATTGACGCGGCTTTCGCTGCTGTGTCGGTTCCGCCTCTTGAATCGGCACGGTTACGGCATCGGCTGATGGCTGCACAGGCGTTGCCTCTAATGCCGCCATGCCAGCAGCACCCGGATCCGCACTAAGGACGTCTTCGTAAGCAGTTCGAAACTCCTCGCTCAGACTTAGATTCATCAGCAGGTTGTCTACTAAATCAGAGATGCTGGTCACGTCAGTAAATGTATAGACTTCGTCCTGAATTAAGCTGAGAGAGTTTCTGATTACCTGGAGTCTCGCTTCGAGCAATCGAACCAGCTCGCCCAGCTTTCTGATCCGTGCCTGTCGTTCTTTAAGGATATTCAGATTCTGCGCCAGAGCATATTTCACCTGTTGCGATTGCTCCCGTGCGACAGCCTGCTCAGCCTGAGCTATCTCGCGAGTTAATGAAGCATCCAGATTACGATAGTTGCGGATCGACAGCAGATGATGGGCTCGCAACATCCGGGCATAATCGTGCCGAAATGATGATAGTCTATCCAGCGTCCCAGCCATCAGAGTATTTGTGCCCGCATCGCCGATTTCCGAGGCGCGTTTTTCAATCTCGTCGCACAGCACGCGCACCGATTGGAAATCCAGTTGGTAATTATTCGGAAGCGATTTGATGATCTGAACTTCTTCGTCTTCGACTTCAATCTTTTTGTCTTTGTTTTTGCGCGCGCGGATTATTCGCTGCACTCGCGAATTCTGTGCAATAAAAAGAGCGCCGATCTCTCCTGCCAGCATCAACGGCATAAAACCCCAGAAACTGATAACCAGCATAAGGAACGCCATCACGCCAACAAAGATCAGGTTGACGTCGCTCTTCAGCACTTCTTTTACGTAATTAATCTCTTCGTCTGCCATACAATTCACAGTATCGGCAACTGCATCGGAGTAGCTTTCAACGAGACAAAGACCAATCCCCTACTCTCATCAAACCTCTTCAGAGTTTAGGAAACTCGACCATTTTAATCTCTTTGCGTATTTCGGCAAATCGGGGAATGTCCTCGATATCAGGATGATAAGCCAGGCCTTCGCTTATCAGGTCGTACTCTTTCATGACTTTTGATCCCGCGATGTGGTTTCCTTCGGTATCCCGCTCTCGTCCCAGCAAGTAAACGTGATCAGAAATAATCAGCGCCGATGTAATGTCATGAGTGATAATAATAAAAGTATTCAGAGTATGCTGATTAGCGATCGTTGCAATCAGCTTGATCACGCTCATTATGTTAACGGGATCGAGCCCCGAAAATGGCTCGTCCAGGATTATGAAATGACGGTCCTGCATTAACTGCTGAAGGATTGCGACTCTCTGACGTTGACCGCCCGATAGTTGAACAGGCCAAGCTTCACCGTGTTTTTCCAACCCGAAGTCTGCCAAATATCGCAGTGCCTTTTCCTTTGCGTCATTCGCCTTCATTCCTGAGCGCATTGCGGGCACTACCAGATTATTGAGCACGTTCAAATCGTCAAATAATGGATAGCGCTGAAAGACGACTCCGACATCACCAACCCGCACTGATCGCATTTCGCCAGGCTGACCGTTGGTAATCATCACGCTGCCAGAAGTGGGCTTGTCCAGGGCCGCAATAATTCGCAGCGCCGTCGTTTTTCCCGCGCCTGATGGACCGAGCAAGCTAACTATCTGCGGCTTGTTCTCGATATCGTGAATCGTAAGCGAGAGTCCTTTCAGGCACACGAGCTTTGATCCATCATTCATCGGAAACTCTTTTCCGACGTCCTGAAGCTGCAGCAGCCGGTCAAAGGTTTTGACCTCGCCCTGAATCGGTCCCTCAATGCAATTCGTTCCGTTGCTCATCACCGATCAGGCCCTCTCCGCAATCACGCTGTAAGGAAACAGAAGTCTTTTCGCCAGGCGGAATATAAAATCCTCGGTAATAGCAATTATGCCAATGATCAGAAGATAGGCATAAACCTCCGGCAGATTGTTCGTAGACGAATACGCATAAATCTGACTGCCGATGCCACCTTCGGTTCGATTATATGTTTCAATCGCGGTAATCATTACCCATCCGATGGCCGCATTTTGAGCGATAACGTCGATCATTTGAGGGAGCGTCGGACGCACCACTACGCTGTAAAAGACATGCCAGTCGTTATAGCCGAGCACTTTCGCCAGCTCGTATTTCATTCGCGGGATTGCGGCGATTGTTGCCGTCATACTGGTAACCAGGAAAAAAGACATTCCCGTAGTCAGCATCGCAACCTTCATCGGCCATCCAATAGTGAACAGCGAAAGAAATATCAGGTTGAATCCAATGATCGGTATATAACGCAACCACTGAACCATCTTGTTGAGTGGCTGAAAAATCGGAACGACGCTCAGATAAGCGATAATAAGCGAAATGATCGATGCGTAACCCAGACCGACTACGTTTAGCTTCAGCGTCACGTAAACGTTATATACCAAACCGTGCTCGTCCGAAGCCTGCCACATTTTGCGAACCGCATTGATGACTTCCTGCGGGTGCGGCAGAGCCTTTATCGGGTTAAACAGCCATATCACCAGAATCAGAATCGCCCAAACAAACGCCAGATTTGCCCGCGCAAACATCCCGAGACTGCCGTAAACTCTCAGCATTTCTCCGAACGAACTGCCAAGGCGCTCTTCATTTGTCTTTACCGCGGAGTTATCCATCGTCTGCTGAGTTAGATCATACTGGTACGAATGAAATATTGAATAAAGAAGTGAACCACAAGGTCGGCAAAGGCACAAAGTTTTTCTCTGTGCCTCTGCCTTCTGTGATGGATTCACATTACTTCAAAATAATAACGACACGTCGATTGGCTGCACGCTCAGCATCGCTACGATTCTGGTTGCCAGGAAGAGGTCTATAGGAACCATAGCCTTCGACCCCTTCCAAGCGGGCATCGCTAATATTGACTCCCGTCGGATCGGAGTCTTTCAACCATTGCCATACCGATTTTGCTCTATCCTGCGATAATTTCAGGTTCGTGTTAGTGTCGCCAACATTGTCAGTGTGCCCTTCGACAGTTACTTTTGTATCGGTAGCGCGGATCAGCAGGTTACGAATCTCCTGCAATGTCGCTAGCTCAGACGGTTTGATCTTGGACGAACCGCTGTCAAAATTGATCTGGTAATTCGCCTTGACTACGGTCCCCACATTCTTGTCTTTACTGAGGTCAGGCTTGTACACGGTTGCACCGCCTTCGTCGGTTATGTCCTTAATGAAGCTCAGGTCAACAACCTGCTCAACAGGCGCATAGTTTTCCAATCTATCCGGCATCAGCTTTCGCAACCGGGTAGCGTGATCGGTATAGGTTATTCCGAAAATGCTTCGCGCAAGCTGTTGATTGCTGTCCAGTCCGAAAAGGTGTCTTACCTCAGCAATGTTGTTTACGCGCGATCCGCCCAGCGGAACTCCGTCTTCAACTTGACCGGCGAAGTACTTGTTCCAAAAGCTGGGTCCCTTGCCTTCCATATTAAAGACCAGAGCGTTAAGCGCGGATACGCGCGATGAAAAATACTGCGGATCAGTTTCAATCTTGTCGTCCGATCGGGCTACGCAACGCAGAAGTGTTCGTACATAGTCACGATGCTGGTTCAGCCAGTCTTCATTGCCGAACAGTATGTGCGGCATCATGTAGCTATATTCTTTCGTGGAAACAATCTTCTGGACTTTTTCCGTCCTGCCTTTGTACGAGACGCTGGAGCGGCCTTGGACTGCCATAACGTCCCCTGGCGTCCAGGTCGCGACGGCATCGATCTGATAAGCTTGAGTTTGACCGGTAGCGCGGTTGCGCAAATTCACTTTGGCATTCTGCACAAACTTCTGCGCCGCTTCGATGTGATCCGTGGCATTCACGAAGTTTATCGCATCCGGATCATAAAGCTGCTCGTCCGGGTTAACTGGTATCTGGTTATCAGCCGCCCAATCCACGGTCACATTCCAGTCGCAATACGGAACTGCCGTAACGACGACTGAACCACGCGCGAGTTGCGGATCCTGTTTCCACGATTCCGGCCCGATCAAAGAGTCTTCACCGAACGAATAACCGCCGCTCCAAATTACTTTGGCGTGATTTCCGCGCAACAATTTATTCGCTCCTGCGAGGTCGACTGCGGCCTGATCACCTGTTGTTGTGACAAGCTGCATCTGTCCTGCCGCAAGGGCCTTGATCTGCTCAGACGTATCGTTCTGAACAACCAGACGGGTATTGGTGATACCGGACTGAGCTAAACAACTGTCCGGATAATCGCCCGATTTGCCTGGACCACCGACAGCGTCGATAATTCCGCTGACAGTCTGCCACGTCCAAATTCCGATGGTGACGTTCGGATTGTCGTTTGTCCGACTTGGCGGCTTAACTTCTGATGCGGGCAAAGTCCCGCGCATGCTCTCGTCTATTTTCTCGCGAGGGCCGAGAACCACACCACCTTTATTCCCTGAACTAGGATTCAGCTTTTCCATAATGCCCAACTCTCTGAGTCCGGCATATACCAAACCTGCCATTACCAGCACAATCAAAATGATCGCACCGGGGCCGAGCTTTACACGACCGATTTTCATAAGTATCTCCTGAAACTGGAAACGTTTAGTCTTGGATTATTTTTCCAAAGATTGCGAAACGAGAAGGGTGAATCAGTGCGCATAGTGAAGCAGATTGATCAGGAGCCGCTGCTGTAAAAGCAGCAACTCAACCGCATCAAAACGCTCATCCATAGTTACGAAATTTCCGAGAGTTTAGTTCCGCACAACAAGCTGCCAGCCTGTTGCCGGTTTGAACACTTCTGTCCGCGAGATCAACAGACCAGCAGCCTGTTGTGCCTGCAAACCACTGCATTTATAACATATATTAAGCAAGTCGAGCCATTGAAAACGGCTGGTCATCAACGGTCAGGCTTTATGCGACATAAAGACGACCAGCATTTCGTTGCTTTCGGTTACGTACAGTTCGTGACATATAATATTTGAATGTTGCTGACTTGCGTCAGACATTGCTTTTTCCAGTGCCGAAAAATCGTTGCCGGATATATCGATTTTGCCCAGTGAAACAGAGCTGAGCTCGACAGGGTATGACGGTTCGTCATCGCGATAGCCCAGCGAAATGATTAATCGTTTGGAGGATTCCAAATACTCAATACCGATACTTTTGGCCGCGACTTTGTTTTCAACAACAAATTGTGCAACCTGATTGGCGAGACTGCCCAGGCTGTGATCTGTACCGGGTTCTCCAACAAAGACTTTAAATTTTGCGTGGACCTGCTCTTGAATTTGGCCCATACCTTCTCCTTTTAAATCAGTCTTGGAAACCCGTCTATTCTAATCTAACCCAAGGGTTTGGCAACCCTACTGGGTGTTCCGTTAAAATTCTAAACAGGCAAATGTTTTTCGAGGAATCAACCACTCACCTACTGCAGCCCTGCCCTCTTTAATAATTCTCGAAATTGCTCTTCGGTTCGCATATACGAAATCTGCGCCACGATCTTGCCTTCGCGGTCGAAAATAAAACTCTGAGGCACTCCTACAACGTCAAACGCAGAGTTAACCTCGCGTTTCGGATCCAGCAACACGGCAAACGTGTAGCCTTCTTGTTTTATGAACTCTTCCACCTTTTGTCGATCTTCATCAGAAACGGCCAGGACAACCAGCCCTTCCTTCTCAAACTCATGCGATAGTTTTTCAAGAGTTGGGAACTCAGCTCGACACGGAGCACACCACGTCGCCCAGAAATTCACGAGAACTACTTTACCGTGGAGCGAAGCCAGCGAGTATTCCTTGCCATCAAGTCCCGTCAGAACGAAACCTGCTTGCTGGTTTACCTTGTCTCGCAGGTTAAGCAACGCGATCGCCGCGTGTACTTCAGGCAATTGTTTGGGCGCCACTCCTGACTCGTATTTGACCAGCCGCGCGAACTCGATGATCCGAGCAATGATAAAATCGGGAACTCCATTTTTTTGCTTCAATTCTTGTGGCAATACCTCTGCCAGCATCGCGGAGAGAGCGTCCACCTCTGGCTTTTCCAAATTAGATCCCAGACAAAAAGTTGAAAGCTGGTACGATAGACTTGTTTTCTTGATATCGAATGGAAGCGCTTGAATCGATTTGGCTGTATCGACAATCAGCGTTGAACGATCAGGACCGGCGGGCGTCTTCTGTATCAGTTTAATCTTATCGTTAAGCGTCAGATACTGTTGATTCGTCTGGCTGGCTTGAGCGGAAACCGTTGCCGGCTGATTAACCTGGTTGAAAGGAAATGACCAGTTAACGACTGAAAAAGGTTTAGTCAGGTCACGATCTCCGAACACGGTTTTGACCTTCTCAAAACGCTCCGGCGAAAGCTGGTAAAGCACAGATCCCGATTCGACTAGCAGCGTCTCTCGTGTATCCTTTGTTTCTATCGTAGTCGAGCCCAACTTCAACGTCTCAATCACCATCTGATAGTCTTTCTTTCCGTAATCCGGCGGAGTCGCTAGCTTAATGACACGATCGCAGAGGTCGACTACGGGTCCCGGTGATACAGACTTCACCTCCCACGCAATTTGCAGCAGATTCCAAACATCCACCGATGAGGCGGAATCAAATGGGAATTTAGCTATTATTTGCTGAAACAGTCTTACGGCTTCTTCGGGTTTTTGAGTCATCAACAGGTGAACCACATTTTTGGCCGCTATCAGCGCCAGCTCACCTCTTGAAAACATGCTTTGGTAAAGTGCGAGCGCAGTATCTGTCTGGTGTTCCCAGGCAAGAACTTGCAAAAACGTCTGGTCCGAACCAACAGATAAATGTGGCAGAACCGTTACGGTATCAGTCGGAGCCAGCCGGGCTAGAGTTGTGTATGAGCTTTGCTCCAGAACAACATTGCTTGATTTACTGATTTGCTTGATAGAAAGATTGACGAGTTTGTGCGCTAAATCGGGATAGGAATTCTGCAATGCGTCTGCTGCTCGTAACCGCAACGACAGTCGAACCGCAGAGTCGATATTGTCAGTTAGTTGAATCAGTCTGGCGGTCAGAATCGAAGCGCTGTCGGTTGCCATCGTGGTATGCTCGGTCGTTTTAGCTCGCGATTGTTTTCGTGTTTGACCATTGACGGCTCCGCTGCAAGTAATTAACAAAATGATAACTAGAGGTAAACCGGCCGGTGGGATTCTCTTCATCAGGGCGTGTCCCCGCAAAAGATTGTATGCAGATGGAAGACGATTTTGTTGTCCTGATCTAGCCATTGTGCAGGGATTGCCGGTGCCGAACTTCCTGCAATGCGAACAGCAAAAGCGTCATATTTATATGACGTTTCTATTGCCTCAAAGGTTACTATTTTATTTCACTGGCTACAGATCCGGCGGTTGACTCCTGTGCCCTTATAGTCCAACGGCCCTTTCGCTTCGCGCTTGTAGGTTGCCAGCACGTCGGCACACACAACCTTGGGCTCTTCCAGGTTTCCTCCGCACTGGTAATTGGCTGCGTCATTAATATCGCCGGAGCCTTTATAGATTGCGGTTTGCGGGTATGGACAAAGAGGGCGCGTAGCCACTACAACGCCGCCACTTATCGTCTTCTGAGAAAGGATAATATTCGGCGCGACACCCTTCTCGACCCAGTTCACCAGCACATTGAACAGGTTTTGCGGCTGCGGTCCCGAGCCTCCTCCGCAATGCGCGACGCCAGGAGCCCGGAACAAGCGATAGAAAGTTTGGAGACGACCGAAGTCCGGCTCGCCATTCTTCCCGTAACGCGAGGCCATCAACCGGTAATAGTTGATCACTCCGCGTGGCATGATTAGTTGGTCGCTGGTGCCGACAAACGTAAGCAGTTTGCCGCCATGATTTTTGAAGGTATCCAGATCGCCGAATGTATCGGTGACATCTGCTATATTCCGCGATCCGTCCTCCGCCATTAGCGGATACTCTTCCGGCGTTACGGTAGCCCAATCGAACCCGCGATTGTGTTCGTCCCAGCGAAGTTGCACACCGCCTAGCTGGAACGGACGCGGACCATTCAGAGCGCTCAGGTTCGTCCCGCGCTCAGGTCCGAACCATATCTTTTCGCCCCTGGCATTTGGCGGGCCATCCCAAATCTTGTCAATCGCCTGAGCCTCGGCAACAGTAAGACAGCCTACTGCCGGTGCGGTCGCGGCACCGCAGACATTTGCCATAGCGCTGAACGTGCATTTCCTAGGATCGTCGATTAATCCGTCGGTAACACCGTCGGCCGCATCACAAGCCTTGATCGCCGAAGCGGTGGCTTGATTTAACTTCATCTCCGAGATTGGCGCTCCCACCAGATGCTTCATCACGATCTGGCCCCACATCATCGCGGTCTCGAATCTTGTCCAATAGATCGCCGGAGCATTGGCGAGGATACCGTCCAGCTCCGTACCCAATTCCTGCGCGAGCAGATAGCCTTGTCTTCCTCCAGTCGAACAGCCGTTCCAGTAATTGTAGGCTGGCTTAACCCCGTAATAGATTTTCGCAAGCGATTTAGACAACACAACCTGCTGTTTTATAGCGTTGCGGATAAAATCATTGATGAACAGCAGATTGTAAGTGCCATCGGGATTGACTCCGGCATCGCAATCACCGCCGGTGTGGCCGGTATCGGTGCCAGATCCGACATAACCGGCATTTACCGGACCAGTAACAGTCATATTTCCGGCGCAACCACCGCCGCCCACCCCCTCTGTCCGGCCGTTCCAGGCACCCTCTACACCGCCAGAACCTCCGTCAGCAGAATTCAGTGGCAACCCGACTCGAATGTTGATGTTCTGCTCGGCGGTGGTGCCATACAGAATGTTTACCTGACAGTAAGCGACGTTTGCCCCATTCGCAGGAACGATCTGGCTCTTGACCGATTTGATGCCCGGACTGCCGGTGAGGCTGTTAGGAAGATTGGCGCAACTGGTCGGCGTGGAGGCGGATTTATCTGCATTGGTCTTTCGCTGAGCGTTCTTCGAATAAGTTGCGGCGACCAATAACGTGAAAGCAATCAGAACAGCGATTAGCAGTAGAATTCGGCCGGATTGGAAACGCACAAGGTCCTCCCGCGCTGAAGTGACTTTATTTCGGATGCAAATGAACGATGACGCCTCATTATATCATTGGCCCAAGGCGATGACGTTACGTATCAAATCTTTGCGTTAGTAGTTTTCGCGGCAGTCTCGACGGGGTTTCTTGTTTGAGTAACTCTACAAATGATTCGCTTTCGCTATGGATTCGAACATGGTCCCATTATACCCGAACGGTTATCCAGCCGCATTCAGGCGGCTTTCCCGCAGGGTTATTAGACCGGTTGTTTACAGCCGTGTAGTAACGACCCTCTCTTTCTTCACAGGGCGCTTCAGCGTCCTTTTCAAATCTGCTTAGCGATGAAATGACGGCTAAAGCCTGCGAATGGAAGCACGCTTAAGCGCGCTAAGCACGAGAGTACGGCACCAACCCGCTCCTAAAAGGGGCGGTCTAGTAACCCTGCGGGAAAGCCTCGTGAACGAGGCTAATGAATAAAAAGATGTTCTTTTTTTCCGCGACAATTCGACGTTCTCGCTTATGACTGCTGATGGTCGCGTTTTGAGAAGGTCCACCTACAGCGAAGACGAATTTAACCAACAGGGAGATTGGATAAAGCGCAGTGTGAAAACCGAAGAAGAACGAGGTCGTAAAGAAAGCCTGATAGAGACTCGGAAGATAGAGTATCACCCCGTCAACAATTGATGAGCTCGATTCGCCGTATCACCAGCCGCCTTCAGACGGGCTTGTAGCATAAACCTACTTTGTCGAGGCGCTGTTGGGCTTCAACACCATCGTCAGGATGATATCAGTGAAGGTTAAGTAATATTTGTAAATGTCGCGAGGCTCATTCAGTCCCGAGATTGTGTAACGTCGAGCCTTGCGTATCAGCGGAAGGTCTTCAGGTTTCAACACTGCTGCCGCATCGTACTGGTAGTCGGGCACGTTTTTTACCATCCCCCAGAATTTCCTGTTATCAAGTTTGAACATTCCCTGAAAGGCTGTCAAAAATTCTTGCCGACTGATTTTTGGATCAGCACGAGATCCTAGAATATACCCATCGGGTCTTTCATTAATATTGCGCACTAGCTCTTGAGCCTTGGTCGGAAGTCCCGTTAAATCTATTTGTTTCAATGCCGCCAGTGCTTCTGGCGTCGCCTGGAACGTCAACAACCGCAAAGCTAGCTCTCGTCCGGGTAGACCCTTTTGGCCAGCCAGCTTTATTAAAGCCGGAGTCGCCTGGGCCTCGTCCATGCTGCCGAAAATGTACAGAGCCCCCTCTGCTGGTCCAAGGTCAAGGCCGTCGTTCGTGTGTGAATTGAGATCCGGATCGGAAAGCCAGTGCGAGCCTGCTTCCGTCATGTCATAGCCTTCTCTTGCCCTTTGGGCAACGTGCCCGACCCAAGACGATGCGTTTGTTTCATGCACGTCCACAGTGTTGAGGGCGCGTGCGTTCACCGCGTTCGACTTTGCCGAAGGGTCAAGCTCGATCAGCAGCTCGCTCCCCTGGTAAAGAAAAAACGGGCTGACGTCCGGAGCGCTTAACGCCTGGCGAAGGCAAGGCAGCAACTGCTTTGGTCTGGCCTCAACTGCTTTCCAAACTCGCTCCCTTTCTTTCATTTTGACTTGCGCCTGATCACCGGCCAATTTTGAAGGCACGGTTTCAAAGGCCGTCTTGATCATCGCGTTTAGCTCTTTACAGGACGCGATTGACTGTCCAAAAGCTGCTGAACTGAATACAAGAAGACCGAACACTGCGAACAAAAGAAGTTTGATCATAAGGGTAGAGCCTGTTGTGAACCGAGACATATTTGAAAACTTACGGCTAGGCCGGCCGATTATAGCCGAGTTTGCCTGATTTTGGGTCAATTAATTCTCTTCTGAGCTTCTGCGAAACAGAGCGTACGCGTACAGCCTGAGGCGCCGCGAATCGAACCTCTGGGCGCCTGCCAAGCGGTCGAAAAGATGTACTCTATATATGTGGTATGACATTTGGCTCATCTATGTTGAACCTCGAATGACTATGAACTTTCCGGAAGGATGTCTTAAGCAGACGTTAATGGAAAAGCTTCTCAGGCAGAGAATTTTTATACGGGCGCGACACAAAAGTTTCAATTTCAATCATTTCGCCTTGCGATACCGGCCGGATTTTGTTAATTTCGGGCTGTTTGGTTTTCAAGATTAATCAACTTGTTTAAACAATGGATTGCCCAGGTCATTGTTCAGCAGGTCGCAAAATTAAACTTTCACTGATTTTTCTCTTTGATTTTGCAGGAATTAAATTATCATAGCTCAACCCTTTTTGGAGGAAGAGATGACGAAAGCAGAGCTTGTAGAGGAAGTAGCACGGGCAGCGGACCTAACAAAAAAAGATAGCGAAGTGATTGTTGAGACCGTATTTGACAGCATCATCAGATCGTTAAATGCAGGTGAAAAGATCGAGTTGCGCGGTTTCGGCAGCTTTCGTGTACGCAAACGCGAATCCAGACGAGGTCGCAATCCCAAAACCGGAACGCCCGTTGACATCCCCGCAAAGAGCGTCCCTTACTTTAAGCCAGGCAAAGAGCTTAAGGAACTCATCAACGTTTAGGATTTAGTTAGCTTTTCCAGTAAGTTTGCCGGTGCCAGCCCACCGGTATACCATGAGTGGTTATGGAAACTCTCTGGAGCCCATGGCGACTTCAGTACATTCAGTCGAATGCTGAAAAAACGGCGGGTTGCGTTTTTTGCGATTTAGCCAAGCCCTCAAACGAGGAAACTGACGAAAGCAATTTCCTGATCTATCGCGGCAAAGAGAATTTCGTCGTATTAAATATCTTCCCTTATACAACCGGGCATCTGCTGATAATGCCTTACGCCCATTTTTCCAACCTCTACGATGCAACCCGAGAAACGACTGAAGAAATGATGGAGTTGGCGAAACGCGCCCAGAAAGCCATTCTGGACGTTTATCGTCCACAGGGTTTCAATATGGGCATGAATCTCGGTCGCGCGGCGGGCGCTGGCATTCCTGAACACTTTCATATGCACCTGATGCCTCGATGGTTTGGCGATGTGAACTTTGTAACGACCATCGCTGAAACCAGGGTAATACCCGAAGACCTGCCGACAACTTTTCGAAAGCTGAAACCGTTCTTTGAAGACGTAATCTAGCGCCTCAATCGCAATGATTTCGATGTTCAGAGTCCAGCCTTAAGGCCGCTGTTTTAGGCGACAGGCAAGCCGAATCTTATACTCTGAATTCTTCTTATTGAGACCGATTGGTTTCGGTGTTACTTTATGTTTACAAATCCGAGTTAGAATAGTGGATGCGCGGTCCAGTCGGAGTTGACTTCTATGATCGGCACCAGTCTCCTCAATTACCAGATTCAGGCCAAACTCGGCGAAGGCGGTCAAGGCGCCGCTTACAAGGCATTAGACACAAAACTTGGCAGAACCGTTGTTATCAAGGTCTTGCCTGCAGCGTTAACTTCGGACATAAACAATCTAAAACGATTCGAACGCGAAGCGCGGCTTGCCTCTTCTCTCGATCATCCCAATATCTGCACTATTTTTGAGCTCAATGAAGCGAACGGGCTGCATTTCATCGCGATGCAATTTATCGAGGGATGCACAGTCCGCGAGTTGGTTAAAGGTCGTCCACTGGAATTGGAAAGCGCTCTGTCGATCACGATCCAGACCGCCGACGCGCTTGCCGCAGCTCATTCGCGCGGCATCGTGCATCGTGATATCAAAGCCCACAATGTAATGGTGTCCGATTCAGGCCGCGTTAAGGTTTTGGATTTTGGCCTCGCCAAGTTGCTGGACGAAGATGCCGCCAAATCAGCCGGAATTCATAATACTGAAGTCGGCAATGCCGGCGCGCCGTATGGCACCGCAACCTATGCAGCGCCGGAGCAAACTCGCGGCGAGAATGCCGATGCTCGTGCCGATGTCTTCTCAACAGGCGTATTGCTTTACGAAATGCTGACGGGAACCTGGCCGTTTCATGGAAAGAACTCGATCGAGACGCGAATGGCCGTACTCAACTCGACGCCAAAGCCGATCGCGGATGTCAGGAAAGAAACCATACCAGCGAAGCTTCAGCAAATCGTCGACAAAGCATTGTCAAAATCACCAGCAGATCGGTATCAGAGAATATCTGAATTAGCAGACGAGCTTCGATCTATTCTCAGGGAATCGTCGCCAGCCAGCGCAACGTTTGGCTTGATGGACGTGACAACTCCGCGCCATATTTCGTCACAAGGCCGAGTCTCGCGGGCCGTCAAATGGCTGCGGAACGCTGCAAGTTCGAAAACGCCGAACAGCACGCCCAGCCTCCCGCATCAGTCGATTTCAGAGCAGCACATAACAGCAACAACCGCCCAAGCACCAAAAAACAGCATAGCGATCCTGCCTTTTCGCAATCTGCGTAATGACCCGGAGTCGAACTTTTACGAGTTCGCTCTGGCCGATGCGGTTATAACTGAGCTTGCCCAGTTGCGATCTCTGGTCGTTCGTCCTTCGTCAACGATCAACAAATATCAGGGCAAGAACGTCGATCCACGCGAAGCCGGCCAGGAGTTGCAGGTTGGCGCGATTCTGACCGCAGGTTTCATGCACTCTGGAACAAGATTCCGCGTCAACACGCAGTTGCTGGACGTCGCGTCAGGAAACATTTTATGGAGTGATCGCATAGATGCAGATGCCGACGATATTATCGGTTTGCAGGACACAATCGCTCAGAAGATCGTAGACGGGCTGCGGCTGGAGTTGACGCCGGATGAGAAGAATCGCATGGAGAGCGGAACAAGTTGCGATCCCGCCGCCTATCAGGAATTTCTACGTGGTCGCGATTTCTTTGGGCGTTACATCTTTAGAAGTCTGGCAAAGGAAGATTGCGACTCGGCAATATCGCATTTCCAAAAGGCTATATCGCTCGATGCCAAATTCGCACCTTCTTATAGCGGGCTCGGCGCTTGTTACGCCAATCGAGTTTTCAAAGGATTTGGTGGCGCGGACGATTACGAGCGCGCGGAAGCCGCGTTTCAAAAAGCAATATCGCTGGATCAGAACGTCGCGGAGGCGCGAATGCTGATGGTGTTTGTGTACCTGTGGCGCGGCCAAAAAGCGAAGGCTCGCACAGAAGTCGCGCAAATGCTGAAACAAGCTCCGAACGAAGCGGTGGTCTATTTCGTCAAGGCAATATTGAATAGACTTGATGGCGAATACGAGAGTTCATTGCGAAGTTTGGATCGGCTGGTTGAGCTTGATCCTCCAGTGAAGACAGTCGCAGAGTATCACCGAGCATTGATATCCATATTTCGCGGCCAACCTGCTAACGCAAGACAATCGCTGGAGAAACTGATCGCTACAGAACCAGACAGCCCGATAGTTCTTGCTGGTTTGTCGCTTGCGCATTTCTATGCAGGTGACCTGACAATGGCCACGGCACTGGTTCAACGCGTGCTCAGCCACGATCCAAACATGCACGGAGCGCGGCCAATTGCGGGAATGTGTTTGGCAGCTCAAGGACTGAAGGATGAAGCGATCTCTCAATTGACTGAACCAGTCATCAAGAATGCCGCGGCGGATTACGATGTCGCGTATTGGGTAGCGTCGACTTATGCGCTGCTGGATGAGCGCGATACGGCGCTGGAGTGGCTGGCCCGCGCGATCGCCCTCGGAAATGAAAACCGCCATTGGTTTGCCTGGGACCCAAGCTGGTCCGCGTATCGCGATGATTCCCTATTCAACTCGATTATCACGGGGATTAAAGTCGAGCGAACGGGTCCGTGAGGAAGTTTTCGCTTCAAATCAGATTTGTCGCGCTTATCAGTGTTTGGTTAGTTCGCATGATGATCAACTGGCTGAGCATTGCCAGATTGACACAGGCCTCACCCTGGAAGAGTGAACGCCGACACCAACCGATTCTTTCAAACTTGCCATTGGCGTATTTGGGATTCGACAATCCCACCAGCGAACACTTCGTTTGTTTTCGTCTGAATTAATCTGATGATTTCGCATTTATATTCAGCACTTTAGAATGGGGACATAATGGCCCGACTGTTGTATCCAACCAGTTCTTAACTCTTTCATCAACAAAATTGTTCCGACTGAAGTATTGATTAATAAATTAACCATTCGGGAGGGGACGATGGGAACGCTTCTTCGTGACCTGAAATACGGACTGCGAATACTGACAAAAAGACCCGCTTTTACCATCATTGCGATAATACGCTTGGGTTGGGAATTGGAGCCAATACCGCTATTTTCAGTTTCGTGAATGCAATGTTTTATCGGCCTCTTCCCGTGCGCGATCCCTATCAGCTAATCAGCGTTTATTCGAATGCAAATGAACGAGGTTACGGCAATTTCTCCTATCCTGAATATGCGTATCTTAGGGATCATACAAAGGCATTTGAATCATTGGCCGCTCATTATTCTTATGCACCATTGAACGTTGTCACAGACGGAACTTCCAAAGAGGAGCAGGGCTCAGTAGTGTCGGCAAACTATTTCCCGATGCTGGGAGTTCAACCGCTAATCGGACGTCTGTTCCTACCAGAAGAAGATGCCGTTCCTGATCGGAATCCCGTTGCTGTAATCAGCTATGAGATGTGGAAAAGGCGCTTTGACGGTGATCCAGCCGTACTTAATAAACAGATCCGAATAAACGGAACCGATTTTCAAATAGTCGGTGTATTACCCGATAACTTTCACGGTGTCAGGGTCGGCGTCCCTAATCATATCTGGATTCCCAGTATGATGTTGAAGGTCGGATACCGATGGTGCGATGCGTTTGAGGTTGATTGCTCACCATTGAACATCATTGGCAGACTCGCTCCTGGGCACAAACTCGAAGATGCAAAAGCCGAAATGGCAACCATTGCGGCACAGCTTGCCTCGCTATACCCCGAAAACAATAAAGATCGCGGCATCACACTCACCAAGGCCATTGGTGTTCGCCCTCAGGATAGAGACGAGATGGCCAATCAAATGCGCCTTCTTATGAGCGTCGCTGGTCTCCTTTTGCTGATCGGCTGCATCAACATCGCCGGCTTATTACTCGCGCGAGGTACGGCGAGGAGAAAAGAGATTGCTGTTCGCCTTTCGCTCGGTGCGAGCCGCGGCCGGATAGCACGGCAGTTGTTGACCGAAAGCCTGATGCTCGCTCTGCTTGGAGGTTTGACAGGATTCACACTTTCGCTCTGGGCAAAAGCGACGATGTTCACGCGCTTCTATTCAATCGACGCCGAAGGCTATCGTCAATTCTATGATTTGAGCATCGATTGGCGCGTCATGCTTTTCTCATTCGTCATTTCGGCGCTTACTGGATTAATGTTCGGATTGATTCCCGCCATTCAGGGCACAAAACATGACATCGCCAATGTTCTGAAGGGCGATGCCGCATCTCTGACTCCGCACGACGGCAACCTGCGCAGCGCTCTTGTTATTGCGCAGGTTGCTCTATCGCTTGCGATGCTGGTATCAGCAGGACTGCTGCTGCGAAGTTCCGCCCACATTCAAAAAGGGTTCAACTTTGATCCTGAGCATGTGGCACTGATGAGACTTCGTCCGCGGTTGATGCGTTATGATCCACCGAAAGCTCAGGCTTACACCCGCGAAGTAGTTCGCAGACTGAAAGCAATGCCCGGCGTTCAATCAGTGAGCCTTGCTAAAGGCGTGGGGCTCGCCTGGGCGGGAGGCGGTCAAGTCCGAGTCAGGCGGCCCGTGCAAACTTCGAACCGGAGTGAAGATGATCTCCAGGTAGATTATCAAGAAATAGCGCCGCGCTTCCTGGAAACGTTAAAAATCCCGTTGGTGCAAGGTAGAGAGTTCAATGACAGCGATCGGCCAGATTCGCCCAAGGTAACTATTATCAATGAGACTTTAGCGAAAAAGATGTGGCCGGATGGTTCCCGGATCGGGAGTACGCTGGTCATTGACGACAAACCGTATCAGGTAGTTGGCGTTTTCAAAGATGCTCGTCTGCATAATGCGCTGGAGAGTCCAACTCCGTTCCTATACGTACCATACTGGCAGAATAAGCAGCAGGTAGATTCGCGAATGGTGGTACGAGTTAACGGCGATCCTCAAGCTATGCTTCCTCTCTTGCGCCAGGAAATTATGAAGGTTGATCCAGACTTACCAATAACTGAGGATATGCCAATGACCGTGCAAGTCGACGGCGTTTATCGCCCTGTTCTGATGGCGAGTACCGTCTTAAGCTGCTCCAGTGTGATTGCCCTGTTCATGAGCGCGATCGGACTTTATGGAGTTTTGGCGTTTAATATCAGCCAGCGAATTAAGGAAATTGGTATTCGAATGGCTTTGGGCGCAGGTGCCGTCGATGTTGTACGACTCGTCGCTAAACAGGCGATGACGGTTGTGTTGATCGGCATCGCGGTGGGACTCTCTTGCGCGCTTATCCTGGCGCGTTTGCTCTCAAATGTTCTTTATGGCGTATCCTCTATCGATCTGTCTTCCATGTTGGTTGCTATGGCATTACTGGTTTTGGTGGGTCTTTTGGCCTGTTATATCCCCGCGCGTCGAGCAACCAAAGTGGACCCGATGACGGCGCTGCGATACGAATAGTTCGGCTTGGTTTTCCGCACATCGCGATTTCCACAGTGTAAGCCTTAATCTTGTTAACTCTCGCGTCGGTCGCGCGCCGTCCTACACCGTCCGCAAAATTATCCGGCCAGTTTCCTCAAGTTTCGAATTGACATTAAAAGCGCTGATGTTAACATTAGCGCCGTTCTCATTAAGATTCGCTTCTGTAGTTCCGTAGCAAAATCTTCGGCTCCGAGTGTCGAGCAGTTCGACTTGTATCTGCCCGTCTGGGGATGACTAACGCTTGATCGGCATCGCCGCGACTTACAGCGGTGCTTTCTTAGGCGTGGTTTGTGATTCCGACTGGTTCGGGAATGCAAGGGAACAGGTTCTGGGCGAAGATTCGCCTTGAATCAGACATGTCTGGTGAGACGAGTCAGGAGCGTACGGACTACCCATTTAGCTGATCTGGTTCAGAAAGTCCCGCGAATGTTGCGGGACAAGTATCTTGCACAGCACCAAGTGATGATGTCCCTCTGGGTGTATACCAGTATCCACTTGGCCCGGTAGAAGAAAGATCGAAACAACGAAAGAGAAAATTGTGAAAAAAACGAATAAACGACGGTCCCTCGTTAGACTGGCAATTTATATTGCACTGGCAACTCTGGCAATCGGTCCCCTGGCATACTCAACCAGCGGTAACAGGATTAAGAGCTTCTTTAGTCTCAAGAGTTCTCAAAGCCGCGGCGCGACCAGGGGTGGCGGCCAATCCGGAGCAGTAGCTCAGAGCTCGATAACTCCGGACACCGTCTCGCAGATCGTGGCACTGGAAGCTGAGAAAACGTCGCGAACGCCAAATCAGATGAAGATCGACTCGCAGCTACTGCAGGCGGTGAAGACTTCGCGCGGCGAGCAGATGGCCGCAGGCGTTAACCTTGAGGCAATCGACACTCACGCTGACGATGCAGGTGCTGTGCTGATCGACATTGATGCAACCGTCAGCGATGCCCTGGTCACTGACCTGGAAACCATGGGTGTAACCGTCATATATCCATCATTCGAATACAACACGATCAGGGCCAAGGCTGATCTCTCGCAGATGGAACTGATTGCTGGACTAGCCGACGTCAAATTCGTTCAGTTGGCGGTACGCTCAATTACCAGCGGGATGCCTGGCAAAAACAGACCGGCTGGACCAGTAATCGCGCCAAATCACACTGTACTCGGAGGCAATCGACCATCGTTTGCCGAACGGGCCGCCAATGTTCGCCAGCAGTTGACCAAAGCGCTGGCGAAATCTGCGGTCGCGGCTCCCTTTTTCACAGGCACCATCAATTCCCAAGGTGATCGGGCGCATCGTGCAGACGATCTTCGTAATACTTTTGGTTATTCCGGCTCAGGCGTAAGAATCGGCGTCCTGTCCGACAGTTTTAACAATCAGGGAGGCGCAGCTGCCGACGTGGCCAGTGGTAATCTCCCCGGGCCAGGTAACCCGCTTGGTAACTTGACTCCAGTGACAGTAGTTCAGGACATAGCCTCAGCAGGCTCAGACGAAGGTCGAGCGATGCTGCAGATCGTCCATGACCTGGCACCGAAAGCTCAGTTATTTTTCGCAACAGCAGACGTCAGTGAGGCTGGCTTCGCCGCCAACATTCAGGCACTGAGAAATGCCCCGAACAACTGCGACATCATTATCGATGACGTATTTTATTTTGACGAATCTCCTTTCCAGGATGGTATCGTGGCACAAGCCGTCAACACGGTCACGACGGCCGGCGCCCTGTATTTTTCTTCAGCCGGAAACGAAGGCAATGTTACAAAGAATACCGCGGGATATTTTGAAGGCGATTTCGATGATACAGGCTCACCGGCATTCACTTTTCCCGGAGGCACCAAGACTGGAACAATTCACAATTTCAGCGGTACAAATGGAGATATTATCACCGCTGCCGGTCAAGCCTACACATTGAACTGGGCCGATCCGGCCGGAGCAGCGACAGACGACTATGATCTGTTTCTCGTCAGTTCTACCGGAACAGTAAAGGCGTCTTCAACCAATATTCAGAACGGCACTCAAAACCCATTTGAGCAAATCAACGCGCCAGCGCTGGCCTCGGGGGACCGACTGGTAGTCTTTAAAACGGCGGCGTCAGCAAAGGTCGCGTTTGCCATTAACACAATACGCGGTACGTTATCT